>NZ_JCAMOP010000039.1:0-88052 GCF_059512345.1 Bradyrhizobium sp. Unk1
CTAACAGCGTCCGACATGCAACGGGACGGGACGCTGCGCTGTGTCGAGGGCTCCGCGCCCCGTCCCGTTGCATCACCAAGCCACACAGGCTCAAATGACCAAAGGATTCCGCCCATCGCTGGATGACCTTTGGGGCTCAGGTCACGCTCAACTGACCTAAATACCCACTACGAATAGGTTCTCCTGCGACTCCCTTTCTTTATGAATTTCTCAACGGAGTCAAAATTTCCTTGTTGTGCGGCGAACACTTGAGGCAGGTCCAGATAGCGAGCCGAAAAATTGGCATCATGCCAGCACCGAATAAGATAGGAGCGGAATGTAGTCGCCCTTGAGAATCGATCCTTGATTTCAAAGGACCCGGCAGTTTTAAAAATAGTTGACCGCGCGTCCTCATCAAGGATCGGTGTGTCAATCGAAGTCGCATCCAAGAAAGAGAAAGACCCGATCCAAAATCGGATGTGGTAAAGACCTATTGATGTCGCCCTGAAAGGAAATTGATCTGGGGCCTCCCCCTCAGCCACCTTTAGTTCGCGATAGTGACCATGGGGTGTTTCAATCAGCCTCTTTTCAGCGAGGCGCCGTAATGCTTGTCGTGTCTGGTCCTGGTTGAACCCAAGACGATGCATTTCGTCGACCGCATCTGAGGCAGATGCAAACCCATCATTATTGCGGTTGCCCGCCGGAGACGCCAGATAGCCGATTACAAGCGAACAAAGAAAGTGCTCGCGCACATCCGCCGTACTTAAGTCGAAAATGTTGCATGCGACCAACGACGAAAGCTGATTGTAGTGAGCATACTCCCCAAGAAGGGCATGCTTGGTGAACTCATGCAGTGGTACGTTGTACCCGCGGGTTGTGGCTTGAATGTCGACAATTTTGCGACTTTCAACGTTGGGGCTCCCACAAAAGCTAGTAATCAATTCAATCACTAGGCGGGTGTTGCCGCCAGTAATATTACTAAGAAAGGTCCGGATCTCTGGATTTGACCTGATGGAACGCAGCGTCGCCTTCAAGAAATAAACAATGCTTGTAATGTTGAGCCTAACCCCCTCCAGCGCTCCCGGCGCAGCATGGCCCTCAGCCACCCGTACAGCGAACGTGATCCGTTTCCGCAACACTTCATCGGCAGGCGGAGGCGATATAGTGAGCAATCTGTTTTGATAACCAGAGAGAGCACCGGTCAGTTTGGACTGATAGAACGTGCTCGGGCGGAGAGCAACAAAGACGAGCATGCTTCTAGACGACGCCAACTCTTGAGCGATTAAGAAAGCTTCTTGCTGAGTCTCAAAGCTGCGTTGATCCGCATTGTCGATAACCAGCAGAATTTGCTTCTGGTCCTTTGTTGCCAAATGCTCCAGCGACGCCTTTAGGTGTTGGTCACGCTGCTTAGCCTTCTCAACGAGAAACCCTACGATGGCTTTCTCGTACTCCATCGGGCTAACCGCTTTGAGCCTCCCCTGTGGGCTTTTGTCGAATTCCTTGATCTCCGACTTATAAAGCTCAGTTATGAATTCGTTTGAGTCGATATCAATTCCATACGTCGCCCGAAGCGTCGCCGGAACGTTCTGGAGTATAAAGCTTCGAACATTTTCGGAAAGCGTGGCTTTCTCTCCGAGATTTATATGTAGGAACAGCGTCTCCCTTTTGTCTTCGTTGCTAAGTTTTGCATGAAGGTTCTCAAAGAAGGATGTTTTCCCAACACCTACGTCTCCGATGACTACGATGGGCCGAAGCCCAATAGCCTTCACGGCAACTTTCTTGTCGATTTTTAGCGCACCTTCCTCGATCGAGGTGCTGAACGAGGCTGGCGCACTTCCAGTATCTCCCACGCGCTTGTATCGAGCAGCAATTATGCTCTTGCTAAGGAGCAAATTCCGGTTATTTGCCTCTAGGGGAACGTAACATTCGCTGTAGAAATCGTCCTTGTATTCAGGGTCCTCTTCGACAGTGTCGAGCAACAGTTCCGCCAGTGTCCGAAGGTTCTCCTGAAACTCGTTGCGGTAGCGATAGGCCATTGGTTCGGCGATGGCCGTGTATGCCTTAGGGGGAATGCGGGGGTTGCGAAGGTGCGCGAGTTGCTGAAGCGCCCTATTCTCGAAGATACCTTCTGGAGACAATAACTTCCAGAGCAGGGGGAAGTTGTCTACATATGCGGCGAAGCCGTTGAAGACGTACGCCTCTCCATCGAGAGGGGACTGTCCGGGGATGTGGCTCTGGAAAAATATGAGCTGCGGCCCGTTGCAAACAATTGCGATTTGCGCGCCGTGCAAATTGCAATACGAGAGGACCTGCAATACCGCAGCTTCGAGTGCCTTACATCCCTCCACAAGAGGGCGCAGCTTCCGGACGACAGTCGTGCCCGGCGCCGGAAGAAAATCGAAAGTAACGGCTTCCCGCTTTGCTTCAAGTGCAGCCCTAACAGGTTTGCCAAGCAGATAGTCCGCCTTTCCGCCGGCGTCGTCACGGCGCTCGACCTCGATAAACGGATGCTCCCATCCCAAGCAATCGAGAAGAAGCCGGTCTACGAACTGGAAACGATTCTGGGCTTCATTCCAATGAGGGCTAACATCTGGAAAACTCGACAGGATTTCTTTGAGATTCCTCCTGCCGTCGGTCATTTCGAATTTTGCGTGCACTAATCTTTTCCCGGGGCTGAACGCGCAATGGTTGCATCAAAGCCGCCGCTACAACGATTCGCAAGCTAGTCGAATGCTACTCGCGTCTTCTTGTGCAAAAGGTGAGGGATAACGCCCTGACTTTATGGCATATTTCTAGCAGGGGTCTTGCTGCTCGAAAGCCACGAGCACCGCGATTTGCGAGCGTACTGATTAAGTGCCGCCATATTCAGATCGTGAAGCACAGCCTCGCGCCACGAGACGTCTTTTGCGACGCACACTTAGCCAGGTAGTTGTTCGCAGAACGTCCGCGCTAGCCGCGCCGAATTGTAAGTTGTTGCCTCCTTTTCCGAACAAAAGCTCTCGGCAAACCAACCGATGCGGAAACTTCCGAGTCCTTCGGGAAGTACTGCCGCAACAAACCTTTGGTGTTCTCGTTAGTGCCGCGCTGCCAAGGGCTTTGCGGGTCGCAGAAGTGGACCTGGATAGCCGCATCGAGCTTGAGACGATCGTGCTGAGCCATTTCGGCTCCCTGATCCCAGGTTAGCGAGCGGCGCTGCTCTTCGGGCAAAGTTATGATGGTGCGCGTGATTGCGTCGCGCACGGCTTCGGCCCCATGTCCCGCGAGGGCGGGCCCGTTCTTCGCGCGCGGAGCTTCGCCATGCCCCGCCAACCGTGGAAGGTGCAAGAGCATCGTGAATCGCGTCGTGCGCTCGACCAGCGTGCCGATTGCCGAGCTTCCAAGACCGAGGATACCCGTTCGTTAGGGTATCGTGTCAAACCTGACATAGAACTCTTTGGCACCGTCTGTAATGCGAAACGCAGATTCAAGTTCTTTCGGCACAGGAACAAACATTCTGTCCTGAGTTATGATGGTCGTCGTCCGAAACATCGATCCGCCGGTTGTTGAACTCTCCAATGGTTGTTTCAACTCGATATCGTAGTAAAGACTCAGCTCTCCGGCTGAATCCGTGAAAATATAAACGACTCGATGACTGCCCCAAATCAGCTTGGTTGTGTGGGGATAACGAAGAAACTCCCCTTCGATCTTCGTCGCACGCTCAGATAACGCCAGGAACATTTGAAAGTTATTCAGCTTCTCGTATGCCTGAGAAACCGTAAGCACTTTCTTATCGGTCAAGAGCTCAGTGCGAAGAATCGGCGGCGCCGCTTCCAGTTTGTTCTCTGCAGGAGCCTCGGGGTCCGCCTGCGGCGCATCGATAATCCCTGGAATTTCGTTTTCAACACTACCGACCTGATCTCGCCGGACTTCCTGGCGCTGCGTGGACGCGCGGCCGCCCGAGGATCTAAGCACTTGATCTAGGTCGGTCTTGCCTGACAAATAGTCAGCAAGCAGACTCTCGACTTTTCCAAACTCACTCACTTCATACCGGAACAGCTCTTTATTTTCCTTCAGGCGTTTATAAAGAGCATCTCTCCCTTGGCGTGTGGATGAGGGGACATGGTCTCGGATCTGCGGGTACAAGTGCTCTCGCGCGAAGTCCTTCACAAATCCATCGAACACGTCCTTCGCTGTCTTGTAGCACTCAACAACCATCTTAACCGCGGGCATGTCTTCGTTGATCGCGATCTCGAGCGGTCCGTCATTCTTCTTTTCTATGTGAAAGGCAACGCCGTGACTAATCTTTGCAAAAGCCGCATCGACATCAGGCATTAGGTACTCATCCAGCAGGACCCCGCGAAGTCGCACGAGGAACATCGCCTCTTCAAACCCCAATTTGTACGATGGGATTTTTTCAACGATCGTTTTCTCTGGAACCTCTTCGATCTTCAAAATTTCTCGGACGTATCGTTGTTGCAGATTTCTGCGGGGATTGTTTTGGCTTATCTGCAGTAGATTAGCCTGCTCCGTTCCGAACTTTTTCAGAATGGTTGCATCTCTACCGGCGTAAAACAGTTTGGGCTTGCCAGGCTCGAACAACGGTACGCTTTGCAGCTCCAAATCATCTCCTGAGGGTAGAACGCCGATGCTTACGCGGCTCGCGAGGTTGATGAGGCCGTGGTTTAGAATATACTGCTGAAAGTTTTGATTTTGATCTGCTGCGTCGGTTAGTGCTAACTCGTTTGATACTTCCGCTTCGAGCAATAATACTATGTGTGCAACTTGTTCGATGCTCTCTCGGCTCAGGGCTTCACGTCCGGCAGTAGGGTGCAGAACATTCAGGTTGACGAAACCGCCAAAATTGTAATTACCAGAGACTGGAATCGGCGCGAGGCCGAAGTGATTGCGATAGCCCTGCGTCTGGCCGCCGTCCTGGGCAAGAAAGACTTCGCCGGTAAGTTCAGCTCCATTAAGCGAAATGTTTTTTAGTCTCGCAATTACCCGACTTTGCTGATTGAGCAGAACCTGCATTTCACCTGCGACATCGCCACGCTGCACTCGTCGCGGGGCCAGCGACTTGAATCCCGCGGCTCTGCCATCGATAGCACTTTCGAAGCTCTGCTGGCTAATATTCTGTCCGTTGACTAGAACAGAAACGGGAAGAAAGCGCACGTAAGGTATGAGATACTCCCGGACCGACTCCTCACTGATCTGCGCCGACGCATCGAGCTCGGCAACGATAATCGTACCGGGCTCGCGTTCGTCTTTCACTCGCTCAAGGTCAATGCAGTCCTGGGCAATTCGAAGCTCTTCCCTTCTGGCAGAACTGATTAATGTGAATTCCGATCCTAAGTGGCGTGTCTCGACGCGGAGCGCAGTACAAACTCCGAAATTAGCCATGGCGCCGATGCCGAACGTTCCAATGACGCCTGAACGCTGAGCAAGCTCTGAACGTTTGCCGCTCGACCCTGCCTTCCAAAAGTTATTTCTCAGTACGTCGTCCGACATGCCGATGCCTTCATCGCGAACTGTCAGCCGGGCAGGTTCAACAGTGATCTCAATTTTTCGGTCGGCCAGGGGGGATGATTCTGCCGTGCACCGCATAAGGGTGGCGTCGTACGCGTTCTGAACGTTCTCTCGTAGAAACGCCTTCGGAGAGTCATAAATCTCGGATGCTAAAATTTGCAGGATTCGGCTCGTCTCCACATCAAAGGAGATGCGTTCTTTTACTTCTGCGTTCATTTCAGCCTCGCTTGATACTTCGCCTGCAGCTCGTCAACCGACCGATCCGATAGCGCTTTGATATCCGGATCAGCCAACAAGCGCCGAAGTTCTGGGCGGTCTGTTTCCCAAAGTGCATCCATGAGCGCTATCGCCTCGGCTGCGCTCTGTGGCGAATTGAACTGTTTGGCAATTGCTTCAGAATTCTTGGTTGTAACTAAGCAATCAAGTAGCAGGCGGCGAGCTAGCGGCTCCCTCTTTGCGATAGGCAAAAGGATGGCGGCCGCTTCTTCGGGATTCTTGTTCCTGATAAGAACCTCCGCCTCGTTAAGCTGCTGCGTCAGGCGCAAACTTGCGTCGGCGGCTTGCGGAGGCGGATCGAAGGTAAACTCGATAATCATTCGGTCGGAAGTGATGGCGCGGCGGCACCAAATTGGGGTTTCGCCTGCACCGTTCAGAGCCTCCCTTACATGCAAAGATCCTCTCCGATTGGCGGTGTCGAGTTCGATCAGGTTGTAGGCGCGGCCGTGGGCAAATGAAGCGCTGCCGCAAAGCGTTCCGGCGCTGAAAACCGTCAGGCGTCGGTCCGCCCCGTACTCGAACCTCGTGTCCATATACTGAGGGCGGTGTTGGTGACCGTGAAGACCGATTGAGAACCCGCAATCGATCAAGTTCTGCAGTACGGCAGATGGCATATAGTCAGTCTGGCTGGGCGCACCTTCGGTGTTGTGATGCCAGACTGCCAGCCTCAGTCGGTCGGCATACCGGGGCTGTCGCAATTCCTTGTCTATTTTCGCTATGGCACTCGGATGTATTGAGCCCTGCGTGTTGTAGATATCGTTGTTGTAGCAGCTGGAGAGTCCGACGATCGTCAGATCGAACTCCGGGTAGTCAAAGATATCTGACTGTTTTGCCGGATCGAGTGAGTAAGACCGGCGGCCCTCGTAAAACGCTTCGTAAAACTTAGCGAATGCCTCAAGCCGCGCGTCATACCTGGCCTCATCCCGAATGCGGTGTAGAGTTAGGTCATGCCATGACCAGCGCATGCGCGAGCCCGCTTTGAACAGTTGTCCGACAAGGTCTTTTTTTCGGTCCGGCAGTATCGGAACAGCTTCAAGGCTGTCTACGACGGCACATGCATCGACGTCGTGGTTGCCCGGAATAATGACGACTTTGCTGCGATCGCCACCCAGAAAACGCTGAGTCAAATCCGACAGGAATTCAGTAGCCTCTTCATATTGCGCCGCTAGCAGCTTCTCAGCGTCGGCAGTACCTGGCCAAACACCCTGCACCACGTCGCCGCTTACAATAATGAGATCTGGTGGACGAATGGCTGGGTCATCGACCTGGGTGTACCGGTCGCGATCGCGGTCAAGGGACGTCAATAGGACGTCGTTCCGGATCGGGTTTGCGGGGTCACGATGAAGGTCTGAAATCTGAAGAATACTGACTTTCACTGAGACGGTCCCGACTGCAATTAGGGCTTGTTAAAATGTCAGATTACACGGTTCTGTACCCAGCTTCTACTGCATGGAGGGCTGGGATCCGCCGTTTCGCGCGCCGCTGTGCCACAACCGCACCACCGAAAGCTTAATTCAGAGAACGGTTCGTGCGGGACTGCCCAGACACTCAGGTATTGCGGCGCGTCGGTAGGAACTGAAGCTGCTGAGGGAGTCACTGATTTGGTTGATGGAGCGGGTGAAGGGTTCGCCTCGTATTCAGCTTGGAAGGCTTTCGGCGGCTGAATACTCTCAAAGGCCATTCGGACAACGACGCAAGGGACGCGGTGGGGCGGGCGGCCCTTGTGGAAGTCGGTAAGAGCCGCGAATCGACGCTCTTCCGAGCTAGTTCCAACCCTCTGATATTATACGACTTTTGTTGTTCCACGTAGATTTCGCCGATCTTGACGGTCCGATGGCCAACTGGATGCTTGAATGGAATCGGCTTTTCCATCAAAGGATTAGAATAAGGTCTTTAAGTTTTCAGGAATGGCAATGAGTGCCGCATCGGCCAAACTCAACTGGGCGAAGCTGCTGAATGGCGATCGACGGAGAAAGTCATCGGCCGATAAGCCGGTGGAGCACCGGGTCGCGTTCGAGCGCGACTACGATCGACTTCTGTTTTCGACACCGGTCCGGCGACTCGCTGACAAAACGCAGGTGTTTCCACTCGAGCGGAACGACAGCGTGCGAACCCGGCTCACGCATAGCCACGAAGTCGCCAATCTTGCTCGCAGCATCGGGACGACCGTTGCCTCCGCTCCCTACGCAGAGAAGCTTGGGTTGGCCAACTTTCCCGATCTGCACCGCATCATTCCGTCAATCCTCGCATCTGTTGGCCTTGCCCATGACTTGGGCAACCCGCCCTTTGGGCATCAGGGCGAATACGCCATCCAATCCTGGATGTTGCGCAATTCGGTGAGCAAAGCGACGGACAAGTCGAGCTTCGCCATCTTCGATGACGTGCCTGAATTGACGGATGCTCACCGCAACGATTTTCTGAAGTTCGAGGGCAACGCCCAGGCGCTACGATTGCTCACGAGGCTGCAGATCATCAGCGACGACTTCGGACTGAACATTACATACGGCACTCTTGCAGCGCTGATGAAATATCCGGTGCCTTCGGATCGAACGGACAAAGCCATTCAGGCGCGGAAGAAATTCAATTTCTTCCAATCCGAGGCCGCCATCGTCGAGGAGATATGGGAGGCCACTGGTCTCATGCAGGGAGTGAGGCATCCCCTCACGCTTATTATGGAAGCCTGCGATGACATCGCGTACTCAGTCATCGACCTGGAAGACGCCGCCAAGAAAAACCTCATTTCCATACATGATCTCCTTGCCTCGCTAACGTACAGCAAGGATGGTAGTCATACGCTGGACCCGAGGATCAAGGCGATCTGCGACAAGTCCAAGGAACGCGAGAACGAATACCGTCAATTCGATCTGTCGGCGCCAGAATTGTCCGACATTTGCATGCAGATGCTGCGTGTCCAGGCGATAGGCCTCATGGTGAACGACGTCATCGACGCGTTCGTGGACAATCAGGACGCAATCCTGTCCGGCGCCTTCAATGGCGAGCTTCTCGCAGTTTCGAAGTCCATTGGTCTATGGAAAGCTCTCAAAGCGTTTGCGAAAAAGCACGTCTACTCGCATCGAAGCGTCATTGAGGTGGAGCTCGAGGGGCACCGCACGATTCACGCCCTGATGGACGATATCTGGGAAGCCATCACCAATCGGGGGAGCTCGGACTTCACAAAAACCAAGGATGCGCCGCCCTTCAGCGCCTACGTTTTCTCGAGGATATCTGAGAACTATCGCCGAGCGGCACAGAGGTCCACCATGCCGATGCGCTACCGCGAATTGCAACTCATGACCGATATGATTTCTGGAATGACAGACTCTTTCGCTGTCAACTTGTGCCGTGAACTGCGCGACCTACGTTAGTTTCGCAGAGCTGATGATGGAATCACTCGTTACCAGCGCCGACGCACTCAAGGGCCGCGTCGATGACTTCCTAGCCTCGGACGAACGAGGTATGGAGGCGCGCGCCCTGATCGAGCGATTGAGCACTATCGGTCCGGTCGCCATATTCGGCGGGATGCTCCGCGACATTGCTCGATATGGTGGCGAGTCTTTCGCATCCGACGTCGATTTGGTTGTCGACGGACCATCTGAAGCTCTAGCCACGATCTTCAACACCAGATCGGCAAAGCGAAACCGATTTGGCGGGTACCGCGTATACGGCCGACATACACATTTCGATATTTGGTCGCTGCAGGACACTTGGGCCATCAAACAAGGGCTCGTCTCCGCCTCCTCGCTTGCAGATCTGACCAAAACGACATTCTTCGACTGGGACGCCGCCGTCTATTTGCCGCGCTCCGGCCAGCTCCACTGCCCCGACGACTATATCGAACGGCTTCGTAGCGGCATCGTGACCATCAACTTGAAGCCCAACCCCAACCCCCTCGGGGCGGTTGCACGAACTTTGCGTTTGCTGCTTGATTGGCAAGTTGGGCTGTCGGAAGAACTGACCGAATATTTGTGGCAGAACTTGTCGACCACCGATCGCAACCAGGTGGTGACCGCACAGAAGGTAACGATAGGCCGTGTGCCGTTGCGGCGACGAAGTATCAAGCGCTTGGAAACTGAACTAGCGAACAGGGACTTTTTCGAGCGCGTGTTCAGGCGCGACCGTGACAAACGACAGGCTGTTTTCTAGCTCGGGTCACAACGCGATTTCCGCTGCGATCTTGAACCTGGCGGCCCACTCGTCGCCGGACGGAGATCTACTGCGGCGTTCCCAGTCTCAGGCGCTCGCCAGCGCAACGGCTTTTGGACTTATTGCCGTATCGACCGCCAAGTGAATGCAGTCCCGCAAACGTCGCACATAGTCCGTTCGCTCGTGGATGGGTCTTCTCATCATGAATGAGGGGTGCTCGAGCCGCACGACCGTCGGCCCCGCACGATCACCAGCTTTGAGGCGTGCGCTCTGAACCTTCTGAAGAGCCTCGCCCACGATCGCGCTGAGCCCGATCACGACGTCAGACGCTGCTAGCTTCCACAAGGCATGCCCTTCCAGTTCCTCGATGAGCTCACCGCAACTGGGGTAGCGCTCCCGGCCCTCCTTGTCGAAGAGCGCGCGAGGTATCACGTTGTCGAAGCGTATGGAAACGTCGCTAGATGCTGCCGTCGCGTCGATTGCGTTTCGCAGGAACTTGCCCGAGCGAGAATTGGGAGAGAAGGCGGGAAACGGCTTGGACGTCGCCGGATCGAATTTGCGGCATGGTCCCAAGAACAAGATCGTCGCCCGCTTCATCGCAATCGCTGCTCCCGCATGATCATCGCCAAATCGCCGCGAATGATGTCGACTGGCACCTCACCAAACTGCAGACCGGTCGAAAAGTTGAACTCATCCCGATCCGGCGGACAGTCTGCATCATCCATCCGGTCCGAGTAGTCCAACATGGCCTCCGGCAAGTGACCAGCATCAACCAGCCGCTGCCAATCCGGTGTCCCCGGATAAGGCCGGTATTCGAAGACACTGCAGCGGAAACGCCCCGGCATTCCGTCCGTCAGGTCCCAAAGCCGCCTGATCAGCGTCAGGGTCTCCTGATGCTCGTCGCGCGTCTCAGTAGGCAGCCCAAGGATGAAATAACCCTTAACGTCGATCCCGACCCGGCAAAGCCTTGTCACCGCGCGCATGACCTGAGCCACGGTGATCTTCTTGTCCACAAAGGCCAAAACTCGGTCACTTCCGCTCTCGATGCCCAGGGCAACCTCTCGGCAGCCCGCCGCAAGCATTAGATCGAGGAGGTCGTCCCGCGCCGCCGCCAACACGTTGATCCGCCCGGTCGCGTCCCAACGCATGTCCAGACGAGCATCGACAAAGGCACTCAGCGTCGTTCGCATCAGCCTCTGGTTGGCAAGAAATAGGTCGTCGACAAATCTGACCCTCTGCACCCCGAGCCGGGTCCCGAGATCCAGGGCCTCTGCCATGATGCTATCCGGCTTACGCATGCGGATGGTGATGTCTGGATTGCTGCTGACGGCGGCACCGCAAAACGAGCAGTCGAAGGGACACCCGCGCGATGCCACCATCGCCGACTCCAGAACTCCCCCGTCAGAATAGGGATCATGATCCAGGTGGCTTCTGTCCAGGAGCGGCATCGCGTCGAGATCGGGTGCCAGTAGAAGCGGGTCTTTGGCACGCACAAACGGCATCACCGCAGTCTGTCCTTCGCGCCAAAACACTCCCGGCAGTTCACCGCGCGATCTCTTATCACCGAGCAAACGAGGGACACGCGTTTCCGCTTCTCCGAGGACGAGCGCATCGATACGCGGGATCCGGAAATCTTCGAGTATGGAGCGCGGGAGTGCCTTGGCTTGATGTCCACCCAGCATTACCGATATCGCGGGATCGAGCTGCTGCAGGAGGCGGACACTATGCACATAGGTCGGCGCCAGCAGGTTTAATCCCACCCACCGTGGACCGACGCGGTTGAGCAAGGCAGCGACCTGGGAGAGACCGAGACCCCGGGCTTCGGCATCCAGGACGCGGACCGCAAAGCCGCTCTGATTGGCACAGGTCGCGATATAAGCCAGTCCGAGCGTCGGCAGCGTGAAATTGTTGCGCCGAGGCTCCTGGTCATAGTCTTTGAGCGGTGAGTTCACCAGGACGAGGTCCACGCCGCTCTCGATCGCCCGCTCCTCCTTCACGAACCGTTCCTCTGGACCATCGCAGCGATTTCGGCGGCAAGTTGCCGCGACAACGTCATCGCGTCGAGCGTAGCATCCACGACCCGCACGTCGTGGCCATGTGTCCGCAGGAACGCCGCGGCCTCGTCGTACAATTCGATTTCCTCACCCGTGCCGATCCGGTCCTTGAACCAGTCCGATTTTCGCGGTCGACTGCGACGTCTTTCCTCCAGTGCCTCCGACCCAAGACGCAAGACGAACGTTGTCGATCCCTTCAAAAACGGCCGGTTCACGTCGTAGAGATAGTCGATGGGCACACCGGCAAACCGCTGGTAGACGAGGGTCGAAACGACGAACCGATCACAAAGCTGGAGCTGGCGCGCGCCCTCCCTCAACTCGGCGCGAGCTGCAGCAGCTGCAAGGGCCAAGGTGAACGGTCGGTCGCCCGCACCGGCCAGATCCCGGATCACAGCGCTCCAGCGGCCGCTGTCGTTGTTGCTACACCTGTCGAACGCAACATCCGCTCGGATCAGGTCCTCCGAGATCAGATCAAGTAGCCTGGACTTTCCTATTCCGCTCGGCCCCTCGAGGGCGACGATCGGAAAACTGGCCACGCCCCCATTGGAATCGTGTGAAAACATCGATTGAAATATCCGCCATGTCTTCGAGGGCCCTGTCGAGGGGGCCCCTCTGTCCTGACGCCAGGTGCGCAATCCCTGGATGAAATCGAGTCATGATGCCGACTTTCCCGCGATTCGGAAACTACGACTTTTCGTCTATTCGCATGATCCGGCGGGGTCGCAGGACCGGTATCTGTCTTCGCCAAGAGAGCTCTACGCGGCAATCATGACGGTCAATCCGATACAGGATCCGAGGTTATGAGTTCCATCGCCCGGTCCCGAATAATGCCGGATCCTGCAAACGCAAAGCTTCTTCCGACACCTTTCGAAGCATTCCCCCTTTCGAGGGCGGCGGCCGTTCATAGGGAAGTTCGTGCAGCGACAATCGCGACGTTGTCCGAATCAAGTCGTGGCCCGTTGCTGCATATCGACGACGTGCCATCCGCTCTGGCCCGCAGCTGCCGCTGTGTCGGCTGTGAAAGACCGATGGTTACGAAGAAGGGCGCGCTCCCGGCTCATCATTTCGCTCATCATTCGGCGCACGACGGCAGCTCCTGTTCATCAGACGGAGAGACTGCCCTGCATAAGTTTGCAAGAAGGTTCTCGATCAAGGGCTGGAAATCGCGCTTGCCGAACAGCATGTGTCGGCAGACGACGACCGAGAACTGGTTGTCCCCGCAATGACACTCGGCTTTGACAGGGCGACGCTCAGATCAAGGAGCGGCCCGATTGTACCGACGTGGTGCTGGAGTTATTCGACGGCAGGCTCCCTGTCGAGTTCAAGGCGACACATTCCTGCGACGACACAAAGATTGCCTACATTCGCGCGATGAATGTCGGCGCTATCGAAATCGCTCTGTCTCAATATCCCGATATCGCGATCGCCCCCTGGAAGAGATCGGTGACAACATTCTCTACCACGCTCCGCGAATTCCCGCCTCGTCGAAGAGAACGGCCGGCCGGGATCCTCCACTCGAAACCTCGGACCGTCGGCAAGGGCAACCGAAATCATCGCCCTGGCTTCGCCTTGGTCGACCTACATTAGCGGCTTATTGCGCGGTCTTGGCCCCGGCATCGGACGACGGGAGACTGCCCAGCTTCAATGTCAGTCCAGCGTAGATTTCGTCGTTCTTCTCAAGCGTTCGCAGTGACGTTCCCTTGGTGTATTTCACGGTCAGCGAGAGGTCCGCCGTATCCGTCTCCTGAACGGGATTACGCCACTTCAACAGCTTGGCGGAGCCGCCCACTTGAGCATAGTCCACGTTCTGTGCGCCTCGATGAAGAGAGTCGTACAAGAAGTAGTATTTTGCGAAGAGACTGTAGGGCTCGAGGGGACCGCTTTGAAAGAAAAGCCTTGAGCTGATCTCGGTGCCCGTCCAGAGATAGTCGCGTCCCTGCACTAGATTGGCGAAGTCTCCGCTGGCTCCCACGTGCGAGAAATTGGCGTTCAGCGTGGGCACGAATTCCACCCACATGTCGAGACGCTGATTGATTCTTCGGGTCGTCCCTATTCCGGAGTTCAGCAATACCGGCTGCCAGGTCATTTCCGCGCCGTAAACCTGCGCCTTGCCGCTGGAAACGTCCGACGTGAAGCTCCCGTTCATCTTGAAGTACGACGCATCGAACCAAGGCGTCCTTACCAAGTACTCACTTCCGAACAGGGCCGACGCCGATCCGCCGAAAGCATTCACGCTCTTCTTAGACTTGATGTCCCACTCCAAGCCGGGCACTAGGCTATAGTGAGCCAATCTGATCTGATTTGGATCGACGGTCGTCGGAGCGATCCACTGATCCATTGCGTAAAACAGCGCGCCCTTTCCGGCGATCACGTGGGTCTTTGCCACCTCGTCTCCGGTGTAGGTCAAGGAGGCGCCGTTGTCGCTCAAATCGTTTTGTTCGGAGATGAACGTCTGGTTGGAATAGGCGTCCCTCAAGAGCAGGACGCCATGAGGACGCGTGTCGAAGGAAGGCGGAACTACCGGCTTCAGATCGTCTCTAACTGCAACAATCGTGCGCATCGGGGCAACCGGCGCAGGATTCCTTTGCGCGCGCGCACCGGCGCTCTTGCGAGCCGCGATGTCGCGCTTAAGTCGCGCCCAATCGACCTCTCCAGAAGGCAATCGGTATTTGGCGATGATTTCGTCGATCGCTTCCGAGGGTTGCTCGGAAGCGGCCAAAGCCGGCGTCAGCCCGGCCAGCATGACGATGGCGAGCCAGGCGGACCTCATACCATGACTCCACGCGACCGCGGATGAAGTGATTCGACCAAGGATACGACCTGTCGCACCGTATTGGCTGGCTTGATGTCGTTCGGCCCCTCAAGGAGCCGGTCGAACGCCAGACCCAGATTGTTGAAGAAGTACAAATTGATTGCGGCCTCGAGCGCAATGCAGTCGGGCTCAGTGAAGTTGAGATCCGAGAGCTTCTTGCCGTCCTCGATCTCCTCGACGTTGTAGCCCTTGCTGTTCGCGATCACCGTCTTTACGCCGGTAGCGACGATCGGAGATGACTTCAACACGGCCGAGACGGTCTGCACGCTCGCGCTCAGCTTTTCAGCCGAAACGTTGGAAGCCGTGCGGGTGTCGGGCAGACTTTTCTTCAGAAACGCCTCTATGAAGTCAGCGCCCGCATATCCGGCCGCGACGATACCCAGAAGGAACGACGCGCTGATCGAGTCCGGCTGTGTACCTAACGCCGCAAGTACGCCGGCGGTGAAGCCTATGGCGAGGGACGTGAGGAAAGTCGGGGTATCGAAGACCGTACCGAAGCTCACGTTCAAGGCGGCTGCCTGGTCGTTCGTCTTCTTCGCGCCACCGGCAGCACGTATGAATTGGCCGGTTACGCCCATCAGTCCGGAAAGCGAAACATAGACAATCCAGTCCGTCGGAGTGCTGAGCGCGATAGCCATTTACGTTCCCCCATGATGCCGCGGCCGTCATGCCGGCCAGCGAACGCAATTCCCTTCGGAGTCAGCACGGCCTTGAAGTTTGGTCCCTCGGCGGAGCTACCTGCTCGGCGCTCATTCGAACGAGCGTCTGCAATCACGCCCATCCCGCAGGCGACCGATCTAGCCGACGCCCGTCAAAGCTCGTTTCTGACTACCGCCAGCCAGCTATGACGGGGATCCCGGATCTTGCCGTTCACGACCTTGTACGTCGTCTTGGTCACGGAATCCGACACGTTGCCGCCAATGACGTCCACCTCTCCGTCCCGTAGTTCGACGACGATGTCCGCGTGAGAGCAGAACCATGTGCCCCGCTTGAGCGCTTGGATAGCAGCGTCGAAGTTACCCGGCGCGAGCGGACACTCCGAACCGCCTCTTGCCGCCCAGATGAGATCGCCCAACGCGAGTGCGTTGTTGACCGGATTCAGCAGTTCGAGATTGGGGTAGGTCTTCGGTTTCGAAATGATTGCTTCGCAGTAGCCCCAATGCGCCGCATTGTAGGGAAAACCAGCACCCGCATCCGCACCGTGAAAACAAAATGAAATGAATGCCGCCGACCACGGATACGGCGATTTTCCGTTTCTCGTCGGCTCCCCGACTGCCGCCCAATAGTCGTTCACGTACTGCACGTACGGTGTTTGCGTCTCATGGCCGCCAATCGATTTTGGTCCGTGAATAGGAGCAGCCGAAAAGCCCCAACGCTTCCATTCGCTCGCTGCCGTCGCCAAAAGGGCGGGTTCAATGGGCATGATCACACGAAGTCCGCGTTGCGTCGATTCCACCTCTTGTCTGAAAGCAAGTCGCCTTTCGCAGCGATCTCCGTTCTCAAGGTATTGCAGCGCTCCGGATAGGCGATGCTGCCGATCGAAAGCAGGTTGGCCAGCGGGCGCGACGACCCCAGTGCCGACTGCATGGCCGCGATCTTTCCGCGGCCCTGGTGCCTGATGTCGCAAATCGCCAAGCAAATGTCGGCGGTCCGTCCGTCCAATCCCAATCTCGCGTCGGAGTCGGCCATCAGTCGCTTGAATGTTCCGACCATATGGAGGACTTGCAGCTCCCTCGCCTGCTGCACGTTTGTCGTCCAATGAATGAGCTTCGCCGCGGAAATGACTTCCGAGTCCTCAACTGCCGTAGTCGAAGGATTGAGGTAGTCCATCAACGGTGCGGTCGATGTCGCCGTCTCCATCGCGATCGCGCTTCCTCCCGAGACCTTGACGATCCTGCCGTCCTTCAGCGTCAAATCTGGGAAGTAGTTATCGTTCTCGGGGCGACTAATCATATCTCGGAAGAACTCGACGAAATCCCCGTCCGGTACGTGGGCTCCGAATTGCCCGAAGCCCCAGGTGAACCTCGCTCGGTCGTAGGTGTTCAGCGTGAGAAAGTTTCCGCCCTCGCACTTCGAGGTGGGCTCAATGAAATCGGCCCAAAACTGATACATTCCTCTGTAATCCGTGGCCTTGTAGACAAGCTTCGGAAGCTCCCGGCGCGGCGTATTGTATAAGCCTTCGAAATCCTCGCCCGACGATTTGTCGCGATAGCTGGTTTGACAGCCCAGGAAGAACGGCGCTGCGCCGTCGGCGCTGGAATTGAATATGCGGCCGCTGCGTTCGATAGAGAAATGTATCATGTCGACTGCCCGAATGATCGAGTGGCCCTGATAATGATCAATCGCGTAGTCTCTTGGCTCCTAGGAACCTTACTAGGTCGGCCTACTTGTGGAGGAGAGCTGGCCGGCCGAGCCGGCCCTGGGGTCTTCACTAGCTACGGCGACGATCCCTGCCGAGTTAGGGTGGGAGCTTGGCGAAGTGCAACTGCCATTGGCGCCGTGCTTTCGGTCCATGCGCGACGAGGCCAGAGTCCATTAAAACGAATCTCGACATCGAGGATCGCCCCATGAGATCGATTGCTCTGCCAGTAGTGTGTGCTCTGTCGAGTTGCTTTCTGCTTCCTGTCGCGTCGACGTTCAGAGCCAACGCCACAGAGGTGCGTCCGCTGTCGGGGCCATGGAGCGGAGGCAAGTTTACCTTTGCTTCGCGCGAGAATAAAACACGCAGATCTCTGAGCGGGATTGCGTGTCCCGGCATCGGCGGGACCGGCGGTGGAAAATGTCTCGTGGTGTTCGACGAAGGAACCATGGCCCACTTCGTCGATCTTTCGTCGACCGGGTACGCAGTAGACAACACACCGGTCCAGTTGCGATCGACCGACGATGAGCTCGACGCCGAAGGCGCTGCCGTCGACGAGAAATATTACTACGTTACGGCATCTCATTCGGCCAAGAGAAGCTCATGCGAAAGCAACGAGGCAAGTCGCCACGTCGTCAGGTTCGCATATGATCCGGCCAGCGGTCTTGCCAAGCGGGACAATGATGGTGGTTTAGTCGACTATCTCGACAAGGACAGCCTTTGGGCTCTCATGGCATCGCAACCCGATCTCAAAGAC
This sequence comes from Bradyrhizobium sp. Unk1, assembly GCF_059512345.1. Classification (NCBI taxonomy): domain Bacteria; kingdom Pseudomonadati; phylum Pseudomonadota; class Alphaproteobacteria; order Hyphomicrobiales; family Nitrobacteraceae; genus Bradyrhizobium; species Bradyrhizobium sp. Unk1. The sequence goes on from NZ_JCAMOP010000039.1 coordinate 17,886, forward strand.
TATGTCGGCGAGCGCAAGTGTCTGGGCACCGAACCGGCCGAGGATGCGCCGGAAATGAAAGGACAGCGCGGCGTGAACATCGAAGGCCTCGCGGCCAGCGATGGCCTCCTCCATTTCGGCTTCAGGGGGCCGGCCATCGACGGAAGCGCCCCGATCCTGTCGCTGAATGCGAAAGCTTTATTCGAAACGTCAGGTCCGGATGGCGCAGTCACCTTCCTAAAGATTGGCAAGGGCCGCGGTGTCAGAGATCTCGCGGCAATCAAGGGCGGCATTTTGGTCCTTGCTGGGCCTGACGACGATAAGGCGAACAAGGATGTGCGATGGACAGTCGGCGTCTGGGACGGAGTTCCGAGCCGGACTCCCGATTACAAGGAGCTCGCGACTTTAGTAGTCGATGGCGTCGAGCTCCGGGACTGCGATAAGGAATTGAAGCTTGAGGCCGTGGCGGTGGTCGAGGATTTGCCTACTGGCTTAACGCTAGTGGCAATGTCGGACGGCATGCGGCGGGCCCCTCAAGTTCGAGATCCCGCGCCCTTAGCGTTGGCCTCGAACACAAGCAAAAGGCCGCGCAAGCGGCGCGGCCTCCTCAAGCATAAGAGCAATCGTCGACCCGCGCGCTGCACAGCCGTCAGCGGACCTTTGCGCCCACAGACCCGTTGATCAACGTCATATCGTTGTCGGACTTGATGTTCTCGGTCATACGATCGGTGAGCTGCTGCAGGATGGCCGGACCACGTTCGCCATAGACCTCGCGGAAACGCGCGACGACCGTCTCTTCGGCGGAATCCGCCATCCGCCGGCTCGCTTCCTGATAAGCCTTGTCAGCAATAATGGTCACATCAAATACCTATTCCGTTTAGGGACCCCGGCCCGGGGTCTAGGGTCTAATCTACCTAATTATGGTGTCTCTGCATTGCAGCGTACCAGCTATGCACGATTTGGCAGTTTGAGTCGATGGCCGCGTTCGAGGCGGCCCCCTAGGGGAGTCACGGGTTGAACTCTTTCTCAGATTGCCACTAAAAGTTTTAACGCGCTGTAAATACAACAATTTTTCCGTACCTTCGTTCCGGCGGCGCCGCGGACAACCACGAAGAAGTTATGCCCACGAATAATCCTTTGCTCGTTTCGGACGTGATTTCCAGGGTTTTCCCCGATGGTACAAACGAGGAGGGAAACGGAGCTCCTGCTTTCCCGCCCGATCTTTTCGCGGTAACATCATACCTTTTAAAGGTTGGCAGCGTCTACCACAACATCATCCCGCGGGGTGATCCGACGTTCTGGAAAAGCCCGTGCGTCTGTTTGACGGAAGATCAGCTCGAAGCTTGGCGCACGGTAGGTCGCAGGTGGTCCGTGGAGTTTCCGCGAATTCCTGTCGAGGTCACGGAGCTATGGAGCGCGTTGGTCGAGCAGGGCAAGTCGCTCGTTTTCGAGGCATCCACTCTGCCGACACCTCCGAAATGGTGGGAGATCTGTTACGGCCTGATGGTCATTGCCGACGAAGCCAGCGCGGATGCCGGCTACGTCCATGTCGAAGGGAAGGAAAGCAATAATCATTTCGCGGTCACCGTCGACTTCATCCTCCGTCGCGCGGCAGACGCCGTCACCCCAAGCGATCGGCATCGTCGCATCGACGCGCACATCGCCAGCATCTGCACCAGGGCGGACCGCGACGTCGTTTGCGTCCAACCGAAATCACATACGCCGGAAGTCGGCTGCACACCGCGCGCATTGGCGCACAACCTGGCACTTCTGCCCCCACGCGGGGAGATGAGGGTCCATTGGCAACGCCCCCCGTGCCGCCCACTGCCCGAAGCTCAAGTGGACCTAAAGCTCCTGCTGATTCCGTATCCTTACGAAATCCCCGACGAGGCATTTCGGGCAGAGCCGGTATCGACCCCAGCGGAGGTCGCCAACAAGACCCGTGCCAAGCCGTGGGGCTGGTTCTCGCTCGACCAAACGTGGCTTCGGAACGATCCGGCAAAAATGGTCCAATACGTCGAAGCTCTCATAGCGCAAGCGAAGAAAAAGACCACGCACATCCACGCGGTCATGTTTCCCGAATACGCATTGAACTGGGCCTGCTATGAGGCGATCGCAAATCATCTGCGCGACTTCCACCCCGACGTGGAATTTCTACTGGCCGGGTCGAGCGAGAACTGCGCGGGTATCAAAGGAAATTTTTCGCTGTCGTCCCACTTCTTCGACGAGAAAGGCCCGGACGGCGAGCAAGTGCGCCTCGCCGCCACGACCAGCAGCGGCAAGCACCATCGCTGGCGTCTCGATCGTCATCAATTGAACCGCTACGCTCTCTCAGAACGCCTCAATCCCAACTACATGTGGTGGGAAAAGATGGCGATCACCCAGCGCGACATATACGTGAAGGTTATCAGAAGCGCGTCCGTATTCACGACACTGATCTGCGAAGATCTCGCCCGAAGCGACCCCTGTCACGAAGTCCTGCGCTCGATCGGGTCCAATCTCGTGTTCGTTCTGCTCATGGACGGTCCGCAACTCATCGCACGTTGGCCAGGTCGATATGCGACGGCGCTTTCCGACGATCCCGGGTGTTCGGTCCTCACGTTCACGTCCCGAGCGCTCATCAAGCGGTCTAACGAAACCGAGAAGGCCAAGGATAAGAAATTTGTCGAGTCGTGGTCGGTCGGACTTTGGAAGGACGCCGAAGGAAGTGCCAAGGCTATTCCGTGCGCGACGGGCTCGCACGCGGTCGTCATCGCCATTCACGGAACTCCGCATTTCGAGGCCGCGCTCGACGGCCGGCAGAATGCAGATGCGGTCCGATGGAAAATGACGGGAGACCCGTTGCAGGTGAAGCTAGCGGCCAAAGACGCGAACAAACTACTGAAATCGATCAAAACCTGAGAGTTAGCCATGGCTGATCGCGACAAGAGCCCCAAGGTCTACCTCGCCGGACCAACAGTATTCCTGCCCAACGCCCTCCCCGCCGGAAGATATCTGGTCGAGGTGTGCAGAAAACTTGGGCTGAATGGTTGCTATCCCATCGATCCCCCCGCTCCCAATACGGTGTCGGCGCGCGAAATCTTCGAACACAACGTGGGCCTTTTGCGAAGATGCGACCTGATGGTCGCGGACCTTTCGCCCTTCAGAGGGCCGCATGCCGACGACGGCACGTCCTTCGAAGTCGGGATGGCCTACGCTCTCGGTCTGCCGATATTCGCGTACACGACCGATGTGCGTCCTCTTTCCGAGCGCATACCCGCCTCTCGCGACGAACTCGGCACGATGCGCGACGCAAGCGGCCTGGAAGTAGAGAGCTTCGGCAACTTTCAGAACCTGATGCTTTCCGAGAGCATCGTGTCGGTGCATGATCGACCGGAGGATGCGATCCTCGCGGCCGCGCGACATTTCCGCCTAGCATAGGCCTATTAGCGGCAGAGTTCGATTCCGCCGGCCCGCTGAACCCGGGCTGCCATCCTCGACGGAAGGCTCGGCGCGATCGATGACCACGTATTCGTCGGGTCGGCATCTCGTACGCAAGCGGATCTAATCTGCTCGACCGTCAGGTTGTTCGCCTTCGAGAAATCGGCGCGGGCGATGTTGGCACCCCATAAGCCCGCACTGTTCATATCCGAGTCGCCAAATGTCACCCCGCTCAAGTCGGCCTTCTCGAAGTTCGCTCCGACAAGCCGAGAAGCTCCGCTGAAAGACGCGCCTGCCAAGTTCGCGCCTTCCATGCCAGCTCCATCCAATTGCACGCGCTGGAACTTTGCGTTCGAGAAATTGGCCCTTAAACGCGCCAACTTCTCCGCTGCGACCTCATGATGCAAGGACCACGCCCCCAGTGCACTGTATTCGGACCAGTTCGTATTGTGAACGACTCCCGCCTCGACACCTCTCATGTCGGAGTCGGAGATCGTCGTTTCCCCGGCACTGATCCGAAGCATCTTGGCGCCAGGAATGAACAACCAGCTCAAGCCGCGCGTGCCCCAGGCATCCGCATTCGCAAGGCACGTTCCATCGAGGTCGTATTGCCTCCGAAGGTGATCATCCGCCCCCGTTCCAGGAATAGACGGGTGGTGGCGCTGACCGCGGCATCTTGCGCGAAAGCAGCGTCTTTGTAGGCGTCACGCTTCGGAGCGCCCGCATTCAGGCCGCATACTGCTCGTGACCGAGCGCTGATGAACTGGGCCATCGCGGAATAGGTCGAGGCCCTGTAGAGAGGATCGGCTTCGGCGATGCGGGCCAAGACGTTGAAGCTACCAATGGTTACCCACGTGTTGTCTGGTGCTTCTTTCAATTGCGAGAAGGCTTTTGCGAATTGATCGGCCGTGGCCAGATCGGTCTTTTGCCTGTAGTCGAGACTGTAATTCACCGAACTCTGCATGAACGTGGCGACGAACGCGAGCCCAGCTACCACTTGAGCCATGGTCGATCTGATCGCATTTCTGGTGGTCGCGACCCGTAGAATCTCGTCGTACTTAGCCGAACTAGAATTCGGTATGATCACCCGCGGCGCGAATACAATCGCGGAAAAACCCGAAGCGGCGAAGATCAGGACGAACACTTCAATTGTCGTCATTTGAGTACTTCCTTCTCGCCGTCGGTGGAGATTCTCAGATGGCTGTCCAGAAGGATCGCGTCCACACTGATGGGCGAGAGCGGTTCGCCATCCCACCCCACGATGCCAATCTCGGGATTCGGCTGCCCGTATCCGCGCTTGATTACCTCGAGTACCGCCTGGAGATTTTGCGCGGTGTACCCGAGTTGGGGTACGCAAAAGGCTCGCATCAGTACCGAGACGTGAATGCGTTCCTCGATCGGCTCGGCGTGCCTATCCCGGCTGACGTTGACCACTTGGGGGATGCGGCGACTTGTTGCAGCTACCCGATAGTTCGAGATGGATCTGAATGCGTACGGGAAAAGACGGAACAGCAACGTACGGGAATCGTGCAGCTGGCAACTGGCTCGGGATCGCACTTCGTCAGCATCCAAGCCCTTCCAGGCGGTTTGATCAATCGGGAAGTCCGGGTAGTAGTGGCGAATTCGTTTGATCATCCAATCGAGCGAGAGGTCGTCCAACGCGTGTTCGCGCTGCCCCTCGGTGTCTTCGTTGACGTACCCCCCGCCAATGTCCGAGTGAGCACCGGCGAACCAAACCTGCTCGGTTTTCGTTTCGAAGTTCTTGAATTTACTCTTTCTCCACAAGGAGGCCTCAAAGGCCTCCCGATGCTCGTCGATGGCCAATGCGTGAAGATTGACATCGGTGATCGAGGAGAGCTCCACATCGTGAAATTCGTAGGTATCGCGGTTCGCAACTCTGAAAACGCTCGCCGGGATGCCAAGTGCTCCCACGGTATCGTAGACACCGAGAAGAGCCACACGGAGTGTCGACCTGTCGTGTATGTGGGGAAGTAACGAGCTCCATACACCGGGAAGACGCTCGTTCAGCGGACACCGATAGAAATCCCAAGCCTCCTGTTCGAGGTCGGCCGTACAGGTTTCGCGCCTTAAGAGGCCGGCAGCATGGATGTACCCTACCAGCGACCTCGCGGTATAAGCTCCCCGGGAGAAGCCGAAGATGAATATCTGGTCACCGGGCTCGTAGTGGAAGGACAAGAATTTATATGCCCGGCGGATGTTGCCATCCAACCCTAAACCAAAAGCGCCCCCGAAAAAGCGATCCAGGAAAGCCCCGGTGCCTACTCCTCGTTCATAAAAGATGATGTTCTTCTTGTTCTTGGTCGTGATCGGTTCGACCCTAGTCTCGGGACTGCTGCCTGGGACGGCTTCCCCCTTCGACGAGCCCTTGGCTCTCAAGGTCCGCGAGATCGCTTCGCGCATGCGAACGATGTTCGTGTCGTAAACTCCGAAGTCCGAGTCGTTCCAAGTACCGTCGAGCAAAAGAATGATGCGCTTTGTCATGGATGGCCATCGGCGTTGAATATCCAAGGCGGAGTTTCCCCGGATTCCGATCGAGAACATTGCCGAGAATTTTTGGTCCGGTAGACTAGGAACGTCCCTAGTCGGCTCAGAATTCACGCTCCAGATGAATACGCCTTGAGGTTTTCTCGGATCAACTTCAGCCAAATGTCGATTGCGCACAGAGCAGCAAAGAAAAATTGCGCGGAAGACGCGACGGCAAGGAGCAACTTAACCTTGGTCACAGTGCGCATTTCGATTGAACGTTCTAAAAACATCCCGAGGTGACCGCGACAGAACTATCGCGATCAGGCAATCTTCGGTGAGGCACCATGTATCCGGCCGGCAGCGCATAGAATAGCCACCAGGGCGCGCCGGTGCCCTTGGCCAGTTCATAAGATCCAGCAGCGAGAAATATACCGAGGCAAAGAAGGAAACCGACATCGAGCGGTAGGACCACGCGAACATACCCCTTCGCGGCCGAAGCGTTTCGCTCAAGCCAGAGCTCAAGGCTCGCTGCAGACGGCGGGGTGCCGTCCGGGGGTATGGTGTCACCCCGCTCCAGAAACCTGGCGCCCACGGCAGACCCGAACCTGAGTGCGCGATCGGGAATGGCGACGCTCAGTGCGAAGGCGACGCCAGCCAAAACCAAAGGAAACATGCCGGGTCCACGCCGAACCGTGATGGTTCATTACTTCCCGATATGTCCCCGGTAGCTCCAAATTCCGCGGATGTGAACTAGGGACGTCCCCAGCGTCTTTCGTCGACTCGAAGAGGCACGCTTTCTGCACATTGTTACCGCACGATTCGGCAAGCGGGCGCCATTCAGAATATGACATCCTCACCCTTGCAGAACCTGGTCGTCCAAGGCATGAACATCGCGTTCACGCGATCCGAGAAGGGCCGGGGGACGGTCCTCCTCATTCACGGCAACTCCTCCTGCAAGGAGGTCTTCGCGGAGCAACTCCCCTACTTATCTCGAAAGGGGTTCGGAGTAGTCGCAGTCGATTTGCCCGGGCATGGAGCGTCGGACGATGCCGCCGATCCTCGCACGACCTACAGCTTTCCCGGTTATGCGAAGGTACTCGATCTGCTCATGACGTCTCTCGGGACCTCGCAATATCACGTCGTGGGTTGGTCGTTGGGAGGCCATATCGGCATTGAGATGTGGGCCAACTTCACAAGCGTCCGTTCGCTGCTTGTCACCGGCACCCCGCCGGTAAGGCTCAGCGCGCTCGGGGCGTCGGAGGGATTTCTGTCCTCTCCCGACATGGATTTGGCCGGCAAGGAAGCGTTTTCGGCGGAGGATTGCCGGCGTTACGCGACGGCGATGCTCGACGGCACGCCGGAAGAGACTTCCGTCCTATGGCGAACGGTCGCGAGGACAGACGGCCTCGCGAGACGCTTCATGATGGAGAACGGCCTTGCCGGGCTTGGCACGGACGAGGTCGACGCCGTCGCGACATGTCCCAAACCGCTGGCGATCGTGCAGGGGAAAACGGATCCGTTCGTCAACCGCGATCACTTAAGCCGCTTGACGTACAATAACTTATGGTTGAATGATCCCATTTTGATTGACGGAGGGCATGCTCCCCATTTGAGATGCGCTGCAGTATTTAATAGCCACTTGGGGGACTTCCTCGACATCGCCGACGCACATTAGCCAGGCAAGCAAGCTGGGGGCAGCATGATTGCAAGCATTGAGAATTTCATTAGTTCATCTCGGTCTGCGGAAACGGCCGGAGCTTTGAAGGACATCTACCTCCAAGCTGTCGAGGCGGAAGGCTACCAGAACGCAGTCTATGCCAAAACCCGCAATCGTTCGGTGGTGGATATTCCGTGGCTGAAGTTTCCCGCGGGATACGCTGAGACGTATGTTTCCAATCGATGGGACGAGCTGGACCCCGTCGTCCATTTCGTACCGTCCGCGCGAAGGCCCTTCACGTGGAGCGAAGCCTGTGGCAGCCAAAAGATTTCGGGCGCTCAGAGAACATTCATCGAGAACTGCCGAGATATGGGCGTCCACTCAGGAGTCACGATTCCTCTTCATGGGCCGGGTGGGGAAGTGCATCTAATCAGCCTCAGCATGCGGGACGAAAGGCGCGAAGCTCTCAACATTCTGCCCAAGCTTTTGGGACTTACGTATCAGTACAGATTCAGGTTGAGTGAGTTGGAATGCGACGAAATCCTTCCTCCGAATGATTTGACTTTGAAGGAAGTCGAGTGCCTCCGATGGTGCAAGGAAGGCAAGACCAATTGGGAGATCGGAGAAATCCTTCACATCTCGGAAAAGACGGTCGAGTTTCACGTTTCGAATACGATACGCAAGCTCGGGGTGAGCAATAGAATCACCGCGGTGGTGAAAGGCATTCAGTGCCGCCTTATCTCCATTTGAAACGTTAAGCCGCACGGCTGATCGCACACACGGCGTCGATCGCGTTCTCAAGTCGATTCAAGCCTTCGGTGAGCAACGTTATCTCAATGTTCAATGGAGCCATTATCTTCGCTACCTCATCGTGAGGACCGCAGCTCTCAATCCGGACTCTACGGTCTCGGGCCTCCTGCACCACGACCTCCGTGACGGCCGGATTCTGGAACTCAAGCCCCGCCGTCATCCCGATGCCCTTCTTTCGCCTTACGACCTAGGAATGTCTGGAGACAACGCCATCGAGCCATCGATCTAGCGCTTTCGATCTTGAAAGCGTCTCGTCCGCGAAGCTCCCGCGGCCCCAGTGCTCCAAGGCCGCGGTGGCCGCCACGAAAGCCAAAGTGTTCCCCCGGAAGGTGCCGCTGTGTTCGCCAGGCTGCCAAAGGTCGGTCTTCGGAAAGAGCAGCAAAAGCGACATCGGAAGACCGAACCCGCTGATCGATTTCGATAGACACACCATGTTCAGGCACGATGCCGGCACGTTCGAAGCTGAAGAAAGGCCCGGTCCGTCCACATCCAGCTTGAACATCGTCGACTATGAGAAGCGCTCCGAGTTTCGATGCGATCTCCCGGACCTTGACGAGCCAGCCCGTTGAAGCGACATTCAGTCCTCCCTCTCCCTGGACTGTTTCCACGATGAATGCCGCCACCGGCTCGATACCGCCGGATGGGTCTGCGGCCATTTCGGCGAAGCGCTCCAATTCCTGCACGCTCGCTCCACGGTACCCTTCGAACGGCACTTTGACCACACCGTCGAGCGTCCCGACCAAACCGCTCCGCGCCGCAATCGAGCCCGTTACGGCAAGTGCTCCGGTCGTCATTCCGTGGAAGGCATTCGTAAAGGCGACAATCGATCGGCCCTATCACCTTTTCGCACCAGTTTCAGAGCTGCCTCAACACAGTTCGCGCCCGTAGGCCCCGTATTGAAGCACGTACTCGAGCTGCCTTGGCTTCAAGATCACTTGCTGCAACCGCTTGATAAACGCTTCGGTATGAAAATCCAGAGCGCTCCCAATCCCGTCTTCCAGCATATAGGCTATCAGAGCTTGTTTCATCTGCGGATCATTGTGACCAAGATTAAGAGATCCGCAAGCAGACATGAATCAATGAACTCGCGCCCCTCCCCGTCCCAAACCCGCGAGCCTTTGGCCTTGGTGAAAACGTTCGGGTCCGCCTGCAATAGTAACGTACTTGCGACTCGAGCTCTTCGAAGATCATTTTGAATACCGCGCTTCTATATGATCCGATTCATTCGACGCTGTCGACGGCGGAGAGGCGTCATCTACCTTTGCTCTCGCCCGTAGCTTGCGCCGGATTGCGAGCAGGTCAGACGAGATCGAACCCAACCCCGCTTCCCTCGCCACCGTAATGAGATAAGCGACAGCGTCCGCCATACGCTCCGCAACGACAGCGTCCGACTCCTTGCGTTTGTGATCAACGGTCATGCGGCCTTCTCGGTAGCTTTTCCAGAGCAGTACAAGACGTTGCCGATTCCGTATTTCATGCAGTGATAAGCAGGCCTGATGTGCTCCCGCGGCACATAGAACGCGCGCTCGATCTCGCCCTCGATCAGATCCGGCGCGCCAAGCCAACGAACCCCGTCGCGCACGAAGTGACTGATCAGGTGTGGACGCGTCACACCTATCACGCCAATTCCATCGGACTGACCGACATGTTCCGATACTGCGCAAAGCAATTTGGGAATGATGGTTCGCCGAACTTTCGGCGCAACCGATTTGTCGACACACACTCGCGTCATTTCCCATATCTGCTCCGAAGAGGGAGCATCGCCCTCGACCAAATGAGGCCAATGGCTCCGGAGCATGTAGGGTCTATCCGTCCGCAGCAACCGGATCAGCCCGCGGACTACGCGCTCGCTGTCACGCCAAACGAGATAGAGCGCCGATGGAGTATCGAATTCGTCGAACTCCAAATCTTCGTAGTGCTGGTGAGGTAATCCGCGCCTCTCGACGAAGACCTTGTATCGCAGGCGCGCCTGCGCCACCATCGCGTCCTGGAACAAATGAGCTGTCGAGAGCGAGAAGGATTCGATCATGTCGGCTCCATCGTTGCTCATAAGAAGCAGGCGGCGCCGATTCCCAACACTGGGAACATCCCTAGTAACACCACCGCGGCAACCTCCACCGACCAAAGGCGGCGACTGGAACTGGGAAGGTCCCGAGGTTACTCCAAGAATGCTGCCGCTAAGCTGCTCGCTCTTCAGAGATACGCTTCAAAATCATGACACCTCACTCCCAAGACCATCTGTTGGCCGCTCTAACCCAAGCCGCCGAGCACGCAATCAGCATTGTCCGATCAAACAGAACCAAACGCTCCCCAAAAGAACCGTTGCGCTTCACCGTCAACAGAAGAGCCTTCTCTCGCAATTTCAAGCAATTGTGGTTCTATTTGAACACCTTCGAGAGCAACAACAGCCTCAATCGATTGACAGGAACGGTGTTCTTTCTTTTCTGGAAGAATATGTCGGTGACCAACTTGGCCATCAACGAATTGGTCGCGCTGGTTCGACTGTATAGTAAGGTACGTCCAGAAACCGCAACCGCAGATAGCGCGAATACATACTTCGTTAGTGACTCAGACTACACCTCCTTCATCGAGGAGATCTGGACGTCTTTCTTCGGGGAGCAGCCGCTACCACGCAAGGACGTCGTACAGCGCATCAAAGAAGTCGGCGATCACCTGATACGCTACCATCGACAATCTTTGGAGCGGACGGTCATTCTCGAGTACTATCACACGTCCGCACTCCTCCACATTCCGCTATCGCTTGAAATTGACCTCCAAAATGTCGTTTCGGCATCGGGGTACATTCAGTCAGCCGGACCGGGACTTTACGCCAGAAACATAGAAAAAGCGGCCAAGGGCGACTTAATCGCTCAGCTCAATCGCTACCTAGATCGTACGCCGCAGAAGAAGTTCTTTCTTGTGCCATATGCCGATGAATTTTTCAGTCCTTGGGAGAAGGGCCATTCCGCATCCTCCCTCAGAAACGGCCTTGACGGAGTACGCTTCTATTTCAGGAAGCACGCAATCGGGGAACTGACGCTTCAGCAAATGCTATCGCTCATCCCGAGCGAAACGAACGGACGAGTAATAGTTGCCAGCGGATTGAAAGAATATTGGGTTGAAAGACAGCAAAGCATCAAAGCGGGTGCTTGCGATGACACCACAATTTGGTTCGTATCGGACCACAACGTCCACGAAACCGATTTGCGCGGATACTTTTCGCGTGGAACGAAGCAATACTTTTTCGTTTATGCTCAGTTGATCTACAACGCCAGCCAGCTGAACTTATTTAAGGAAAGAAAGCCCGCCTGGCTTGCCCCCGTGACGTTGCCCCACACTCTATGTGGCGCGATGGTCAACATCGCTCAGGATCATTGGGCAAGAACGCAAGAGGGGAATCCCAACACCTCCCCGATAATCCTGGATGCATTCTGCGGAACAGGCACAACGTTAATCGATCTCGCCTACCGCTTTCAAAATGCGATTGTCGTGGGCTTTGACAAGGACCCGTTCTCTTATTCACTCTGCCGCGATAATCTCGAGTTCTTGGCTGCAGACATCGAAGATGTTGAGACCTTCAAGACTTCATACTGCGACCCTGTCTATGCCGAGCAACGCTTCGCCGACGGCATCAAGACTTTTCTGGACGCATTCGGTCAACCGAAGTGGGACAAACGAAAGTCGCCGGAGAATCTTTTGGTCGCTGTGGTCGAGAGACTTTTGTACGAGCTAATCAACGACCGCTCGACTACCTCGATACAGCTGGAAAACGCCAAGTTCATTGGCTGGGTTCAGGAGGTCCTCGACAAAGGTTTCGGCGATTCCTTCCGGACTTTTCTAGAACCACTGAAATCGACGCACAAATGGCTGTGTTACCTCGCTTGGCGCGGCTTGGTGAACGGAAGATCGTCGGTTCGCTCTCACGATGATCTCCTCGCAGTGATCCGTCGTGAGCTGCAGCAGTTCTCAGTCGAACTCAAGCAACATGTCGAGGCGATGAGACGTCCGACGTGGATCACAGACGGACACCAACGCTTCGCCCTTGCAAAGGGCACCTATTCCCCTCAATCGCTTCTGGATCGGAAGCGATTGAGCGAACTGGCGGAAAAGATCAAGCGGATTACGGTATCCGAATTAAAGCAAGGCCTTCTCGCGAAAAAGCTCGAACCGGGTATCTATATCGCCAATGTCGAGGACTCAGCGCGAGCGCTCGAGAATTTCCCGGGGGCGTTCGACATCTTGATCACCGACCCGCCATACGGCTTCAATACCCATTTCGAAGGGGGCAGCCTGATGGGACTCTTCGGAACGTTCTTTCCGCAGGCGGTCAGGTCGCTCTCTCCGAAGGGGCAACTGATCGTTTCCCTCCCGGAGCATTCCCGGAACGGCAGACAGGTCCCGTTTTACCAAACCCGATCTGTCGTCACTCAGCAAATCATCACGGCAGCTCACGACCAAGGCAAGCAGATCGTGAATTTTTCCGACGGCCTCCCCGATCGCGCTGGTATATTCCGGCCCCCATATTATTGGTTTTCCCCAGCCGGTGTGTCCCGGTCGATACTCAAATTCAGCTTTTTCACTTATACTCGACAGAATGTGGAGGACGAAAGTGATGGCTCTCAGGAAAACGTCAGCGTGGACGCTCGCGGCCCTATCTAGTCCGCTCATCTTCGATGAGGACGGAGAGCAGGACACCTTCACTCTCGGAGAGTCTTTCGTGCGCGACCAACGCATCGACAGGATTCGGGAATTGATGAGTACCCGCCGTGACCTGACGATGAGCCAAATTCAGGAAATCGTCGACCGGGAGATCCCGACGCGCTAACCAGGCCGTATCGGCAATAACTAGAACGACGACCTCTGGCCTTCGGCGTAGCCACGACGGCCGAGCAATTTCCTTCCGTGCAAACGTTCAGTGGCATGTCATTGGATATACCGCGCCTTGGAGCGAAGGTACTGAGCGACGCCGACCGCATGCGAAGAGGTAGTCTCGTCAGCTTGAGAAGCCTCGATCAGCGAGCGGTAGAGATGATGCCGTTCCGTGGTTTTGATGTGCGATCCATCATGGCAACCGCTTCAATGGGGTAGGCCCCGCTTGCCGGTTCAGCAGATGGCATCACTGTATCGGCTCCATCATAGATGGCGGTCGCGACATCTGAGGCCCCGCCCGCGTCGGCATCGGCGCAGCTACCATGGAATCCAGCATTTGCGTTGCGATCACGCCGACAAGCGCGCACGAGCTCCTTTTGCCGGCCAGGGACCTCCTCGGCCGGAATTTCGACGCCAACGCGAGCGACCATAATTGCCGCCCGACAAGCCAATGATGTCGTCGATGCGATCGAGCGCCATCGGCGTCTCGATCTTGGCGAACAGAACTGCGGCCTCGCCATGATGGCGCGCGCCTCGATCAGGTCGGACGGTTTCTGAACAAAGGACAAGGCCACCCAGTCGGCCCCAAGTCAATGCCGAACGCGAGGTCGGCGCGGTCTTTCTCGGTGAGCGGAGATAAGTCGAGCATGGCCCCCGGCACGTTGACCCCCTTGTGGTCCGAGATCAGGCCTCCGACCGCAACTGCGCAACGATTTCTCCGTCTCCTGGCTCGGTAACCCTCAAGCGCACCCGGCCAGCGTCAATGAGAAGTTCTCGTCCGGGATGGATGGCTGCAAAAATCTCCGGATGAGGCAAGGGTATCGACTGCTTCGCTCCTTTGGCTCCGTCGATCACAAAGCGGACCGTTTCACCAGCGCTCAAAGCCAGCCTGCCTTTCAAGGGAGTCGATGCGAAGCTTTGGACCTTGGAGATGCCTATCGGCCGGCCGAATTCCCGCTCGAGTCACGGACACACACATAACTTTTGGCGTGGTCTTCGTGGGTTCCGTGACTGAGGTTTTGCCGAAAGATATCGACCCCGGAAAGGTCGAGAGCTCGTATCTTCTCAGGCTCGGTACATGCCGGACCGACGGTTGCTACGATCTTGGCGTGACGCGAGAGACGCAATGTATCCCCATCTGAAAGGTCCAAAGCCGCTCCTTACGGACTGTGGTCGACGGCAGTTGAGCAAGCCAACGTTCTCTTCGTCACTCGCTTAACACCATACGATGGAGTATTGGCAACGTGAAGCCTGCTTTGAACCGATCCATGACAACCATTGTTTCAATGCGTTTTATGTCTGAACTTTCGTCTGTAAGACGCCGGGCAATCCGCTCGTAATCTTCCATATCGTTTACGCTAACTAGCAAGACGACGTCAGCCAGACCTGTAACGTAGAATGCGCTCATCACTTCAGAGATCTTGCGAATTTGCCGCTTTAGGCGATCAACGGTGTCGGCACGCGCGCACTCTAAGGAAATGAGAACCACTGCCGTCACGTTCTGTCCAATTGATTTTGGAGAAATGATGGAAACGTCGGCCTCAATTACACCCTTGGCTCGAAGGCGCTTCAGCCGACGTTGAACTCCGGATGCGGATAGGTCGACCTTCCTTCCAAGTTGTTCACTGCAGAGGCGATTGTCTCGTTGGACGAGATCAAGAAGACGAAAATCGATCCTGTCGAGTTTCATCACTGCCTCGCGGCCAGCGGATTGCGATCGCGTCGGAGAAGCAGGCGCCTGCGCGGCTTGTCCTGGCATTTTCGACTCGTCACTACGGAGCCTAGCTGTTGAATGATCGATTTCTCCCGCTGTCATCTGTCTTGGAACACCTATGGGAGCCCAGCTCTTTGCGATACTCGAAGACAGTTGATGCGGCGATCTCCCCCTCCGCCGGGGCTCACCACGCTCGAAGCCGGCTGCCATCTGGAGAATGTGGTCAGTCGGGACCTACCTTTGCTGAGAGCTGCTGATGAAGGCTGTCCCACTCCAGTCCTACCGATGCGCGCCCCGGACCCGAACACATATTTCCCCGCCACACACGAGTGTGGTAGACGGTCAAGCTCCGGAAGTGACGGCTTTTTGCTCCTGATCAGCGGAAAGCCCCATTGCGTTGACCGTGCGATATGCGAATACGATGGCGGGACCGATTGTTATGCCTGCCTCGGGATAAAATCCGCGTATCGGCGAAGTCATGTCGTTGCCGCAAGCATAAAGACCCTGGATCGAGTTGCCTTGTGCATCCAGGACGCTTCCGTAACTGTCGCCAATCCGGTGGCGGTGCCAAGCGTTGCCGGAATGATCGGCAACGCGACAATGGTCGTCTTTGATTGGTCCAAGATTTGGATTTTCTCCCACGGTCGTATCGCCGAGCGTTCGATTGAAAGCCGTTTCCCCGCGATCAAAGAGGGGATCCCGTCCTTAGGCAGCGTGCGCATTGTGTTCCTCGATTGTCTTCTGAAGCACAGCGGAATCTAGTCCCAGCTGCTTAGCGAGCTCCGAAATCATTTCACCTGCCTTGATCTAGCCAACGCGGACAAATTTACGATGCTCAACGTCCAGGGCCATGGCTCATCCAGGAGGTCACCAACCTTACCGCGCGTCCTCTCAGCAATCTGCTTCAAGAGTTCGTGGGGGCCTTCGCATCGGCTTGTTTTTTAGCGCCATCCCTCTTAGTGCCGACGTCAACAGTATGGTCTTGCGGCCGCACGCTTCGATGATGTCGGCAAGGTAAGACGCCTCGCGACCCTTCGTATCCAGCGTGGCCACGATCGCGACTACGCCCGTAGTCGCGGATCCAATCGCCAGTTCGGACACGTTACCAAGCCGGGCCGACCTCTGGTCGTCCGTGCAATGGTGAGACACGATCTTCCTCCCACTCCTAACAACAGAAGGTCTAGACCTGGCTTTACCCGGGTATAAGATCGGTGAGGCGTCCAAATGGGTAAGATTGGGTAGAAACGGTGAGAGCGAGAGTTCCCGGCAGACTTGCCACACACATGTCGGACATAGTAAAGGCGGACAATTTCAAGTCTACGCGCCCTCTTTGCGCAGCCTTCCAGAAGACTCCCTACTGGTCATGGCGACCCTGCCAATCCTCGACTGGAACGACTGTCTTTTGCGAGACTTGCTAACCCTCGACAAAGCAACGTCCGCCCCTCATGTCTATGCGGCGATACTCATGATCGACCCTTTCGCTTGCTGGGAGGATATTGCCGAATCGTTGAAGGACGCCGGCATCACCGGCGTCGCCAATTTCCCGCCCGCATCTATGATCGAGCGTTCGGCGGCTGGCGTACCTGTTGATGCCGGACAGGAGCTCGAACTTCGGCGCATGGAATGGTTCACCAGCCATGGTTTCAACGCATTGTTTGCCATCGCGAGCGGTTCTGAAATTACCGCAGCGGAGCAGAGACTTGGCTGCCATCTGCACGGGCTCATCCATCTATCAGCAGAGGCTCTTGCACGGACGATGAGCGAGGAGATGGAGCTGGTAAGCCTTGGCCAGCACGGATCGTCATTACCAATGTTCGCGCTTTTGGATGGGGCGACTTCGAAGCGGCCAACTTGAGCAAAGTGAGGAACGGGACCGCTCTCTAAGATCCGCCTCAGGAGGGGTTTGTCTTGACGACCCGGAAGACTGGCCCCCTTTCCGCGATGAAGTCTGTTTGATTCAAGCCTTCGATGAATCGTTCTCGATCGAGCGAATGCATCTTTGGGCTTGGCTGGTGCGGACGCAACGCAGATCAGGAAGAGACGCCCCTTATATGCGCATCTGGGAGCGACAACAGCAGATTCACGGTCTAGGGGGAATTGAGCGCAGTGTGCATTTCCTGCTCGGGACCGGCAACGCTGGGCTACCTCCCGAGGTGATCTCGCCGCTCCCACAGGAATCAGTCGCAGCTCGGGTTGCAATAGGCATTAGCTACAAGTTGGATGCGGCCCGTCGCTAACTGCTTGCGGCTATTCTCACGGTATAGGAGGCGATCGTGATGACGCCGCTGAAGAACCGCACGGGATCACAGATTTCCGAGCGCGCGACTTTCGGCGGGGGTGCACGGGACGCCTGGACGGCGCGCCTCCAGCTCGATGAACTCGCCGGCTCTTTTCGAGCCTCGGATGAGCCAGAACCGCTTTACCACATCGTTTCCTGTGCTGCTCCGCCCCACGATCTTGCTCGTAGCCCGTTTTTTTTCGTTACATGCGGGGGCGCAACGGGCGGGGTGCGTCAGGAACGACTATCGACCGGCTGCAATCACCTCAAAATCTCGACTGCAAAGTGGGCATGATGACGCTCCCAAAAACTCCTTGCTGGATTTCTCAGGCGACGGCTCAAGTCTGGGGAGAAAGCAGACGAACCGCTCTGCCAGCGGATCCAAGAGATCAGAACACGAAGCTAAAACTCTAACTTAGTCGTGCTACGGACCAGATCTCTTAGTTGATGTGACATTCTTTAGTCTAGCTACAATTGTCTGAGGAGAGATTGTCGGGAACGCGGCGAAAGGGAATTGTAATCGGTTCGAGACGTGTGGACTCCAGGCGCAGAGAGGCTCAGCTCGATCAAATCGACTGTAGGCGAGGTATCACACCACAGTCGAAAGCGAACAATATCAAGCATGCATTGATGAAAGACGGGCTGGGGCTGAGGTATTCGTGGCGTTCGAACTTACTCGGCGCGCAGCTCCGCGCGACACATCAAGGATCCCGAGCGGCTGCCGTCTCTTAGGACAAGCTGCGTACCGTCCCGCTCCCCAGCGCCTATCGGACATCCCGCGCAAGCGCGGGTGCCCTGGCTCGTCATCGCACTCCTTAACCACGCTTGCCTGGCGTCAAAACGCGGAGGCCAATTGGCCGGAGAGGCCGCAAGCAGCCGACCTCAAATCCACGGCTCTCCATCGCGCCAAGTAAAGCGGTTTCGCGCGCTGACAAACTTGCGCGGCGCGTCGTCCAAGTAAGACGGAGCATCTGCAACGCCACTGTCGGTGTCAGGACACCCCGTTCTCTACGCGACACGCCCTGAATGGGAATAAGCAAAGAAAAGCAGCACTGGCTTGTTGGCACGTACTTTGAAACTACGAAAGCATCTCGCCGTGTGAAGAGCCCTACGAGCATAGGAATGTTGCCACAATGCACCGGTCTGACGAAGCAAGCCAATGCCCTCGGAACCGACAAAGGAGCGGAGCCTGACGCGCATGCTACACGTAGTCCTCTCTCCGCGCGCAATTCGGCCCGTTCACGATCCCTCGAGGTCGCAATGCGACGCAGAACGGCGACCTCAATCCCGGCGCTTGCTCGGTCGCGAACGCGAAACTCGTCCGGGCAGATCCCATAGGTCCGCCTCGGCGCAACCATGCACAACGCTTGGTACGGCATCTAGTAACCGGATTTCGCTGGTGACGAAATGGGTCATCGACATGCAAATGAGTCGAATGACGATCGCCCTCTAGCGCGAGCGGCGCGCGATGAGTGGGGCCACGACCATCGCTTACTCGCATGCTCGCGGAGTCCAGACTTGGTCTTTAACTCATCGAATTGCTGGCATTAAAGTGGAGGCACTATGCGCATCTGCGGTATCAAGCTGACGCATGACGGAGCGATCGCGCTGATCGAGGACAGGCGGCTCATCTTTTGCATCGAGCAGGAGAAGCGGAACAACAATCCGCGCTATCAAACGATTGACAATCTGGACGCAGTCGTCACGGCTTTGGCGGAACACGGTCGAGATGTGCGGGGAATTGATCAGTTCGTCGTCGACGGCTGGTTGGGGCAAGTGGGGTGTCAGTACCAGATCCTCAGCGGAACGACACCTATCACGCTCAAAGGCGCCCCTTATCTTGAACGCCATGCCGAGGGCCTTCTCACCTCACGCGACGGCCTTGGCCTTAGGCTCGATGGCAGGGATTTCCCTTATAAGAGCTATCCGCACATTGCCAGCCACGTGGCCGCCGCATACTGCACCAGCCCGTTTGCCAGGGCTGGACAGCCTGCTTTCTGCCTCGTGTGGGATGGCGGCTGCTTTCCACGACTCTATTATGTAGAACGCGGGGGGACCCGGTTTATCGAGTGTCTATTCCCGGTGATTGGGCACGTCTATGCCGCTGCCGGCCTTCACTTCGGGCCCTATAAGCGAGCGAACCGCGCCAATTGGGACCTGGGTGAGCCCGGCAAGCTGGATCCGGGAGGTGCCGGCAAGCTCAACCTGGGCGTCGCCGGCAAGCTGATGGCCTATATCGGCCTCGGCTCTGTCCATGAAAACATCGTCACGGTCTTTCAGGAGCTCTATGAGGAGCGCTTTGCCGCTGGCACGGAGCGTGCGAGTTACCGCACGGATATAGAGAGCATGGAGACTGAGCTTGCGGCCATTCACGACTTCTTCGATGCTAGCGCGCGGCGGTTGAAGGCCAAGGCGCCCGAAGTTGTGCTCGCATCGTTTCATTGCTTCCTCGAGCGTCTGCTCGTGCGGGAAATGGCGAGTACTTTGCAGCGGCACTCGGGTTTTGCTGCCCGCAATTTGTGCATAGCGGGCGGCTGCGGTCTCAATATCAAATGGAATAGTGCACTACGGGCGGCAGGCCTGTTCGATGCTGTCTGGGTGCCGCCGTTTCCAAATGACAGCGGCTCTGCAATCGGTGCAGCTTGTTGCGCAATGGTAGCGAACGGAGGCTTCGCGCCCTTGCAATGGTCGGTATACAGTGGTCCTGCGCTGCAACGTAGCGATGTGCCACCCGAGTGGGATGCCGCGCCGTGTGGTATGCATGAACTCGCCACTATGCTCGCCAGCGACAAGCCCGTGATTTTTCTTGCCGGCCGCGCCGAGCTCGGGCCTCGGTCATTGGGTAGCAGAAGCATTCTCGCAGCCCCAACATCGCCGCGAATGAAGGATTATCTCAATGACATCAAGCATCGCGAACACTTCCGGCCAGTGGCGCCGATCTGCCTGGAAGATCGCGCGCCGGAGATTTTCTGTCCAGGAACGCCGGATCCTTATATGCTTTTCGATCATCAGACTCGAGCCGAATGGCGGGACAAAATCCCCGCCGTTGTACATCTCGACGGATCTGCGCGACTGCAGACGATCTGCAGAACCTCTCAACACAAAGTCGCCGAGCTTCTCGTCGCATACGAAGCACTCACGGGAATTCCGTTGCTTTGCAATACGAGCGCAAATCACCATGGCCGTGGGTTCTTCCCGCATCTCGCAGCCGCTTGCAAGTGGGGCCGCGTGGAGCACGTATGGTGCGACGGGATGCTGTGGACGAAAGCTCCGCAAGCCAGCAATTTCGCCGTCCGTGGTTCAGCCAAGATTGGCGCAGCTCCACCGCAGAAATCCGCTTAGCAAACGTGAAAACCGCATAGTGAGCCGGCGCACGCAGTCGTCATTACCAATATTCACGGTTTTGGATGAGACCGTTTCGCGGCGGCTAGTTTGAGCAAAGTGAACAGCGGGACTGCTACTCCAAGATCCGCAGCTTCTTGATTTTATTGTAGAGGGTTTTTCTTGAAAGCCCCAGACAACTTGCTGTCTTTCCGCGATGAAGTCTGTTTCGTTTCAAGCCTTCGATAATCCACTCCCGCTCGGAGAATGCATTTTTCGGCTTAGTTGGTGCGGACGCGTTCAACAGCGGCCTCAGGATGGCCGCGCTGATATGCGCATCTGGAAGCGTCACCAGCTGGTTCACAACCTGGCGCAATTCCCTTAAATTGCTGGGCCAATCATGGCCAGCGAGCGCCAAAGATGCAGAGTTTGCGATCGCGAGCGTTTGGGCATTCGAATCCCCCTTTGCCTCGACTGTGAAATGTTGAACCAGCTGAGGGAGGTCCTCCAGGCGATCTGGCAAGGCGGGTACTTTGATGTCGAGCCCCGAAAACAAGCCGAGCAGCCGGGGGCATAGCACTGTTTGAAGGCCCGCCCCGCGAGCCACAGTGGTAGTTGCGATTATTCGCGCACTGGAGCGCACACTGGATGCGCCGTTCAAGGGCGCGAAACTACCGGTCTCGAGGTAATCGGCAAGCCGTTCCTGCCCATCACGCGAAAGCTGATCGAGATGCAGCAGCAACACGGTCGTCTGGTTTGCACTTTCCAGCAGCGACAGCTGGCGTCTCCTGCTCTGATTGCGCTCCGCCCCGAAAAGCGCACCGACCGTATCGATGGGCAAGCCGGGTCGGCATTGAAACAGCGCTGCCTTCGCGTGCTTGCGGTCGCTGAAGGCATGGACCAGGCTGGCTATTCTTCGCTTGCCCGAGCCGGTCTCGCCCCAAACGAGCACAGGACTGGGGTGGGAAGCCAAGCGTTTTGCAGTCTCCAGAACGCGTTTCATGATCGAGGACTGTGCGATGACGCCGTGCCTGAAGCCGCTCAACTGCAGTTGGCGTTCAAGAAGATCGACCTTCGCCCGCAACAAGTGAAGAGTCTTGAATCCCGAGGTGACCTCAAGGACAGACATCTCCAGCGGGACGCGATCGAGCGAGGAGCCCCGATGAAGCCCTTGACACCCGTTTCGCCACAGATATCCAAGAGTTCGTCAGGCTTCGTTATCGGCCCGCCGCCAAGTAGGCAGATCACGTTTCGGTCGACGGACTGAGCCACACGCGCGACTGCGCTCGTGCGCGCGGCAAGCTCCGACAGGCTAATCGATGGGTCGGAAGCGCTTTCAACGCCACGATTGAGATTGAAATTGATGCAAATGGCCTGAGTACCAGCGTCAACTCAACTGATGCGCGGCTTCGACCTGGCCGCCTAGGACGTTCATTTTGGGGAGCCAGTGAATCCCGCGACAAACCGCGACGCCAGGCTTGGTAGAGATCATGCGGGCTATCCCTGCTCGATAACGCCGTCCTTGAGCACGACGATCTTGTCAGCCATCGCCATCCCTTCAATTTGGTCGTCCGTCACATAGATCATCGTGTTGCCAAACTGCTTGTGAAGCTTGGCAATCTGAACCCGCATTTGGACGCGCAATTCAGTATCCAGGTTGACAACGGCTCGCCCGAACAAAAACACCTTGGGCTCACGCACAATGACGCGCCCGATTGCCACGCGCTGCCGCCGCCCTCCGCAGACTTGCCGAGGTTTACGATCCAACAGATGATCGATTTGCAATAGCCACGCAGTCTGCGCAAGCCTGGTATAAATCTGGCTTCACGAACTTTCGACATGCGTAGAGGAAAGGCGAGGTTCTGACGGACAGTCATATGCAGTTAGAGGGCGTAGCTCTGAAACACCGCGCCAAGGTTACGATCAGCGCGTCAATATTGTCGACCACTCGTTATCCGCCAGCAGCCGCCAATTCGCTCCTTCCCTCCGATCATGCGCAGCAGCGTCGACTTACCCGACGCGAATGGCCCGACGAAGACAACGAATTTGCCTGGTAGATTGTCAGGTTAATTCCGCAGGATCGGGACAGCTCCATAGACTTTGCTGGCGCCTTCCAGACGAACATCGCCGTCACGCTCTCCTCTGTCGCGGGCTTCCAACCAGCACCGGGATCTCAATCTCTGCCAGACTCGATACGACGAAATCTGGTTGCGCCAACGCAGGATTCTGTCGGAATGGAACGCCGGTCGTGACCAGCACGGTTGGAAGGCCAGCTCGCTTACCGGCCTGAATATCCGTCGCAATCTGGTCACCGATCATCTGTGTGGCTCTGCGTACCGTCCCTAGGCGGGAAAGCGCCGTTCTGATCATGTGCAGCTCGGGCTAACCAACGATCAGGGATTTGACTGGGCGGCACCAGCCACGGCCGTAATTATTGCCCCTGCTCCCGGTTCGAAGCCATCGGCGATCGGCAAGAGAAGATCAGGGTTGGTGCCGATGAGAGCGGCTCCGTTCAACATCGCGTCAACAGCAATCCGCATCTTCTCATGCGTGATGCGGCGATCGAGACCCGTCGTGACGATCTCCGGCTCTTGGTGAGTAACGTCGAAACCTACCGCGGGGACAGCATTCGCAAGCCAGGGCGCGGCGATGATACATACGCGGCTCGCGTCCAGGTACTTCGTCCGTGCGAGTTCTGCGGCTGCAATCGCGCACGTAACCACTTCGTTCGGCGCGGTTGCAAGGCCAAAAGCTTCCAGTTTTCGGAAGACGTCCTCCGGACGTGTGGGTCGAATTGTTCCTCACGAAGCAGAACGGAAGTCCGGCGCCTGCCATCGCGTAAACGATTCTATGGCATCATAACTGCGGCATCTCCACGATAGAGGACGCCATTGCGGTCCGATCCCAGCGACTGACGGCCAGTTGAGGTGAGAGATTGGGCTAGCCATTCATCAGCATCCCGCCGTTCACGTGAACGATCTGCCCTGTCATGTAGGAAGCCGCAGGACTTGCGAGGAAGACGGCTAGCCCTGCGATATCCTCAGGCACTCCAACCCGTCCCAACGGGATCCGGCCACCATGCCGCGCTTCAGTCTCCTCCCGCGGGCGACCGTGCATGGGAGTATCAATGATACCAGGCGCGATCGCGTTCACATTGATGCTGAGCCGCGCGCATTCATAGGCAAGTAGTTTGGTCACATCGTGAACGATTGCCTTCGAAAGACAATAATCGCCTCCGCCGGCCTGATAGTTGAAAACCGCACCTTGCGAGGACAGCGAGGAGCCGACATTGACGATGCGTCCGCCCTTGCTTTTCATGAAGCGCTCGACAACTAATTTTGAACAGCGCAGGACGGCGATCGAGTTGATCTGGATCGTGCGTTCAATTTTTTCAGCGCTACCGCTAAGCAATGGCTGGGCAGATTTTATGCCTGCATTATTGATCAGCACGTCGAGCCGGCCAAAGTATTGCTCGATCTCTTCAAGGACCCTACCGACGTCCTCCTCGCGCGCGACGTCCATGGCCATGGGCACTATGCCGTTGCCATAGGGCAGTCTTGGCAGAGTGTCTCTGAGGTTCTCCAGATTGGCATCGGTGGCAACGACGTTCGCGCCTCCCTGGCGAAACGCGTTAGCAATGGCGGAGCCAATACCGCCGGCTGCCCCGGTGACGAGCACCGTTCGGCCTGAAACTGAGAACTGTTCGGTCATTCCAACTCCAAGATCGTTTGAGGCCGTAGAAACTCGCCAAGTGCCTGGGCTGTCGGCATTGAGCTTTGAGCGCGGGCCGTGTCACACATAAGGCTGCAGCCCGCTAGCGCCTTCCTCACTGCTTCCTTTAGAGGCAATAGCTGAGCGAGCGATGCTGCGAATGCCTCATTGAAAGCATCTCCTGCGGCCGCGGTATCGACGGCCTTGACGGGAAACGCCCGCAGAGCAAAGGAGCGCGTGGCATCAGGTCCCTCCGCCCCGAGCGCGATCAGCGCGGCACCGGGGCCCGAGATCAAGCACTTCGCCGCCGCACGCGCGGCGCTATCGAAGTCGCCTACCTCGATGCCTGTCAGCTCGAAAGCTTCCGTCTGGTTCGGCGTGAGGAAATCAGCGCTTCTCCACGCAGTCGATGGAAGACCTGGCCCTGGCCTTACCGGCCGGGTTGAAAACAAGCTCGAAGTCATTTTTACGCTTCATCTCGAAGAGTCGATTGAGCGCAGGGATCGGCATACACTCATTTCCGCGACGATTGTATCGTGCTCTAATTGCGCTCTCAATCATATCCAGTGCCATCTTCGATTGGCGCCTGGGTCTATGACGATCATGTTGGTGCCCTCGTCAGCGACAGACCGTAATTGGGTCAGTGTAAACCCCAGCTTCCATAATCGATTTAAAAAGCGACTGGCCGGCATCATCATCAACAATATGCTTGTAGAAGTGTGGTTTCAGGCCGAGCCGGGCGGCAGCAACGGCTTGGTTTGCGCCCTTTCCTCCACGGTGACGGGTCACCGTACCCCTCTGTCTATGCGAATGTATACTCTCCACCTATAAGGTAGCCCGGACGTGGGTCCTTCCGCCGCGCGCGGAATCAACATCACGGGATGAAGGTTTTTGATGGATGATGCCTTGCGAATGCAATATTCGAGCCCCTCTTGGCGACAGGCAACATATCGCACGTTCGCTTCCCCTTGACATCGGTGGCAGCTGCAACGATTTCTGCACTGTCCGCGCCATGCCTTCAACCTAGAGGTCTGCCTCGCGTCGGCCACCATCCGGAGAGCACCGTCAGAAGACTTCCCAGCTCAGTACGCACTTTATTTTAGGACGATTTTGTCGCCCGCCATGATGGTACTCCACAAAATAGACCCTGCTCGTGCCAGCTCCGACTTACCCAGCCAGCAAAATTCGATCCGGCATTTCTTAGCGCGTTCCTCGAGTGACTGTGGCGATCGGGCAGGCCCATTTGGCTCACCGAATTCTCTGAGTGCGTCAGCTTGTCGACAGCTGGTCCTAATAGAGCGAGAGCGGCACACTCCAACCGGGGGGCAGACATGGACCCATTTAACAGCATCAACCCATTCGACCCAAAGTTCGCTGCGTACAACGCCGCGGTGCCGCAAGCGCAACAGCAGCAAGCCGAGTTTGAACCGTACTTGGATGAAGTGCCGCAAGTTGGCACCTCGGCGGTCGTAGATGATCCTCTTTCCGCTCATCCCCACTATCCTCATCTGTCTGAAGAAGGCCTCAGACTCGCCGAGACCTTGGGACTTGAGCACCAGAGGGCCGACGGTTCTCATCCCGAACACGCAGTCACCGGACGCGAGGACGCCGCTGCCCTGATGGGTGAGGACTACACCGGCCAGTTGAGGCCTGCGAAGAGGCAGAGGACACTAAGCGAGACGCAAGCCGATGCCATTGAGCACCAGCCCAGCGAGCCTAGCAATTCAGCCGCTCGCGAGCTGATTGAACAGGCTGGCACACCGTTTCGGGCCAGCGGCCCGTTGATCCTTCCTGCGGAAGGCTACTCTCAGGATCTGCTGTGGGCGATGCTGGAAAGCGCCGGCTCATCGCCGCCTCTCGAGCCAACCGAGCGTCATGACCACGCCGTGGATTCAGGAGCGGCCATTCGCCCCTTCAACTCGCGGCAGGACGACCAGCGTACGTCAGCCGCGCATGAGGGTAGCAGCGTCCCGCCGAGCCAGGACACCCCACCCGCTCCTTTCATCGTTCATAACGGCCGCTTCACGGCGCTGTTCGTGCCCGCGGCGGCGATGAGGGGCGGCTCCCCACTCAATCTGTCAGGCGCAACCATTCATTACGGATCTCGACCGGAAAACGTTCCACAGCCCAGCGCGCGGCCGGCGGATCGGCCCTCGCCAGCACTGCTTGCAGGGACGATGGAGCAAGCCGCTCCGGCGTCCGCCAGGGCTGAGACGACGTCGCCCGCGGGCCGCGAGATTTATGCTGCATCATTCGCCGTTCCTGAGGGCTTTTCGCACGGCACACAGCCCGCCCCAATCACGATGATCTCAAAGCTCGGCCACTGGGGCCTCTTGCCGGACGCAGCGCAGCCGATGAAGCAGTACGACATTCGCGGCGAGCGTTACACGGCGCTCTTGGGGCCGGGAGGACCCAACGACGTTCGGCTCATCCATCATCCATAGATGTAGACACCAGGGACAGTCGCTACGTGAGAGGCCAGTCCAGATAGCTCAGGTAGCGGACTTGTTGTTGGACGATAGCTTGCTTCAGCGCCTCTTGCGAGCTTAGTGAGGTTCTGGGCGGTGCGGATAGGTACTGCCGGTCCCGATGAACTTGCGGGCGCCATTGCTTAGCGGCTCCTTGTTGAGCCGAACAGCCATGGCGCCTTTTTGTTTGTAAAGAGCCTGATCAGGTTGCTGGGCTGGTTGCGGCGAGGTGATAGTGCAGAAAACTCGGAGGTGACTGCCGACCCCTCACGGGGCGCTCGGCACTATAATGTCTGCCCATGTCTCCACTTTCTTTCTAGCAGGCACAGGAACGAATGGGCTTGACGCATTCGCCCCCTGCTCGTGAAGGCCTTGAGGAAGGGCTTGTCGGCGGCTTGCCAGGGCCGCGAGAAAGTCCAGCGTGCCGCCGCGCTGAGAGTCCACAGGTCGCGATTGCGCGACACGAACTCGCCTCCTTGATCGGCGCGGATCTTTGCGCGGAACCCCATCGACCTGCAGCCCCTTTTCAGTCATCACCACGATGGCGGTGCCACGGAAGGCGATCCGGAGCATGCAGCCGAATGCCGAGTACCTCCAAATTGTGATGAAGGCGGGGATAGACGACCCTACCAATTCGTGCAGGAGATTTGGCAGCTCACGTCAGTTAGCTTGCTGGTTGCTAGTGACTTTGGAAGCTTTCTTCGATGTTGATTGTTGAAACTATTTTGAAGCCAGACCAGTTTGGCGGTATTGGACTTTTCTCCGCTACTCGTTTGCCTAAAGGTGCGTTAATTTGGATCCACAACCCGACCGTTGATATTGCGGTGACGCCCGAACAATACGAAACTCTAGCTCCAACATTCCAAGCTCTACTTGATAAGCATGCCTATCCGAGAGACTACAAGGTTAATGACGGCCTCCTAGAGTATAATGCTGACAACGCTCGCTTCATGAATCACAGCAGTCATCCAAACACATATCAAGACGATCATTGCAGAATTTTCACAGCCCGTGACGTACAACCTGATGAAGAACTGACCTGCGATTACTTATCCTTCGATCCAGGGTGTGACTTATCGTGGAATAAGGAGCCATTGCCGAACATTGGTGCCGCAGCGGCCTAGGCGGCGATGGATTGGAGACGCAGTCTGACGACTTCGATTTCGTCGGCGAATTAACGCCGTGGAGAGTTTCGGCAATTGGTTGTGGCCATCGACAGGCGCCAGCTTTTCTAGGCTGCCTGGTCGAACTTGAGTCGTGCCGAACGCAGTCTTGTTCGTCAGACTTCGCTTGGCACGCAGAGCGCGGTGGCAGGGTCGGGAGCGTGCTTTCGAGGACATTGGTAGCCTTCGACGTGGAGTTCACGAGGTCTGTAGAGCCTACCTGGTCAAGATCTCCGCGGATGCTCCCGATCTCAACTTTTTCACCAGGTAGGATTTTGATGTCTCGATCAACTCACAATCGCTGCTGAGTTGGCCCGATAACTGGTCCTGCTATCATCTTAAGCATGCGCTGATAGTGCTGCCCCATATCAGAGACGAAAGATGTGCTGCTCACGAACGCACTTGATGGCAACTCCTTGCGGCTCGATATTTGCTTCTCGAATTGCTCTCGCACGCACGTAAAAAGGCCCCTTTTTCGATCCAGACGCGAGCTTGAGTACAGGGAGACCCGTTTTAGGTTTTAAGATCTGCGACTATCGAGTGCTCAAATTCTTCGGCCAAGGCCCATTCGATCTTCCTTGGCGGCCTATCAAGCACGCCTAGACGCTCAAAGGACGCTGCCGAAGGCGCATATCGATATCGATATCGAAAGCCGGAAAGATGACGGCAGCGTCCGTCTTGAAGCCGACCGGCACTACTCCTTGCTTCTCGCGCAGTCCGGCTCCCAAAAACTAGCACGCACTGAACTTGCAACGTCCAGCTACTTGCCATGGACGACAGCTCGCGGGGTGAAAAAGAACATCCACGCTGAAGGGATTCGTGCACACTCCAATTAAAAACATGGAAGTAGCGCACGAGCACGAGCCTTCGAAGCTCGTCGCTCGATGTAGGCACTATCGACGTTCAATTGTCGGCCTTGAAACTATTGTCAGGAAGTTGACGCGATACACTCTTGGGAAAGTCCTGCAGAATACGGACTACGAAGTCGGCTCCGTGGTCCGTGGTAAACTTCGTAGTATCACGCTGTGGAGACTGAAGCATCTGACCCAATCGACAGCCGCAGCCGGCCCACTAATGTTAAGTCAAATTGCCTGGTTATTTTCGGTTTCTTGGAGGGCTGTCTTGATGAATCTCCGCTCGGCCACTGTCTGGAACGAGTGTTATATTCTTCATTTGTCTGTGGCGGAGAAGCACAGGCAGGATATCCGCGGGGCTTAGCCGACATCCAAAAAAGGCGTTCCAGCGCAGAACAGGTGAGGCGAACGAACGGCAACAGGAGCCTGCACGAGCAGATGTTTCAAACCCGCCGCTTGGCGTACCAGCAATTCTGATTCACATCAGCGCGATTGTCTTCCTTGCCGCTCGAAAGCGTAGGTCGGATTGATGCCGCAATAGGCGTATGTACCTGATGCAGTAGCCATGCACTGGCCATAGGTCGAGAACTGGCAATTGCCCGGATATCCC
This sequence comes from Bradyrhizobium sp. Unk1, assembly GCF_059512345.1. Taxonomy (NCBI): domain Bacteria; kingdom Pseudomonadati; phylum Pseudomonadota; class Alphaproteobacteria; order Hyphomicrobiales; family Nitrobacteraceae; genus Bradyrhizobium; species Bradyrhizobium sp. Unk1. The sequence continues at coordinate 47,227 of NZ_JCAMOP010000039.1, forward strand.
CAACTGCGTCCCTGCAGACAATAGACGTCCTGGCGTATCGGTGGCGTGTACGAATGAGCCCGAGAACCAGCGGTCGAACGCGATCCTGAGCCGACGAGGATGGGAAGTGCGAGCACTCCGATAAGGAGAAGGTAGCGCATGAGACCTCTTGCCTCCGTTAAGTTCACCAGAGGATAAAGGATCTGAATGGCACCACTTGATCTTAGTCAATGGCAGATTGCCGGGGGACACTCCGCAGGCTAGCGCCGGAAAGAGTTCTCAGTGTGACTGGTGCTGCGGGCGCGAATGAAGTCTTGCGGGCCCGTGGGTACACAAAAGCCCAAGCAATACGACGCCCCCCCGGTACGGCGCCGCGCTCAGTTCTTGAACGTCGGTTACACTTTCTGCGCAGCTTTCCTGCCACTTTCCCTGGCAGAAAGACTCTTATGGGCGCGCTTCGGCATGTTTGTGCGGGTTCGCGTAGCAGGCACAATGTACGAGCGTTAGATTCGTCTTTGGCGATGGCCTCTAAACGACGGGCGCGCTCTCGAGAGACCCAATTTGAACTGGCGCATGAATACAGATCTGCCCTTCTAGCCCTTTTACTTAAGGGCTCCTGGGCCGCCACCTGCTCTTCTATCATTCTTGTGTGCGTATTTGCGCTAGAAATGCATTCTCGCGCAGCTCTAGAGCGTCGTCCGACTATTTGCCGCCGATTCTCAACCGAAGGCTCGATGACGCAATCTGAATGAAGGCCGACATCGAACCTGTCGCAGCGCCCCCCTGTCTCTTGCAGGTCAGTCGCGGCGGGCTGCTTCAAGTCAAAACCAGTTCAGCGTATATAGCCTATGCTTGTGTAAAGCGGGCCGCACTTGTGCCGCGCCACGCCGGTGCGCGGCACTGCGTTACAACGATACGACTTCTTCTTTTCATACAAGCTTGTGACGCACTCGCGCGCCCCCGCAGATTGCGCCCGACCAGTGGTTCAGGAGTGCCGGACTATGTTTGTAAGCATCACCACAGACCAAAGATCTTGCCGTAATGCGCTCAATGAGCTCGGCATATCGAGCGGGTCAAATCCGAGCGTCAGCCTGAATGAGTTCACTTACAAGAAGGGTAGGACGATCTACATCGAGAGTGACCCCGCCGAGTACGTTTATCAGGTCATGAAAGGGGCGGTACGGAGCTACAAACTACTGTCCGATGGGCGACGCCAGATTGGCGCATTTCATTTACCGGGTGACATTTTTGGATTCGAGAACGGTGGGGTACACCGATTTAGCGCGGAAGCCGTTACGCAGAGCGCTGTTCGCCTGATCAAGAGGCACACTCTTGATGCGATCGCCCAGACTGACGCAGTTGTCTGGCGTACCTTGCTCAGCATGACCACGATTAAATTGCAGCACGCGGAGAACCATATGTTGCTGCTTGGACGTAAGACTGCTCTCGAGCGCGTTGCCGCTTTCTTGCATGAGATGGATGTGCGGCTCATGGCTGTTGATGTTATGTCGCTGCCAATGTCTCGGCGAGACATCGCGGACTACCTGGGCTTGACCATCGAGACCGTCTCACGCGCAGTGTCGCAATTGCATAGTGATGGCGTTCTTGATTTCATCGGCAATACTCAACGCGAGATCATGATTCTAGACCGGCAGCGGCTCGCTAGTTTCGACCTGCAAAGTTGAGCGCCGGCCGAGTGCATGCAAGCCGTAACTCGGACGAGCATGAGGCGGCGCAGCAACGGGCTTATCAGGCAGCCGTGCGGCGAGCGCGCCGATATCGGAATGAATGAGCTCGTGGTTGCGCTCGACTCCCTTCAACTGATGGATGATCTGTATCCTAGATCCCCTTTCAGAACGTGTTCGCAATACTTGGCTCGCGTACCCAAAGCCGTTGCGAATCGCTCGATGACAGCGTTCTCCAATCCCTCCTTTTGCGCGCGCGTGCGAATGTCCGCCACCAGGTCGTGGATCTGCCCGGCCATGGAGATCAGGGTAGCGATGAGCACGTCCGCATTAACACGCGTCTCGCGCGCAAATTTTTGCCACTGGCGCAAGCCAATTTGATCGAGCTTGTATTCACCCCCGACTTTCATGGCGAGTTTGATCTTGCGCTGATCGACATGGTCGTAAGGAAGAATGCTGGCGATGTCGTAAAGGGGGCGAGACGCACGAGAGGACCGCTGGCCAGAAGCAATGAATAGTTCTTGGCGTGAGCATCAGAGCCTCCAATGAGCCAGTTGAAGACCAAAGCGCTGACGAACGTCTCAAGGTCAGCCTCGCAGTCTGCCGAGTAGGTACGCAAGAGCTCGACAGTATCGGCAGGTGGTCCGCCCTCGTTCTGGTATTTCTTGGTCGGCAGGATGCCCATGGCCTGGTAGATATCTTCGTGATGAACGCGGATGATGTCGTTCCCGCTGACCTGCCGATCGTAGCGTTCAACCACGATCGCGATTTCCTGTTCGAAGCGCATCACCTTGGTCTCAGCGGCTGGCAGTCCGAGCTCGCGAGCGAGCTGCAGGCAGATATGCTCATTCTCGGCGTGACCATCGAGATGGACCGTCGGTGGTTTCAAAATGTGGGTGGTCGTTATGCGCCCGAACGGAATGCCTCCATTTGTTGTCTTTTGAGGACAAGCGCGGTTTTCGGCTGGGCGCCCACAAGACTGAATTGACCGGTGTCGCGGGGCAGACGCCAGGCAGCGTGATCTTCACGCAAGACTCCAAGCCGGTTTGCTATTTCCGGCTTATCCAGCCATTCGATCTTGTCGTCTTTGCCTGTGTTCAGAGCCTCCAATCGATCAGGCGTGACGAACTGGACGGCCCCGGCGCAATCCTCGCCGACGTTAGAGATGAGGGCAAACACGTTGCGCGCCGATGCCTGAAATTTCTTGGCCCAGCGCTCGAGCACCTGCTCGTTGTCAGGAAGCAGCCCCCACAAGAAGGCTTGAACGGTGGCTGGACAGTGCTCCTCGGCGGCAAGCGGCATCGATAGCGAAAGGGGTAGGCTCCGTCCGCGTTGCGTCATGCATTGTCGTAGACGAAGATCAGCCGGCCGCGTGCGTCACTGCGGACTCGGCTTCGGTGCCATCCAAGAGTGAGAGCTTGGCCATTATGTCTTGCCTTTCTTGGCTTTGGTGACGATGGCGTTGATATCAACTGCGGAGGTAGACCCGCGGCTGGTGGGCGCTCCACTATTGGCATCCACCGGGATGCCGAGAACGTCGAGAGCACGGAGGACAAGGGCCATCTCTGCGCGGGGATGACCGTGCTCGACCTCGATCAGCCATTGGCGGCTAACGCCAATCCGCTTGGCCAGCTTCGATTGGTCTAGCTTGAGGCGTTTGCGTCTGTCGCGAATGACGGCGCCGACGTCGGCAGGTGTACGGATAAGCATGGCAATCCCCAATGTCATCGTTCGGTTACATTAGCATATGTCGCCGTTCAGCGACAATCGAAATGTCGCCGTTCGTCAACATCCCGGAATGTCATCGATCGCCGACATCGTCGGTCCGGAAGTATTAATCTTCAGAGACATAAGGAGGACCGGCATTGGCAAGCAATGCCCGTTTCGCGCTGGGGCAAGTTCCTAGCCTGTTCAGTGTCTCCTTGCTCGCGGCATGAGCATTTCCTTCTGGCCGCTCGATACCCCTGCGGAGCTTCTTCACCGCTTTTGCGGGTCTGAGAAGATGATGACGTTGCGAGCCATGCTGCCCTCCCCGCTCGATGCGTGGCTCCAACCCATGCTTCGGTGATTCACCTCTACCGGCCAAGTAGAGCCCACGACCACAACCCTGGCCCGTGGATAAGGCGCACAACTCCTCCGATATTCAAAGTCGGCCCTTACTCGCGATGCCGGTTCTCAGGGAGAACAAGGCGCGCGGCGCCTCAGCCCGCTGCGGAATTTTTTGGCCTGAAACCGATACAGGAAGTCCGCCGCCCGCTGGGTATTGGACGAAGCCTTGATCGCGCGTTTGTCGTTCTTCAGCACCTTGATCCAAGAGGGGATATAGCAGGCGTGCCCCTCCCTCACCGTAAGCGCTCAGCCGGGGCCCTATTGAGGCTGGCTTGACGTTTTGCGGAATCGCCACGGCATGAGGTCTTCGATCCTGCAATGGGGATGGCCGTCGATGATCGCCTCGAGTGTTTCGGTGATGTAGGCAGCCGGGTTGACGCCGTTGAGCTTGCAGGTAGCGGCGATCGAGGCCAGCAAGGCCCAGTTTTCTGCCCCGATTTCATGACCGGCGAAGGAGAGCATTTTTTCTGGTCAGGCAGACTGGCCGGATGGCGTTCTCGACAGGGTTCGTGTCGAGCTCGAGGCGCCCGTCTTCGAGGAAGCGGGTCAGCCCCTGCCAGTGATTGAGCGCGTAGCGGATGTCCTCGGTGAGCGTCGAACCACTGGAGATCATCGACAGCTGTTTCTCGAACCACGGCTTTAACGCGGCTATCATGGGCAGCGAGTGCTCCTTGCGCGCGGCCGGCCGGATGTTCGGCGATGAGCCGCGTACCATGGCTTCGATGGCGCAAAGCTGTGCGATGTGCCGAACGGCGGCCTCGTTGATCGGCGATTTGCTGTTGCGGGCCAATTTGACGAAGCGCCGGCGCAAATGGCTCCAGCAAGGGACGAGCGTCCACGGCCCTTGCGGTCGAGCAACTTCGGTTAGTCGGTCATAACCGTCATAGGCGTCGCATTGCAGGAAGCTTCCGTTGAAGCCGTTCAGGAACTGCTCAGCGAAGGCACCGCTGCGGCCGGGAGCATATCGGAACAGCACGATCGGCGGACTTGGGCCGCTGTGGCCTCGGTCGTCGGACACGGTCGCCCAGAAGTAGCCTTTCTTCGTTTGGCCTCGCCCGGGATCAAGCACCGGCGCTGTGGTCTCGTCCATGAACAGGCGATCCGCCATGGCCAGGTGGCGACGCATGTGGTCGCGATGGGTTGAAGATGGAAGTAGGCGCGACCGGACCAGTTGCCCAGTGTCGCCCGATCAAGCCGGATGCCCTGGCGCGCATAGATCTCGGCCTGACGATAAAACGGCTTGTGGTCGCCGAACTTGGAGACGATCACGTGCGCGATAGCCGCTTCGGTCGGCAGCCCGCTGGGCACGACGTGCTCAAAATAGCTTCCGAGTCATTCTGCCGCAGTTATCCCGCCGCCTGCGGGCGCCGCGCTTCCTCCGGGCGGACCAACCTCCAATCGAGGCCCTCGAAGAAGGCCGCGAACATCGCCGGCGACATGCGCATCACGCCGTCCGTGATCGTTGGCCAAACGAACTTGCAACCTTCGAGGCGTTTGTGCACCAACACCAGGCCCGTTCGATCCCAGACCAAAATCTTGATCCGATCCGCTCGTTTAATCGGAACACGAAGGCTGCGCCGCTGAACGGGTCGAGACGAAGCATCTCCTGCACCTTTCGCCGCAAGCCCATCGTGGCCACAGCGGAAGTCGATTGGCCGCGTTGCAACGTAACTCTTCAGATCAGCACCGGCCGCAATCATCGTGACGCTCGAGCACGCGGATCACCCGGGACAGCTGCTCGGCATCAATGGCCGTATCCGTCCACAGCACGATATCACCAATCGCAATCTCAAGCTTGATTGCCGGAGCTTGACGCTCCTCCAACCCACCTCCCACCACCAGAGGCGCGAATGTCGGCTGCGACGCTTCGCACGCCGGCAACAGGCCTCGCTGTTGAAAGCGCCGTCGACAGTCGTAGATCTGCCAGCGCGTCGCTCCATACTTGCGCGCCACCTCGGACACCTGGGCACCAGATAACAGGCTCTCGGCGACGATCCGAGCTCTCTCTGCTTCCGAACGCACACGGCGCCCCGACGGCCCTTCAAGAACCTCCAGCCGGCATGGTGGCCGCACTCCGCCCAAAGGGCTGCGAGTTCGTCTTGAGGCTTAAAGCCGAAGAACCCACCCGATGGGTCACCGCGGAGCCACGCTTGCGCATTCGCGCTTAGAGCCTGCCGGCGATTCAGTTGGCGTTTACGAGGCGCCATGCATCACCGCCGTTTAGCGGGAAGCACAGGCGGACGGCCCGACCCTGCTTCCCCGATATCAAGTCCGAGTTCGCGAAAAAGTCGGGCCATGCCAGTCCGACTGTCCCGCTCGATTCCAACGGCCGGGTGCGCGCGCGGGGCTGCCAAACCTGTCTTGGTACGCCATCCCATCTTTTGCAATTATTTTGCGTGCATCTTCTGCGCGGTCGTACGTTTCGCAAGCCTTCGTCAGCAGAATCATGTGGTCGGCTCGAATTCATATTCCGCAACGGCGCCTTTGAAGAACGCAATCGCTTTTTTGCTAAAATGTTTCGGCGCCTTGTACTGGGTAGTCATCGTATTCCTTCAGTTAAAAATCCGATTTGAACGGGGTCACCGTCGGTAAAAGATTGTCCATGGGCCGGTCAGAGCCCTTCATTTCGTATTAAAGATCGAAGCCCCCTACCCATCGCCGGCCACCGTAAGAACCAAGTCGTCAGTTCGGCGTTATCCCCGCGCTATGGAGCCGTTTCGCGGAGGTCTAACGATGGACAACCAGAACCGGACAGCCCTTTTCCTATCCGCTATCGCCTTGGCCATCGCCATTGGATCGGCAATCACGTCAGAGCGCGTCGATACTCGTACGGCCAGCAACGATGCACCTCCCGGAACGGTAGGCCTCGCTAGGCCACACCCGCCGCTGGACCGTGCGGCCGGTGAACCGATACAAACGGTAGGCGGGCCGCCTAGGGTGAGTATTCGGCAGCGTCCCTGACCGAACACCGGCCGCCGCGGGGCAAGGCCGCCGTCCGGCCTCGCCAGCGCGTTCTAAGGGCATGACCACCGCCTGCTCCAGAAGCACAAACTCGTTGGGGCTTCTGCCTATAACACCCACGATTATTCCGATTGCTCCGGTACTCCTCTAAGGAGTAATCGGAGTAACCAGAATAATCAGAGTTCTATAAAGCTAGCCGCGCGCCTGCCCGAACTGGGCTAGATGCCGTAATGGGCCCTGCTCGGAGCAAGGGTCATGGATGGTGGCTGTCCCCCGATAGATGATGAAACGGGGTCACGACTTGAGTCGGCCCCAAGCATCTAGAGACGGAGGACAGCCGTGGAGTATTATGCCGGAATCGACGTGTCATTGGAACTGTCGAGCGTGTGCGTTGTGGATGCCCAGGGTAAGATCCTGAAGGAAGCGAAGGTCGCGAGCGAACCCGACGCCTTGGTTGAGTTTTTTGAGACGCTCGGGCTCACCGCTCCCTCTGACAGCATGATGTGGCGACCAGGCATTGACCACGGACAGAAGCATGAGCTCGGCGGCGTGGCGTTCACTCGGGAGGCTTGACATCATCGGGCCCATTACAGAAGCACCGTGTAATAGCCGATGCGAGGCTGCATCACTTCGCCGCCCTTGACCATCTTGCGCAGCAACACGCGGACATTTTCTGGCTTCATACCAGCTAGCCTGGCAATCGCCGCCGGCATCTGTTCGTCACCTGTCTCCTTCAAGACTGTAACGATCTTCCGCCGCTCATCCGACTTCCGTACATCGTCGGCATTTCCAAGGACCTACCACCTGCCGCTGTCGAAGCGCATTGCCGTCTCGATTTCCTCAATGTCTCGACCGCGGCCATAAGGGTCGTGCCCTTGGCGTCCCGGTTGAGCACTAACGGGGGCGAAAGGTGTTTGATGTCTATCGCAATGACAAGCGCGACTTCCTCGTTCTAAGTACAGGCTCTGCCGTACCCGTGCTTTACTCTGCACATAAGTGGCGCAAGAGCAAAAAAATATCTCAAGGTCAGCGACGAAATCAAGTCAGCCGTTCAAGCACAACGCTATTACCTCCGAAGCTGCGGGCCACCAAGGAGCTATGATCGAGGTCGAGTAGGTCGCCGGCCGGTGTTCTCCATTTGCAATCTCTACAGCATCACCACAAACCAAGCCGCCATCCTTGCGCTACCCGAGTCGTGCGCCTCTTTGCGCCGCAGCCTTCACTTAGGCTTCATTGTAGGGGGCTGCGCCCGCTGAACGCTTCCCTGTACCGCCGCCTGCGAAGTTCGGATTATGGCGGCCTCAAACACCGCAATACGGTGATCAAGTTGCCATAGCTCGATGTCGTTGACATCAACTAGCTGCTGAGCACGTTCTCGTGCTTCCTGCTCGTCGGCACACTGCAAATTGGCCACGCTTATAACGCGGTGGTGCTGATCCAAAAGGTAAGCTCGGTAGTGCGCCATCCCTACGCCCCCAAAAGCGAAAACAGGTTACTCCATTGATGCAACGGGAAACCACGGAAATTTGGATTCGAAAGTTCACGCTTAATGTCTATCCAATTCAAAGTTGGTTCGATGCAGGTGGCTGACTACGCCGAGGCCGCATCTGGTCACGGCTTCCTAACGATACGCCGAATGGTCGGGCCGATCCCCCCAAGGCAAGGCCGGTAATTTTGACGATCGACGAGGAACGTGATGTCTGGATTGCGCGCCATGGATGAGGCCAAAGCATTACAACAGCCGTTGCCGAATAATGCGCTCAAGATCGTGATGGGGCGGACAACGAAAGTCGGACGGCAGGCTGAACGAGAACAGCTGATCGGTTATCTCGTGAGGCCAGCGGCTGCGCAAAACGACGGACTACAGGGCGCCACCACGACGCGGCCTAGTGTCGTGGTGCATGCTTATGGTGGTGAGACACCGTCCCTCATTCCCGGTTTCAATACTGACCTGATGCGTGACATCATCACGCAGCCGGGATCGAAGATTCCGGGTCACCCGATGGACAATGCCGTGGCCTGCCATATCACCAAGGGGGAGCTTCAGATCGACCAGGACGAGAAGACGTTCACGGCCAAAATGATTTTCGGCTGGACCTGCAACGAGGGCATCAAGGAGCAAGCTTCCAGGGCAGGCAATGCGGATCACGGACCTAATGGCCTGAGGCCTGCCGAGGCCGCTTCAGCCGACGGCGCCCGATACTCTACAGGTTCACGACGTCAACAATCCATGCTCGCGCATCGCAACAATATTCAACGCTATCGCCACTTATTGCGAACCAACCTGACAGAGCTTGAGGCCGCCATGGTGCGGCCGATGTGCGGTCGCAATCGCGTGACCCCGCTGTCCGCTGTTTGACAGCCGCAGAGCAGGAGCAAAAGAGCAAGGGCGCGGCTCGCCCACAAACGTCAGGTCATCGCGCCCCTCTGCGATTTGCGCCGAGAGAAACCGGGGCCCCTTAAAAGGGACCCCGGCTCAGCCTAAAGCCAGCGGTTCTGCATCAACTTCACGCAGTGCGCCCACGCCTCTCGCTGCTCGGTGTGCATAAAAACGGCTTCGACCCCCGTCAAGATGGAACCGAACGTCAGCCCGATTTCCGTCCGTGTGTGCTCTCCGCAGATCCAGTTCAATATCCGACAGCATTTTCGCTTCGGTGTTCGCTGGCGTCTTCGTCTGATCGTGCTTCATTGTCGTGTCTCCTGGCGGCGGCTTCCCGCCGCGACAACCCTTAGGGAGACGAGACCGGACTCTATGAAATAGACGTGCTCGACATTCCTCTTCGGCTCTTGCAGAACGTTCTTTCCGGACGATCGGTTAAAGGCACTTTGAAATGCACAACGCCCTTCTTGTGGTCTGCGGAAGTGGCCTGGTTATTTCGCTTATCGCGGCGGCCTATGGCCTCGACTTGAGCGCTGGCGTGTTTTGAAAAAATTGTTTAACGGCAGCTGTGACGGGCGGGAAACGCGATGAGGGCGTATAGGGCTCCATCCGATTCCTTAGTGTCGATCGTGTCCCAATGGCAGAGCCGGGCCTGTGTTGCGTTAGCGCAGGTCCGACGAGCGCGTATCCACGTTGACCGAACCTTAAATTGACTTGCTTCGTTCGGTCGATGGCCAGCCCCTGCCTGTCTCCGTTGGACAAAACACAACTCTGTATTGTAGCGCGACAATTGGATCGAGCGGCTAGCGCAATAGCTGCGGTCGAAGGGACTTTTCGCACAAAACATGCGAGGCATGCACGAAAAACGCTGGCAACCAACGCGAGGAAACAGGTATCCGAGCATTAGGTTTGCGCGTTAGACGACGTTAGCGCAAGCTTGGAGTTCGCGGTGAGTCATCTACTCATTCCGACGCTCCCTTCGAGACATTCCTTTCTGACCCGGCCGCGCGGAATGTCCGCACGGACATATAAGGGCTTTTAGCGCACGCTGCTAGGCACCCGCGCCTGGAGTCCGCGGTCATGATCTGCGACCTCTCCAAGACGATCTGTGCCTTCTCGGTCTCACAGATCCCAGCGATCTGACGCAATCACAATTCGATTATATCAACGAGGAGGCTGCGCAGAGCTATGGGAATCTTAGTGAGCTTCCCCGGTCATTACTTCAGCCGGGATTTTAGCTTCAAGGTCTGTGTGCGATGCGATGGTATCGCCGATGGTCTGACGACTCATTGCCCCGGTGTGGAGTTGCCGCCGCTCGTCGGCTGCAACGTCGCCGCTGGCCTGCTCGATTATGACGAACGCTGCGGCTGGCACTGGCGCATGCCATGGCATTCGCGCAGGCCGCTGGAATGAATTGGTTTCGGCCCTCAATCTATGAAAAGTCATCGTCTGGCTGGATATCAACGAGCCTTTCGTGATCTTTATGCTCGATGAGCGCTACAAGCCAGTTTTCGGGCCGATGGTGTTGCACTGCTTTAGGCTAGCCACGACAACCGGGTTGTCGCTGCGAAGGCCAGCAGACACCGCGTAGTCCATCAGACCTTTAAGTAGCTTCCGGAAGTTGCTCGCGGCGGATGGCGTATCGGCCATCTCGTCAATCAGCTTATTGATGTGTTTTGGCTGAAGGCCAGCAATCGGTCCTTCGCCGTGCTTATCAACAAAGCGGTCCAGCACGCCGCTATAGGTGTCGCGCGTGCTCACAGCCAAAGCCTTGAATTCAGTCGAGCCGTAATAGGCGCGCACCACCGCCGCTATGCTGCCGACCTTGACACGCCGCACCTCTGGCATCCGCTCGTCAGCGCTCATTGCCGCACGATAGGCCGCCCAGAATTCCCGCGTGTACAAAGGCGCTGGCAAGGCGATTTGCGCCCTGCCCGGCCGTCGCAGATAGACGCGGGGCTTGCCGTGCCTATCGACGTACTCGTTTACGAATTTAGGCTTTCGCCGCCGCATGCCTTGTCCCAATAGCCGTCGTTTTCATTCGCGACTGAAACACCGTCGAACAAGCGATCGAGGTCCTGGCCCACAGCAACACGCCAAGCACTCTGCTTCGGCGCTGGAATATTACCGGCTTCGCGCCGGGCATCGAAATGCGTTGGACTGATGCCCAGATAGCGGGCACCAGCCGCACGGCGCAGGCCACGCGGCTGTACGCGATGGTTATCGTTTGCCGGATTGGGCAAGAGCGTGCCCCTGGAAAGGATGCTCTGCTTTACCTCGTCGGCCGCAGCCGATGCACCGAGCGAGTCAAACGCCCGATGGGATTATACCACATACCGCACGGGCCGTGGGGGCGCGGTAATGTTGTGTTTCCAGTAAACGTTCACAAGCTGACGAAGTAGCGAGCCCGCCCGATCGCTGAGGCAGGCTGCTGCGCCCCTTCAGGCCAGGTCGCCCGACGGCCCCGGAGGAACCGCGGTTGCGGCTCGTTAGTTATTTCTTGCTGGCTCGTCCGTCGAGCTGGCGGAGCGGCCCCGGCCTAACCCCTTGCCCCCTGCAGCCGGCGCCGTCTCGCCGCCCAAACGAAGCGCGATGAGTTGTTTCGTTTGCGAAGACGTCGGCTGGGTGTGCGAAAGTCATCCTGATTATCCATGGGACGGGACTTGCCCCTGTGGCGGCGCTGGCGCGCCGTGCCCACGCTGCAACATGCCGGCAGAGGGGCAGCCACCTCGGATGCCCGAGGGTTTCAAGACGGTGTTTGACAGGGACGGTCGGCGACATTGAGCGAGCGGCTTTGGTGATGAGGCGGCCCGCAAAAGGCGGCCATAAAGCGGCTTACTCGTCGATCCCGTGGAGCTAAGTGCCCCACCCTCGCGGATGAGGCGCCGTGGTGATTAAGGCTCACCAAGAAGTAGCGCCAACTTGCGGGCGACAGATCTTCGGCCCGACGATCTGCGTCCCTCTGAGATTGATCAAAGAGAATAAAAGAGGCCGCTAGTGAATTGAGCATCGAACGTAAAACGTCCGCCCCCTACCGGCAATTGCAGACGGCGCTTAAGATGGTGCGAAGCTCGAAGGCTGCCGAATCGACCAACCATTGAAGTGGCTTTAGGATGAAACACGACGATTTATTAGCTGGGTTACGAAAGCTGCTCGTCGCAGCTGGTTTAGCGACGCTTGGGTCATCCGTTCTGGTGATCCCAGTCTCCTTCGCCCAATCATCGGCAAATTGCCATGCCTATGCCGAGGATTACTCTCTTCGCTATTCGACGCCATGGGCAAGGTCGACTTTCAGAATCGGGGGACGTCGCGCCGGCGTTGGTACGTTGGCGGCCCATAGGTCCCGCGCCGTTCAGCAGTCTACAGCGCGTATGCACGCTGCATGCGCGGCCGCTGGCCGTAAGGGAGCGGCCAAGCTCGCCGAGCTAGTCACCACCCTCTAGCTCTATTGCGGGGTATGGCCCACCTCAGTGACGGGGCGGGCCAGGACCGCCGCAACTATTCCGTCGCCTGCAGCACCACGGACGTCCGCCTGGCAGCCACAGCCGCGCGCTCGTCATCCACTAGCGCTTCGGCGTGCTCATGCGCTGCGACCTCGGCGCATCGCGCACCCGTATTTTTCCCTACGTCCAAAGTCTCGCAGACGCGCTGCACCACCGCTTGCGTTCGCGCTTTGGTTGCGGTTGGATACACTTCACCTTGGGGGCTTCTATGTCCATATTTTTGAAGGTCGTTTCAGGGGTCTATTTGCTGATTGTCTGACTCGCCTTCTGGAGTTACGAATTCCTGCACCGCCGTCGGTTCTCGCTCTCGATACCTGCCGTCGTGCAGTACGCGTTCGGACAAATGGTCGGCGAGCTACCCACCATCCGGCACTATTCCCGGCTTCAAACCGAGCACCTGAAGGCGATGCGAGCATCCTAACGAAAAGGCGCTCACCTCCTCGATCGTCCGTGACAGCTTTCGCGGCGACAGCAAGCAAATCCAATTCAAGATGCTCGGCGAGAACGGCATTTCTCTCGATCATGCCCTTAGAACCGCGGCGCAAGTCGGCGTCTGCGTGCTCAAGGTTTTCGCACTGGCTTTCATTCAGAAGAAGTCGCTGTGCGACTTCAGGAATTATCGGCAGGCCTTTGAGACCCTATTGACCAATCCGTTCCGGTCCACACGATCGTGCCCGCAAGCCCCAGCGACTGGCTCCCCGCCCGACTCGCTTCCATCCTCTCGCTTTGACCAAGGCAGAGAACCGAGCGGCCGCGAAGGCGACCACCAGGAGCGGATGCGCCAGCGCGATGAAGAGGCGCGCGCCGCGGATGCCCGCATCGGGCGTCGTGCGGGCAATGAACCGGCATCACGTCCCAGAGCTTAACGCGAAGGGAAAAGAGCCGCATTGGAGCCGGCGCACTGAAGAGGGATCAATGACCACTCTTCTGCTTGTGTGCCGTGCAACGTGGCTTGCATTCGCGCATCGGTTGCGGTTGAATTGATTGTTGTGGGCGGGGGCTCCGATGATTCTAGCTGGGCGTTTCGTCGTCAAGCACGCCGGTCGTCTCTTCCTTGATCGCCATTTTTTCAGAAGAGGAGGGTCGAGATGCTTATGCTTGAGTCTGAAGCGCTCTCAAAAGCAGCATGGCAATGGTTTGGCGCAGGCCTGGGATTAGCTTTCCTGATCACCATCGGAATCATTATAATGTTCTTTTGGTACAGCGCTTTCCACGCACAGACAGAGGAGGATGCAATAGATGCAGGCTTCCTGGGTCTGATGCTACTTCTCATAACGATCTTCTATCTCGTGGCGTTTTCTTTCCTCGTAGCAGCTTCAACCAAGGGCCTCGACATTAAGTTACTGGTGGCTACCGTAGATGCATTCGTCTTGATTGGCAGTAAATTGCTCGCCCCGGTTTTTCTGCGATATCTGAGCAATGAAAAGATAGGAAATGGATGATAGGGTCACCCTTCCAGAAACAGGCAGAAGAGATCGCGAAGGAGATCGCCCGTAGCGAGCGGGCCCGAACAGGCGCTCCAGTCTGGAAGCGATGACAAGCAGGTTCATTCGCACTTGCGTTGGCTGCGCTTGGTTGTTGTCGATCAGTATCAACCGTTATGCATGGTAGGTGGAGGTGCCGCAGCGGCAATATCAAACTTATCGGCTGATCGATGAAGTGATCGGCTCAGAGCGGATGTTCGACTATTTCAATCGTGCTGGCCTTAAGACAGTCGCGCTGCATTGGCCAACTTCGCAGGACTGAGTGCGAGCAAGCCGCCACAGACACCATTTTGCTTCGGAGCTTTCAGATGACGCGCGTGATCGTAGTGGTTCGGGAGGTGGGCAAGCTGAACCCGGAGTACTCTTTGGAATTTGACGTTCCGGAAGTTCCGAGAGTTGGCTCGTACATTTCGATCAACCGGCCCGACAATCCCGAGCCTTACAGCGAGGACATGATCGTCGAAAAGGTTTGGTGGCGCCTCCACCATCCAGAGACGCGGGCAGGTTTTTCAGCCAGCGAACCAGCAAAGATTGGCAAGCTCACCGAAATATTTGTAGAATGTATCCAGGCTACGGGGCCATGGTCCAGCGATCGATGGAGAGACATGCTGGACGTTAGGCGAGAACGAGGGGCAGAAATCCCGCAATTCGACGTCGCCCGGGTCCAGGTTCGACAGGACGCGTTTAAGGGCAAATAGTGGTGCCTCCCGGCCATAGCGTCCCGCTCATCGACCGCGTGCCAGTTGATAACGACGCGATGGCTTCCTTTGCAAAAGAAAGCCAATTCACATCCCTCGCGGTATCTCTGATGGTCGAGACCGCCAGCTATGCCTGCATAGCTGCTGGCACGTTGGGCCCTCAGACGAGCTGGGATCGCAATATGGCGGCCGTCGGAGGCACGGTGGTTCGGCAATACAACTGCTTGACGCCTTCCTCGATCAAATATGCAAAGATCGCGATGAAACGGCAGTCCTGATCGCGCCACCGCTGTTCGAAACGACCGTAAACATCAGGTTCTTCATTAAAAACTTCTCCGCCGATCTGATCGACTCCTACGTTCAGAAGTCTCTGCAGCACGAACGCAAACTTCGAGACAAGCACAAGGCCATTGGGGGAGATGAGCTTTCAAGCCACTTCGAGCCGAAACTTAATGATCTGCAGAATCGAGTATTTTCGCTTGTTGATGCGCATGAGGCTTATCTTGCGCGTAAAAAAATGGCCAGCAATTTAGAGCAGCGGTCGAAGACCGAGACCACGAACAAAGGGCGGCCGTGACTGATCAAGGCCAAGAACAATTCAAAGAGACTGCGAGGGCGCGCTGCGTCAGAAGGCAATCGTGTTGGGCATCGGCCTCGGGCACCAGCGGTGATAGATTGCTGGTTAGGCAAACAGACGATCTGACCAACAAGCCTCACTTCTTACGCTCATCGCGCAAGCTGGCGCCTTAGGCCAGCTTCATCCAATCAGCTGCAAGCCTTAACCATGCTTCCCGGTCTGGCTGCTTAATTGCCCTTTCGGCCAAGCGGCGGCATTCCTCGGCTCCGAACCGATAGCGATCCGCCTCTTCCTCGCTTGTCATTCGACTCACCCAGCGAACCAACGCAGGATGGCCGACGAGGAAATCAGAGGATATTCGACGATAGGCCCAAGCGGGGGATTGGAACCGTGGCGTCGTAGTTCGAAAGGCTCACCCGATTCTTAGGTTTTCCGCCGAGTCTTTTCCGCGATTGTTCACGACGTCGAAGCTAACCTTGGCTCCCTCTGCGAGTGAGGTGAACCCGGCCCTCTCGACGGCGGAGATGTGAACAAACACGTCCTTGCCGCCGTTGTCAGGTTGAATGAACCCGTATCCCTTTGTTGGATTGAACCACTTCACTGTCCCCATAGCCACTTTAAGTTCTCCATTTTTTAAAAACAAAAACTAGTGCGCGAATTACGACTAAAGAAAGGCCGCACCGACGCACCCGACACGTTCGCTACTAACTCAAATATTCTTAAATCAGGACGTAACCCTTAGGGCCATTGCGCCGTCAGCATCCCTTTGCCGTGCCGCCGCCTTCGCCACCACCGCCGCTAGTCGCCATGACTGCGAATTGCTTGGACGTTTGAATCACGTCCAACCCGATGCCCCCCTCTACCCGTCGGGCACGGAAACCCGATCCTCATCAGTCGCTTCCCATCTTCCGTCTTGTTGGACCAGCGGATAGGGGCTGCCTTCCGAGCCTTTCTTTAGCTGAATACTCAAAAGACCGACCTTGAAGATCAGACCCGGCCCTTTCTCGCGGAGAAGCAGCCGATGACTTCCCATGTGGCAGATCGAGCCCAGCGGCTCGAGATTCGCGCGTTCTTCAACGAAATTACCCGCATACGCTATATTCTGCGAGACGGCTACCCTGTCACCGCCGAGTGCCGCTTGGGATCCAGCGGAGGACTTCATGTCCGCGCTACCGAAGTTCAAACTCGGCGATTAAGGCTGGGCGCGCCGCCAAGAGCATCTCTAGATGACTCTCCGGCCACATTTCGATCCTGAGCGCCCGGTCCGATTGTCCCTGCTTTTCGATGGCCACCACCGCGTCCGTCGTAAAGCGTCCGCTTGTTGTGATGATGAGTACATCGACGCGTGGAGGCTCCCATAGGGCCATCTGCTCCTTGAGGAGAGCAACATCAGTTGGCGAGATGCTGCGCTCCAGCCAGTGCTTGCATTGGATAATGACCCGCGCCCGCAAATGGCCGGAAAGTCCATCCTTGGCCACCCGGGTGACAGACAGATCCCGCCCCTTGTCGGCGGCCCGGGTCTGCGTTAGCCATTCTGGGTTCTCGTACCCCGGCTCGTCTGCAATCAACGAGAAAATCAGCCGTTCGAACTCTTCTTCGGTCAGCTTCGCCCAGTTGAGCTTCGTCGGTATCGGTCCAGACGGCTTGCTAGCTATCAGTTCCCCAAGATCGCCGATATTTACGGATATCGGGTCATCCTGAGCATAGAGGCTCTTTCGTAAGCTCGCCTTGGCAACCGGCCAGTCAACGCGTTCGATGTCATCGAAGTCACAAACCTGCCCGAAATGCACATGCCGGCCCATTTCATTCCAGCGATCGGGGCGCGGTATGCTGCTGCCCATTAGCGTAGTGATTTCCTTGAAATGGGTGCGCAGTTCACCAAGTGCGGCCTCGGGGATCGACTCGCGTGGTTCCATTGCTTCGATGGCGGGACGAGTCGCCCGGATCAGCCGGTCGACTTGATCGATTGCGGCGTCAAGGGCGTGTCTTATTAGTTCGCGGCGCTTGCGGTTGAACCTGAATCGATATTCGCGAAGTTGACGGGAAGGCTCCTGTAGGCTGCCCTCAAAACTCGCTTCGGCGGCGGGCTCCATAATTTCCGTCAAATCAAACCTGATCTGCGCAATCTCGTCCAGATCGAAGAAATCAAGCTTGAGCCGCCAGCCGTCGATAGCGGGCATGTGCTCGACAATCGCAGCCGCTGCGCGGCATTTGTCTTCATAGGCAGGGTCCGACCCAAACGAAATCCCGGTCGGAATCAAGCTCTCAACATCGTCGCAAAGTCTTTCAAGCTTTGCGAGATCTGCTTCTATCGCCTCGAACTGTGCAAGCGCGTCGTAAAGAGTAGGTTTTTTCATTTTGTTTCCCCACCCAAATTATCGCATCATTCATTTGGCTCAAAGGGCACAGTCAGGATGAACCCAAAGCGCAAGACCGCGCAAATTGACCGTCTGGCCGGCGCAATCAGATACATCGCCACCGCCTTCGAGGGGTTTGCCGGGCTCTTCCTCGACGCCCTGCTCGAGGTGCCCATGAACCATCAGAGGACCAATCTGGTTGGCTATCCCGTTGGCGGCGTGGTCGACAACCCCGCAATTCTTAAGCTTCGTGGGATCGGTGCATATGACTTGAATGGGGAAGCGCTTCCATACGCACGGAGCGCTGGCGTGCGTCGAGCGCAGCAATAAGGCAACTAATACGCTCGGTCCGCCAGATTGATGCACCACAGAGATGCAGCCTTGAATCCGCCCCCTAATCCCTGGTTCATAGTGCACATAACTCGCGTGATGCTCCTCGACGTGGAGCGGCTTGAGCTTTGCGCACCATGCTCTTCAATGTGAAATCCATCCTCCGACCCACGGTCTGAAACCAGTTGGCTCGGTGACTACGGGTGACATCACGGAACTAACCGCAACAGCCGTTGTCGTTCCATATTCAATGTTTTGTCGTCGCTTCGAACGGCCGGATACAATGGAGCAGCAGTGCGGCGGAGAGGGTAGTCAACCCTATAGAAAAAGAAGCATTTTCTGCCATCGCGAGGCTGCTCGCGTAATCTGCTTGAGTGTTGGTGTCAGCTAATCGGGGCAGGAGGGGGATTGGTAGCGCAAGACCGCTGTTCCTTGTGGGTGGGGCCGTAGATTCACGCCGCTCTCGACGCCCTCGCACCAAAACGACGCAAGAGCTGCGCCACCTCGGCGGCCGGCCTGGCGCCGCTGAATAAGAATCCTTGCACCTCGTTGCAGCCCTCGGCGCGAAGCCAATCGAGCTGCTCGGTGGTCTCCACGCCTTCCGCGGTCGTGGTGATGTTGAGGCTACGCCCGAGGCCCGAGATCGCGCGCACGATGGCGACGCAGTCGGAACGTTTCGCAAGGTCCTTCACAAAGGAGCGATCGATCTTGATCTTGTCGAACGGAAAGCTGCGCAAGTAGCTCAGGCTGGAATATCCTGTTCCAAAATCGTCCAAGGCGATGGAGACCCCGAGCTCGCGCAGCTGGTGCAGGATCGCGAGATTGGCCTCGGTCTCCGCCAGGAACACCGACTCGGTGATTTCGAGCTCGAGCCGCTTGGGCGGCAAGCCCGAATTGGCTAGGGCTAAGATCACCACCTGGACCAGATTGCGGCTACGGAATTGTGCCGGCGACAGGTTGACAGCGACCTTGATTTCGGACGGCCACTTCACCGCCTCATTGCAGGCTTCACGCAACACCCACTCGCCGAGCGAGGCGATCAGTCCGATATCCTCCGCCACCGGAATGAACTCCGCCGGCGAGATCATGCCCTTCTCCGGATGGCGCCAGCGCAGCAACGCCTCAAAACCTGAGATCTTGTCCCGCGCGACGTCGACCAGCGGCTGGTAGTGCAGTTCGAAATCCCCATTGGCAAACGCGCGGCGCAGGTCGAGCTCCAGTTCGCGGCGCCGCTGCACCTGGTGATCCATCTCGCGCTCGAAGAAACGCTGCGTGCCGCGGCCATCTTCTTTTGCGCGATAGAGCGCCATGTCGGCGTTGCGCATCAGTTCCTCGCTACTCGTGCCGTCGGCTGGTGAGAGCGCAATTCCGATCGAGGCGCCGATCACCACCTCATTGCCGTCGATCTTATAAGGCGCACTCAATATCTCGATCAACCCGGCGGCGAAATCGCTCGCCTGCTTCGGTGAGGTGTCGTCAGCCAGGATAACCGCAAACTCGTCGCCACCAAGCCGTGCCGTCAGATTCTTGCCGGCTACTTGCGAGCGCAGCCGGTCGGCGACCTGCGTGAGCAGGCGATCTCCCATAGGATGGCCAAACGAGTCATTGACGTTCTTGAAGAGGTCAAGGTCGATGCACAGCACCGCCACGCGTTTGTCGGCGGCATTGCTGCCTTCGAGCGCGTCGTCTAGCCGCTCCCGAAGGAGCGCGCGGTTGGGGAGGTTAGTCAATCCATCGTGGAGCGCCATATGGGCAATGCGGGCCTCGGTCTTACGCCGTTCGGTGATGTCGACCACCGCGACCAGGTAGCCCTCGCGCTCCTCCAGCATGAGGCGTCGCCCGAAGGTAAGCACACAAATTTCGCTGCCATCGGCTTTCACGTGACGCGAGTGATGTTCGGACTGGTAGTTATCGCCGACGTCCCGCAGCGCCTGCGTATAGCTGAGCCACTCGTCCTTTGGCCAGATATCGTGAACTCTCATCCGCAGGAAGGTCTCGCGGGCGTAACCGTAATGTTGCACCGCTGCGTCGTTAACTTTCACAAGGGCCATTGTCTCGGCGTCTAACGCCAACATCGGCATTGGATTGCTGTCGAACAGCAGCCTGAACGAAGCGTCTCGTCGCTTCAAGGGCGTGACGTCTGAAATAACCAGGGAGAGGATACCGCCGAAGGCGGTAATTGCCAACCGCAGGCTGCGTTCATCGCTGTCGATCTCGAACTGGTCACCCCGGTCGTCCTTAACCGCAGCTCGCAACCGCACTACGACCGCTTGCGAACAAATGAGATGGGCCCCACTGCTCAGACGCTGCCACAGCAGGCTTCGTTCTGTCACGTTTAGAAGTCTCACTGCTGCTTGATTGTGGTGCATGACCTGAAAATCAAACGGCTGGCCCGTCGCATCGCGAATGGTCGAGAGCGTGATTACGCCGTCATCGGTCGTGGAAAAGATCGCGTCGAGTAGATTGTATTCCGCGCCGCGCTCGTTGACGTAGGCGCCGACCAGCGTGCCGCCCCAGCGCGACGAAGTCGGCAGAGCTAACACGTCGTACGTGCGCACCATGCCGTCGCGGACGCAATGAGCGGCCGCGAGATAGGGATGGTTGTTTGCAATCGCGTTCGAGGCTGCCTCGCTGAGGACGGTCGCGCAATCCGGGCGCAGCGCGTCCATCGGAATGTCCCAGCGTTCATCGCCGAGCCACTTCTGCGCGTACCGCCCCGTCCGCGAAACGGCGAATGCGTCATTGTCACATTTGAGCAGCACCAGGTGATCGGCGAGTCGCCCCAGGCTGCCCAACAGCACATTTTCATAGCGGGGAAGAGTTTCGCCGGGCTTGAGCGCAGCATGCCACTTACGACGCAGGACCGGCACGTCCTCGAACATCCCCGTACCTAATTTCACGGATTGCTTCCTGACAGCACCCATCACACACCCCGAGATCCAAGCTTCCTGCCCGCACTGCATCAAATCCGGCTTGACTTAATTCGCTGTAAACGATGGACGTGGATTGTAGCGCGTAGCCAATCTTGACAATCCTAAATCAGCTTAGCGCGCGTATGACGGATGGGCGAAGGAGTTGCACGCAATCGGGAATTTAGCGCGACTCTTGGTAAGAAACCGATACTGTGCTCACAACAGGCTGCTGCGAGGCAGCCACCCGTGATTGCCTCCATGCAACGGGATGCAGGAAATCCTCGGCACAGCGGAAGAATTCGACGCAAATATGCTGACGACGCCAGTATGATGACGAGAACCTTCGAACGAACGTTTTGAACGTCACGCATTCTACTCACAGAGTTTTCGTCCGTTACACGCGTCTGTACGGGCTGATGTTTGTCCAATTCGTACCAACTATGGCTCAAACCCTTCCCGGCCGCCTCTCCCTCTCAGTGCCGCTGCCAATGAAAATGGGACCGGTGCTGCACACCGGTCCCACATGCGTGCCGGACGGCCGAAACCGTCCCGCCATCACACACGTCATTCAGCGGCGTCGAGCTGTTGCCGATCGTCGTCATCATCCGCGACATCCGGCTCCTCCTCATCACTGAGGCATTCGGGCAGCGGTCCGGCTTCGCCATCCAGCTCTACCGGCGCTGATGCTGCGCTGCATTGGGAAACGACGAACGAGCTGAAAGAGTAAGGCCAGAAATGACGGCAAAGAAGTGAACGACTACGAGACCAAACCGCAGCGCTTTACTTGTCGATGAGGCTGTTTAGTGATCGGACCACTCGTCGATAGCGATCGATCTGAGGTCTCGATATCGAGCGGAATTCCCATCACGGATCGTCCGCTGCAGGACCGGCCCCATGGCACGTCAGTGACAACATCCTACTCGGCGAGCCTATCGCTACATTGGGGGAGCTTTGGAAAGAGCATCACGACCGATCTGTTTGAGCCGATCAGGTCCTATTTCACCTGTGCTCGCCGCTTCCAGAATCTTCGAGGCGACATGGGTGCGAGCGCCGGTATCCTACCGGGAAAGATTCTTGCAGACGTCGTCGAGGACCACCCTTAAGAGCGCAGCGGTAGGGGCATCCAACATTTGGAAATCTCCCTCATTCTCTTGCGGCTAACGTAGCGTAGATTTCGCCTCAGGAGCGCCACGTGGAAAACTACCCAAAGTCGAACAGTCGAGAGGCACCATGGAAGAAGAAGCTGACAAGAACGCAGCAAGCAGATGTCTGTTTGAGTTTTCGCGTTGTTTTCCTTGAATTGAATTAAAGAGCGACGCCCGACTGCGCGTGACGCTGATGAGCCACTACTTCCCAATCGTTGTTGCTTCGCGTCTTGATGCACCTGAAGAGACTGCATCGCGAGCGTACTTGCACAGAGGACTTCCGGTCAGGCGGAAGTCCAACGCCTCTCAACTTTGCACGGCAGGTCCATTAATATGAGCAATATTCCGACTGATGTCTCGATCACGCTTGACGATCACACATCAGCGCAATTGTGCTCCTTGTCGCTGGAACGCGTGGATTGGATTCATGCCGCAATAGGCGTAGGTGCCGGATGCAGTGGCAATGCACTGATCATAGGTCGAGAACTGGCAATTGCCCGGATATCCCCAGGTACGTCCCTGCAGGCAATAAACGTCCTGCCGAGTCGGGGGATGTATGAACGCCCCCGCGGAGCGGCGGCCGAAGGAGATCCAAAGCCGACGAGCATGGGAAGTGCAAGCACACCGATAAACAGAAGGTTGCGCATGAGACCTCTAGCCTCCGTTATGTCTTGCTGAAGGGTAGTGTATCCGGATTTGATGTTTTGATCTTAGTCAATGGCAACTAGCCGGTCGCTGTCTGTGGGCTGATCGCCTTCGAACCGAGCGTGACGGCGCTCCGAGTTTGGCGCAACATTCGTGCTGTTTTTAGCAAGGTACGCTATTTCCAGCGTGACGAGGCACATGTGCCGCAATTCGGACTTGTCGCCCAAGCGGCTCGAACTCAAGATCACCGAGTCGGTGTTCCTGCCCGAGACGGAAGCTAATCTCGCCACCTGCATCAACTGCGCGGGCTCTTTCCGTCAATTGCTACGCCAACGCTGTTCGACAGCAAGCCTCTGCAATGTGCCGCGGCCCTTTCTGATCATGCGACCCGGACGTCCGCCCAAGGAAAGGTCTGAGCGCCGCTTGGCGGATTCTAGGATGTGCGTGAGATGCCGGCGGTCGGTGGGGATGCTGTTGATTTCGGCATTGACCGCGGTCTCCACCGCCACCATCAAATTGTGCAGCCGCTTCCCCCAATCCGAGCCATCGAGCTCGATGCGCCCTCTCACGGCTTCCTCGATCTCATAAATTTCGGTAAGGATCTCCTTCGCCAGCGCAATGCGATTATGCGTGAATGCGTAGGTTAGCATCAGGTGTTGCTCGTCCATCTGATCGAGCACCATCGGGACCGCAACCGCATAGGGGGTCGCTGCGATCTCCGGCGCGGCCCTGCTCGCGGCGAGCTTTGTCGCGAGGTGGACCAGCTGCCACGGCGTTTCCAGCCGCCTCGCGATGATCGTGAGCGCGAACGGCACGGCTTCGGCGCGCTTTGCATGAAGCACATTCAAGAGATCGAACACCTTGGCGAGCGACCTGCCCTCGAGATCGGCTATCTTGAGTGGAAGCGCGCGGGCGAATACAGCAAGCTCCTGGCGAGCGTGCATCACCCGAATCATCTTGATCAGGTCATTGAACGTGGCGCGCGAACTCGTATAGGCCTCAAGCCCGGTGCGCACAGCGGTGAGGCCATCGTCGGTTTCGAGAATTTGGTCGAGATCACGACCTTCTTTTGGAATGCCGCCGCGATCCGCCGCGCCTCGGGGCTTGGCAATTGACAACCATGACCTTCTGCGCGGTTGCCATGTACTCCCGGGCCATGCTCGGCAGTAGCTGTTCGGCCACGAGGTTCCAGATCGGCGCAAGCGATCCGCGCGCAATCTGCCCTTTGTTGGCGCGCTCTGGCGGGGCGTCCACCAGCACCGGCTCCAGCGGCTCGTAGAAATAGCGTAACCGATTGCCAATCCGGGAGTGGCTCTCCCCGGTGTCGTGGAACTCGGCGCGCAGCGCGACGATGAGAGGCTTCGAATGTGGAATGTCCTCGCCCAACAGAAGCATCCGTTCCAGCTCGGCGAGCAGGCGGGCGCGCGCCCGAGGCGTTAATTGCCGCAGATACTGCGTTAGATGTTCACTGGTCTGGTCCGGCTCAGTCATCGAACGCCTCTCACTGCTCCGGACGATACCGTCGGGACACCCTGCATCGCTCCTCTCTACCTCGCCTGCAGATAATCATGACCTGATCCCGGCGAGAAAGTCATCGGCTTCGACTTTGAGGCGATGGCTGGTTCGGGCAAGCACATTGGCAGATGTCAGCACCTGCGACGATGATGCGCCTGTGATGGACGCTTTCTGGGCAACCTGGCGGATGTTGCCCGCGACCGCTGTCGACATTTCGGCCGCACGCTGGATATTCTGGGCAATATCCTTGGTTACCGCGCCCTGCTGATCAATCGCAGCCGCAACCGCCGACGCGATTTGTGAGATCCTGCTAATATTATTTCCGATGTTTGTGATGGCGCTGACCGATTCCAGTGTCGCTGTCTGAATGTCGGCAATCTGCTCTCCAATTTCGGAGGTCGCGTTCGCCGTCTGGGTTGCTAACGACTTCACCTCGTGCGCCACAACGGCAAAGCCGCGGCCCGCATCGCCCGCACGCGCGGCTTCGATCGTTGCGTTAAGCGCCAAGAGGTTGGTTTGCCTGGCGATCGCTGCGATCAGCTCGACCACACCACCGACTTTTAGTGCCGCAGCCGACAGGCGCTTCATCCGCCGATCCGTTTCTTCGGCCTGGCGCACAGCCCCCTTGGCGATCTCTGTAGATTGCTCGACCTGCCGGCCGATCTCGGAAGCGGATGCCATCATCTCTTCCGTTGCGGCAGCAACAAGCTGAACATTGGCTGACGCTTCCTCCGAGGCCGACGCAACGTTGTCAGATATCTCCCGAGTAACGTGGGCCGTATCCGTCAGCTCGCGAGCGGAAACCTCCAGCTCGGTCGAGGCGGATGACATCGTATCGATGACGCCGCTCACGGCGTGTTCAAACGTGCTGGCAAGCTCTCCAAGCTCCGCCTTGCGTCGCATCCCGGCCAGGCGATCCTGTTCCTGATTCGCCGCAAGCTCCGCTTGCACCTTTTCCCGTGACCTGACCTTAAATGTTTCCATGGCCTGCGCCATATCGCCGATCTCGTCTGAACGGCCAAGGCCGGGCAGCGTGACGTCGAATTGCCCAGCCGCCAGTTGGCGCATTGCTGCGCTCATGCGGGTAATCAGCTTCGCCAGCCGCTGCCCGATAAGCACAGCAGCGAAGCCGATTGTGAGAGTGGCCAGCCCAATTCCCCAGCCCAATATCGCTCTGAGGCGCGACGCACACTCTTCCGCAGAGACAGCGCGATCGTCTGCGGCTGCAATCGCCTTCAACAGGAGGGGGCGATTCCGGCCGTAGATCTGGACGAGATCGTCAACCTCGTCATCCAGCGCCTGTTGCGACACAAGGTACGCCAGAAAGCTCGATCGATAAGAAGCAATAAGATTCTTCAACTCGGCCTTAGCGTCCGAAGAAAACTCTGAGGCCGCAAGCGCGGCCTCGAATTCGGCAACCCGCTTTTCCAGCTCATCGCCGTATTTCTCCTCGTGCCGCAGCATGAAATCCTTTTCGTGCCGTCGCATCATCAACATCAACACCGTCAGGTGCGGCTCGTTGACATGCGCAAGCCGAGTTTCTGCCTGATGCACGGCTTCGCGGAGCTTACCTTGGAGTCCGTCATTCTCCGTAAGCCCGAGCACACGCTGCGCGGAAACGACATTGTTGAAACGAGTTGCGTAAAGGTTGATCCCGGCGCGAAGGAACGTCACGTCTCTCAGGGGATCGCCCTCCGACAAGGAAGTGACCTGCTTCTCGATCTGCTCGAGGTGCGCCAGCTCGTTCTTGATGCCTTGGGCGTGTTGCGCGATCAGGGCTTCGTTATGCTTGCGCAGAAACTCCAGCGCTAGCTGTTGCGATTCAAGAAAGGCTTCTGAAAGGAACGTCAGGTGAGCGCGAAGATTAGCGCTCGGTTACTTCGTTCTGTCCCTTCGCAAGGTAATTCAGTCCGGCAATGCAAGTCGCTCCTGTGACAAGCACACCTACGATTCCTAGCAGCGCGATCTGGGTACGTAGGGCTGGTCGAAGCCGACGAAGACCTTTTGATACAAGCTGTTTCACAATTCTAGGGGCGGGCATCAGATTTCCAATCGGTGCATGCGCGAACAAAGTCACAAGGATTTTGATCAGCGCTCAACAGTGAGCTGGCGAAATTACTGATCGTTCGCGAAACCCTAGTTTCGTTTGGTTACATAAGATTGAACTCCGCTGTCATAACCGGTTCGGCACTGCGTCAACAACACAGCGAGCGCTGGCGGCGGGCTCTCGAAACATCACGTGCAAACCTACTGATGTATCATCGTCTTTTCGGCTATCCGCTGCGAAGAAGGCCCCGAGTGACGCAGGGATTCTGCGAATTTCGACTGACGTCCGCAGGATTTGCGCAGGCACGACACTCCGCTTGGAAGCCTGACAAGGCGTGCCGAGACCGCCACATGCGAAAGCTTGATCCCGGCGATCTGTCCAAACTGCTTCGCAAAGCACGCGCCATTGGCGGAGCGTATCAGCTTTGAGACGGCACGGTGGCAAGCTGGCTTTGGCGCGAGCTTCGTAGGGTTGAACTCCCCGTCGTTTACATCGATGCAAGGCACGCACACGCAGCACTGTCTGTCCGCATGACGGCGAAGTTGGTCAACACAGTGAGGTAGTCAGACGACTGCTGCTGTTGGCCGATTCCGTTGAAAAAGTCGGCAGTAGTTTCGTGGTGAACGCCCGCTATTCCACGGTCGGGTTGGCTTGGTGGGGCTCACGCGGGCGTCAGCGCGGGCATCGGGATCAGCTTGGCCATCTTACGACGGTTCTGAATGGTGGCTGCCAGGGTGAACCCATCACGCGCGCTGTTCGGACCCCTTAGTCTCAAGCGATCGAGCTTGAGAATTCGTTTGAGGTGCAAGAACAACATCTCGATCTTCTTCCGGCGCCGGCGCGAAGTGTGACCCTCTTATGATCTTGCGATCTCGCGCGCCATGTCGCGAGCGCCCTCGTAGATCGAGCGCGGCACTTCCCGAGCCGGACTGCTGGGGCAACACCTCTTTTTCAAAGAGCATGCTTGACAATCGTGCTTCCTTGCACGCTAGAGGATCGTCGCTTCATCGTTCACTGGCGTCCCTGTGGTGGTGAGGGTTTTGCCATCGGGGCAGCGATAGAGGTCCCCGACATGGTCATAGGTGAAGTCCTCGCGCGAGAAGGTCCCGTCGGTGCGTGCCGACTTGTCGAAGACGGTCACGTGCGGCTCGATCCCGTGCTCGTAGACCAGCCACCCTGGCATCGCGACCGAGCCTTAGGCGGTGTCGCCGAGACGCCGGCTCGGATAAAGGTCGAATCGTTCGAGCGAGCGTTGGATCATGCGCTTGGCGGTCAACACTTCCGCTTGGCGGATTGCCGTGGTCGCTTCGACATCGACAATGATGGTGTTTTCGACGTGGACCAAGTAGTTCGTCGAATACGCAAAGTAGGCTTGTCCGCACGTGCGCTCCCGTCCAGCGCGCCGCCGGATCGGAGGGCGACACGAACTTCGGAGTGACCTCTGTCGCAGCACCGAACGCGGCATAGTCAAGAACGGTAAGGTACTCATCGATTGCTCGACCCGCGGCCTCCGGTAGAAGCCCCTTTTTGCCTTCAGCATCCGCTTTGATCAGGCTCGCGTCGACCGCGAACCTTCGCCACCGACCAGCCGCTCCCGGAAGCAGTGGCGCAAGACAGTCTCGAACACGCGACGGAAGAAGATCGCTCCGACGGAAGCGGCCGTGCCATTCTTCGAGAACGTCGAGTGATCGTTGACAGTCCGCTCCAGACCCAACCGGCAAAACCAGCGGTACGCCAGATTGAGGTGGACTTCATCGCAGAGGCGCCGCTCCGATCGTATGCCGAAGCAATAGCCCACCAGGAGCATCCTGATCATCAGCTCGGGATCGATCGAAGGCCGTCCGATGTTGCTGTAGCACGGCGCCAACTCCCGGCGCAGGTCCTCAAGCTCTACGAACCTATCGATCGACCGTAGTAGGTGGTCGGCCGGGATGTGTCTTTCGAGCGAGAACTCATAAAACAACGCAGCCTGTTCGACTTGCCAATGCCCCATCATGACCTTCAGTCCTGCCAATTAGAGAGCATGGCTACTTGGTCGTGAATGTTTCCATATCTGGGGCGTTCCCAAATGCCCATCGCGCTCATGGTTCGATCTCCCACAACCTGCAGACGGCGTCCATGCTTCGCCTTTCTCCTGGCACTTTTAGTGGTGAGTGTGATGATGGATTGGCGTATCATCCTCTTCAGCCAAGCCTGCCGGCTCGATCGTGAATTCGATTTCTATGGTGCCCGCCTTTTCGAATTCCAACGTCCCTTTGACCATCTCTCCTTCCTTTAGTGCGCCGTGAAGTCCTTCAAACAGAATCCGCGCGCCACCGGGTTGAAGACGAACGAAACCACCAGGTTCTATTTGGAAGCCATGCTCATGGGTGGCGAACTTAGCTGGCCGTGCGCCTGCATCGGCTTCCTGCAAAATTCCCTTCTCGCCCGAAAGCGACGCCCCGAGCAACCGATCTGGCCCTGTGCCCCTGTTCTGAATTTCGATCACATAAGCCGTCGTCGTCGTATTGGTCGTATCCTTTGCAGCCACCCAGGGATGCTGGATCAGTAGTGTTCCGGCCTCCAACTCATGGCTGACGGCGGTACTGTTAAAGAGAGCCAGGACGGCAACACCGGCAATCGGCGAAAGCAATGCCCTTGCACTCGCCATCAACATCGTGGGTTTCCAAGGCATCATGGCCTCCTCTGTAATCCGCGTTTTAGCGCTTACCACTTTATGTTCGCGGGAAAAGTGGTCAGCGAACGTTTCCCGCAATTGCCGCTTTTGGAGGTGGGCTCAACTGGGCCGGATCAGGATCCTTCCGCTCAATGCAGGCAGCGCTAGCCACGATCACTCGGGGGCTGATACGGGACGGCGAGATGAGATGCTCTTCTTCTGCCCACCGATCCCCCATCCGAGTGCCCCAAAAGAGCTACCGCCTGGTTGTCGACGCAGAATCTGCTCGCTACTATGATCATGGCTCGTCCCGGCCTGCGATCTTGCTGGCACCTGTCGCCGCGACAAATGATCGATTGAAACTCGCGAGGTGCACTGCGCTCGGCGAGAGCATTGATCGCCAGTGCGATCAGCGGGAGCCAGACAGCAGTGAGGGCAAGAGCGGCCCGGACGCTAATGGTCATGAACGCCTCTCTTGTTGATCTCCGGCTCGGCTTGGAGCTGCGTAATTGCGTCGACCAGTTGCGAATGCGATGCCAATCCCTCCGTCTCGTCCGAACGCCAGCGTGCGCGCACGAATCCGAATCTGTCGATAAGAAACTCGATTATCGCTGGAGGCGAATCGTTGTCATCGAAGCCGGGGTTCGCCATTGTGCGCCGATAGAGATTCCACGCAACGGCAATGCGATGGTCTATGTCGAACACGATGCAGGGATTTCCTGACTCACTTGGAGATGGGAACTCCTCGGAGGGAGACGGCATCACCGCGACGATGATTCCGCCTGCTTGCTCGATGGCGCGCGCGTGTTGCGTCAACTGATCTAGGCGCTGCGTTCGGATGCCATCTCGGAAGATCAACACAAGTTTTGAGCGCCCATCGCTCCTATCTTTGAACTTCTCTCTCGGGTCAAGGCCGTGGCACGTCGGAAAGTCGATCGCGTGAAGCCACGGCTGCCCCGCCGATATTTCGGGACCAAGAACTCTTGCTCCATAGCCAAGCGATAGAGCCATCGCGTACTCGACCACTCGCCACCTGTCCAACTCCGACAGACTTTCGGCAAAGCCCGGCATCGCCGAGGATGGGAAGCCATGGCTCACCCACCAGTACATGTCTCCCATCGTATGGTCTCTCGTGTGCGGAGCAGTGAGATCGGCGGGCGGCGGCTTCAAATCATTTGCCAACGGGCCGTCTCCTCTACCCCTCAGGCCGTGGCAAGCTACGCAATTAGCAGCGAATACGTCCTGCCCCTGGGCAATCGCTTCCGCGTCATACGGCACTGGAACCTTTGAGTAGGTCGAAGGATACGCGGGGACTGACAACCCGGGCAGTGCGACAGCCCCTGCGACGCCAAGTCCAGCAACAGCCGCGAGCGTCGCCCACCGCCATCTTCCCATACGGCCGAGCTCAAATGCGGCAATACTCCCAACTAACAGAGCAATGAAGCCGCCAATGGCCAGAACGTTACTTCCCGGTACGGTCCCCCAAGCGACGACTGGATCCAGACGGAACGAAAGCGGCCAGACTATCTCGACGTGCCTCGATGGAATGGCCTGAGACAGGCAGCCCGCAAGTAGCGTGACCAGAAATGCGAAGGCTAGCTCAATCTTCAAGACCATCGCGAGTGGCTGAGTTGCCCCTTCGGTCTTTAGCAAGGGCAATAGCCTCTGTCTAATAAACGCCGCGCAGATCAGGACCGTGCCGATGCAGGCGAACTTTCCCGTCAGGAGCCAGCCATATTCGGTCGCCACCAAACCCGGCCAAGTCCCCACGTTTTCGATTGCTAGAGCTACTCCGGTTGCGACCACGAGCAACATGAGCGGCAGCGCGACCGTCGAAAAACTGCTCAGGAGCCTAGATTTACTTTCGGGCCTCTCCGCTGCCTGGCGAGCCATCGCGACAACGAGGGTTGACAGTCCTCCGAACCAGAGCGCCGCCACAGCAACATGGATCATGTTGATCGCGAGGTCTGCTATAGTGCCGCCAGCCGCCGAGTGACTCGAGAACAATCCCACCAGCAGCGATAGCCCGCTGGAACTCGCGGCAAGACTTGGCTTATGAAGAGGTCGCAAGCTCACAAATCCGACTAGCAAAAACCCAAGCGCCGCGACCTGAGCTCTCCCGAACCGCGTGTCCAACATAATGAAGAGCACGTCGCTGGAGCTGACAGCTAAGACCGGCTTGCCAAGGACGGCGCCGATCCGAGCCGTTGAATACAAGAGACCGAGGACGAGTCCTACGGACGCAGCGATGGAAGCTATCGTCGTGAAGCGCGACCGAGTGCCGCTTTCAAGACCCTCGCGCCACAGTGCCAAACCCCAGCAGAATCCGCCAAAAGCTGCCGTGGAGGCGAAAGCAGACCCTCGCGCAAGTGAGAGGACCGTTTCCATCAAGGTTCTCGGTAGAGAAATTTAAACTTGCCTTCCGTGCGATGCCCATCAATCGAGACAACGCTCCAACTGACGGTATAGAGCCCAGCAGATAGATGAGGTAACGAAACATTCACGATTCGCCCGTTGCCGCTTAGCACGGGCTGCGAAAGCCCTGATACGGATTTATTATCGCGAGAAAGGGCGACATTGATGAGCCGCTGTTCGAGCGCTTCAGTGAAGTACAGGACCATCGGGTCGATCGGAGCTGCAATTTCGCTGCCATCTTGCGGCGTCGATCGAATGAGATGCGCATGAGCGAGTACCGCGCTTGGCATTACGATCAGCACGGCCATCAGGACGAGCACGAACCTTTTCATCGAAGCAACCCGCCTTTGCCTGTGGTTCGCCGAGGATAGCTCCCGCCCGATCGAGTATCGCCGCCGTGCCCACAGAAACGTTCCCACGGCGCCTGACACTATGACCAGGCACCACGCCAGAAGACGTATCAGACTCCAGCCTCGCCCCACATCGAATGGAAAGTTTGCCACGCTTCGCTCACGACCCTCGATCGCCACCATGCCGACGTATCTGCCGGCTTTCTCGAAATTGACCTCGATCTTTATCGTTCCGTTCGGATACTTTCTTGGTGGAATGTAGAGGATGCTGGATGATGTGTCTGTCATTTCCATCCTTTGTACGCCGTCATCTCTAGCCAGGTTCACGCTTACCGGGATGTCTCGAAGGAACTCGTCGACGAAATCGAGAACGATGATCGTTCGCCCGACCTCCGGTATGTCCTCACAAAATTCGGCTCTCGAGCTCTGCGGCTGATAGCCAGTAAAATGCATGAAGTAGCTGTCCACTTTCAGCTTGCATTGGTCAGCCTCCATGGACACAGCTCCGTGCGCATGACCTTCGCGGACAGCGGCAAGAACAAAGAGAGCGCCGAGCGCCATCACAAGGACGGCCGGGAACGCCCCTCTTCCGCTCGCGGTCGTCCACCACTGACCTCGTCGCAACATTCGCGCACTCAAGCTTACTTAAGTTCGGTGAATACGGGCACGATTGGTCCGCCCATCTCCGCGATGACGCGTTTCCCATTCGGAGTGTAGAGGAGCAACAACCCACCGAACTTGGAGTCGACGTCGGTGAGGAAGCTGACAAGGCGCTCCAATTCCCACACGGCGTCCGTTGCCTCGATGAGGACCTCTCTCGTCTCACCGGGATTTATCGGCGTATTACTACTGAGCTCAAGCCCTGTGCGTGCGACGAGATCTCTTGGGTAGGTCGGATCTACATTGGCTACTGCTGCCGGGACCTCCTGATTGAGGAAGCGGATGTTTGCGGTCGTAAGCTCGCCGATTGAAAGAGGTTCTGACCCTTTGTTCGTTATCCTGGTCGCTAACCTCATCGAACGGCCCGGCACGTCATAGGTGGCCGATATGACCTTGACCTCTGCGTCAGCAGGGGTTGCCGGGCGCGGCGCGACCTTATTCAACCCGCTCTGGAGGGGCACATTATATGGATATTCCTGATTGGCTCGGACGTAGCCGCCGAAGACCATGACGAGAACGACCGCCGCCACAATGATCCCGACCCCGGTGTCCCTCAACGAAACCAACAAATCCTCCCTGCCCTTCTGCAGAACGAGCCATCGAGGCAAAAACAGCGGACGAACCAACCAGAACAACAACCAAGCCGCAGCCACGGCCAGCCAGGCCACATGCCATCCGACCGCGTTAGTCAGCCCGAACGTCTGCAAGTCGTCGATCTGCAGACCAGTCATAGTCTTGATCGGAAACGCGAACGAATGCGCATCACCCGAGATGTTTATCCACTGACCCGGTCCCACCAGAGGGCCAGATCCCTTGATCGAGATCGAGGGATGGATGTGGCTGCTGCCCGGTGTGCGCCCCTCAAGAACCATTCGAAAATCGTAGTCGCGGCCAAGTTCCAGCTTTGCGAAAGACTGCCTCGCTGGCTCACCGTTGAGGTATGTTTCCACCCTGGCAATTGTTGGCCCCGGCGATACGCTCGATACGAAAACAATATCCGGCGGAGTAACTGCGTCCGGCCAGTCCTCCATCAGCCTGAATTTTCCCGTTAGCTCGAACCGTTCGTTCACCTTCACGTCAGTTTTGGAGAAGTGGACATCGTAGAACTGTACCGTCCGGGTCCTCAAGTATGGCTCCTGAGCACGTTCGCCATGAGCGGCGGCGCTAGACACTCCGGCAGTGAAGGCAACAACCCAACCGGCAGTGAGTTTTATAAGTTTCGCCAACATACCCGTGTTCCCTGTGCTTATTCGCTTAGGACGCTGGCCTGCTTTTCATACCCATGAAGGATTTGACGACATCGCCGTTCTTGAGGAACGTCGTCTGGGACGCAAAACGCCCAAGCTGCCACCAAAGTTGGTGCATGAATATGCAGATGAAGCCCGCGAACGCCGCCGACACCCAACTAACCGAGCTACCGAAAGTCCGGAGCGTACCGCGCTCGATGATACGCAGATACTCAGGCATGTTCGAACGCGGAAATGTGTAACCGATCATGTCGGCCAACGATGCGACCATTCCTTGGTGCTCGACTGGGAGATAGAACGGAGCCAAAGCGGAATAATTCGATGGCCAGAACACGAATCCGAACGCAAAGCCCGCGAAGATGGATGTGAACAGGCTATTGCGAAGGACGATTAAGGCCATATCCATCAACAATGCGCCCGCGATCACCTGTGACGGTACGCCTTCCGTGAACGGGAAGCCTGTCCATATCCACCAATTCGCGTAACGTCCGAGCCACGTGGTGATCAGCAGCACTGTCGCGCCCACCGTCGCGCCGATGGGCAAACGGAAGTTGACCCAGAAGATCGCCTGCAGAGCAGCAGGAAACATGATCATGGAGATGGGCGCGACAAGGGGCCAATATTGCCGGTCTTTCCAGTCGACATACATATCCCAATCACCGACCGTGAGCATCACGTGCAGATGGAATGCTCCCGCAAAGAGGGGCACCACCGCCGCCACGACCAAGAAGTCGAATATGCGCGAGTATCTTGCCGCCGCGGGGGTTAGACCGGAGACAGAAATGACCGTCTCACCCTTGGGGCCAGCTTTCCTTTTCGGAATCGCCACTGCATCTATGTCGGTAATTTGAGGTGACTCCTCTCCCTAGGGTTTACCTGCTCTTTCCGGACTGGGATCACTGTCCGGAAAGGCTGTTGGCTTGTATTGTTGTCGCACGGCTTCCCGCACCGCGATTTTCGAACGTGTAGCAGACGTGCGTTCGTCACGCGCTCGCTGCATCCTGCTTGAATACTATCGGAACGAGTTCTCTAAACCGTCCGACGATCTGCATCAGGACGCCCGCCAGCGAGAGTGCGCACCATCCGAGAACCACGAAACCCCAATGCAACGGGTGGGAGAAGATTTCCTCGGTGAGCCAGTAAGCGTGCCCCCATTCGTTGAAACCGAGATTCGGCAAAATGAGGAAAGGCCCCACTACGGCGAAGGCATGCATGAGCGAGATCCCCCTGCAGAAGGCCGGAATGCGGGTCATTGCGTAAACAAAGCTGCCTACGCCAAAGAAGAGATAGATTGGAATGGTCGCATAGAACAGAATTATATGACTGGGAGTAAACGGCGTGTCTCTGAGGGTCGTCTGATGCCAGACTCCATCTCCATCGGCGAAGAAGCTGCCCGTCCAGAAGATGCAGAAGCTGTACACGACGAGCCACATGGTCAGATAAAAGTACCTGCGCAATTCGACCTCGGGCGTGATGGCCTCAATGTTCTTGTCACGCGTCAGGAAGAGATAGGTCCAGCAGAGCGCGCCCGCGCCATACAAGACCGGTAATTCGATCTTGAAGAGCGTCATCCAGTATTCGCCAAATTCTGGTGAACTCGCATCGAGCCCCATGGAGAAACCAAAAGCCTGCTGATACAGCCGCGCGCAGATGTAGAGGATCGTCAGCGCAACGATCGCGAACGCGAACAATCCGTAGTTTATGCTAAAGGTCTTGGTGCCCGTGACATTCGGTGTGCGATCTAACGCAGCGTCAGACATTATTCCCCCTCAATTTTGTCCCAGTACCTCAATACTGAGGTTTTGTTTGATTGGTTTTGGATTCCAAGACGGGTAGCTGCTCAGGAGAGACCAGCACTTCGATGCTGTGCGGCCATCCGGGCCCGCGCCTGATGAAGCCGCGCGTTCGGGCGGCAACACCATTTTGGTGGACGAAGTTGCCAAGCCGTCGCACCAATGCACCGACGTTGAAGCATTTTTCTGGATACCTGGCCGACATTGAGTGCATATCCCAGTCGGCATCAGTGCGCTCTCCAGGAATATTCATCCTACCGTGCGGACGCGCCGAGGATGCTCGCCTTAACGATTCGGAGTTGCCTTCGAAGTCGAACAGTGGACCCGCGCCCAAAACAAAGGCACGCCTGTCGTGGAACGTCGCTCGACCGTGAGGCCGGCCGCGTGAGCTGCATCGAAATAGGGACTGCTCTTATTGAGCACGTAAGCGGTGTTCCGAAAATGGCCGGCCGGTCGATCACCATTCGGGAGCGGGCTCCGCTGTTGCATATCCATTCCATCTGCCAAGCAGCGCCCCGACCGCTTTAGAGAGCGTGAAAACAAGCGGACGACCTCGGACCGAACTGGAGGCTCTGCACAGCATCCACGGAGTTCGATCGGCCCCCTCGCTCAAGCCTACTTAACACCGGCTCCGTGGCTTGGGCAGCTACCAAGTCAGGTAGTTGCAGAGCACACCAGAGTATGTTCCATTCGCTTGATGGTAGCGGTTGGATCCATCCTCAGTAGCTCCCTTGGTGGTCGGTAGTGTTCGGCCTTTCCTAGATGCTCATCTGCCCTCATGACGAGATAATGCGCGGGAAGGAGTAGGTGTTCATGAGCTAGGGCCAACCCACAATCAAAGTGGCTCACTGGGATGCGCCGGCCGGTTATCGCGAATAGAAACATTAGTTCGCTGTCCGATGCCTATCATGGCGGAATTCGTTCGGGAACTCGTTCACCATCGTTGATGTGACGGCGGACGGCTCAAAAGCTCAAGTTTAGATTGCGCCGATCTGGCAAAGCAGTTCGCGTACGCGCCGCCGGTCAGTATAGGAAAGAACCCGTCCTTCCTGACGCGCGAGTACGAGACCGACGCCAAGAACGTGGCCCGAGCGCGGGCCGCCTGGCGGGAGCCAGGCTGGCCAGTTTGATCGAGACCGCTTTGAAGTAGGCCTTTTTTGCCGGCAACCGGCAAGATCATGATTTGGAAGTTCACACAATGAAAAGATTATTCACGCAACATCGCTGCTAACCTTCCCACCTTCGCAGGGGTGCTCTCGTCCAATTGACGCCGACCACGGGGGCGCCCGTCTTGATCGACGCCAGGAAGATCACGGCCGTCGTCGCCCTGTCGACCGGCGAACTTCGCGTCGACGCCGAGACCCCGTCCGACGCCGATTGACAGCCAATCCGCCGGTGGCGGTTTGTCCGCACTCGCTGCGGCCCCGATCTGGAAATCATCATGAGGCGCTCGCGACCTCAGATGGAAGATGACGCCAGCCACGACATCAACCCACTCGCGCCGACGCCGCCAACGATTATCCAAACCCATTAAGCGATTATGCCGCCATCGGCGCTGGTTCCGTCGCCGACCGGCACGATGTCCAGATGGTCGTCCTTGCGCCGGCTCAGGGCGGCGTCGCTCATGCTCGCTTCATCCGTCGCATCGGGCTGCGGCGTTGCATCGGATCGGACCGACGGCAGCGCGCGCACGCCGCTGCCTCCCGCGCGTTCAGCCCGGCGCACGCTGGCCTCCCCCGCAGCGTCGCTGCGGCAGCGCCTGGTCGAGGTCTGGTAGTACTGCGCGCGGATGGCCGCCATGGCCTCGATCAACGGCCCCCCCCCCGGCGCGGGAAAGCGTTTTTCCGCCATCACCCGGTGCAGCATGCGCGTATGAGGCGCTCGATCACCGGCTCTGTCACTTCCGGCTGGCGTTGTCCAGCTTCGAGCACGCCCATGTCGTGCTCGGCGGCGAAAGCTTCGTCGCTCTGGCCGAGGGCTTGCAGAACGCCCTGTGGGCGCTCGGCGGCGTGTCGCGAGGGCATCGCAGCGATAGCCTGTCAATGTCGTTCCGGAATCCGGCAGCCGACGCGCGGGAGGATCCGACACAGCGCTACGCGGCGCCGCATCAGACATTATCAGAAGTCCGACAAAGGAACGCTTTCTAAGCTGGACAACAGCTGCCCGTCAGCTCGCCATCAGCTTGTCTGGGTATCCTCGCAGCAGGGCCTAAGCAGCCCGAATTGATGCGTAGAGACTAGCGCAGCACAGAAAGGTGAATCGTCATGTATGATCGAATCAGTGGCTCATCCACATGCATTAGACAAGCTGACGAACCGAGTCAGTCGGTGAATAGCGGCAGCTTTACGGAAACACTTGCAAATCTCGCGCCTCAGTGGAACTCACAACCGGGGGAGTTGCCTGACAAGATGGGGGCCTGCTGCAGCAAGCCACATACCTCAGATGCAAACGTTCAAACTTCTAGCGCCTCCGACCCCAGTACATCCTCTCCAGAGAGTCCGGCCACCTCCTTGTTTGAATACAGAACGGCCGACCTGCGTGATGCGAATGTGGACGGCATCTGCGTTGGGCTGACTGCGGAGTGGTTCCGCAATCTTAACAACAGCCCATCAACCCGCATGAGTGCGCTCACACCCGGATCGCAAACGCACGCCTCAGCGGCTGAACGGCAGCAGCAATATCAAAATCTCAAGGATCAGTTGCGGAGCAGGGGAGCAGGATCTTCTCAGGCCGACCTTCAGGCACAAAATACCATTTTGGAGGACGCAGGCTTGGAACCGGCTGGAGAAGAGAAGAGATTCGCATTCGGCAAGTCTTCGAACGTCAAGCGCATGGTGAACGAAATCAACGAAGATGGATCGAACCATTTGCTCAGCTTGTATTTCGCCGAAGGCGGCGCACACACAGTGGCGACGTCGGCCTCGAATGGAAGGACCACGCTTTTCGACCCTAACTATGGAGAATTTACTGTTCGATCAGATTCGGACCAGATGCTTCATTGTTACAAAGCCTCGCCAATCGTTACAGGAATCCCAACGGGCAGCATTTATCGACAATCACGACGCAAAGGATGCAGTGAGTTGGGCCTTCAGGCCGGTGGTGATTGACGCCTTCTGTCAAGGCGCGGATGCGTCGGCCGGCGGTCGCGGCGTCGGGGGCCAAATCTGCGGCGGATAGCCGGCTGCGTGCCGGCTGGCGAGTGTGCCGGCATCGAAAGCGGGGGCGCCGGTCCCCCGCTATCCATGACGGCCGGCACAAATTGCAGTTCTGTTTCGGAATGACCGCCTGCGGTTTCTCTCAACTGACGTCGCCATTGCTGCGGCGACAATCCATGCCGTCCGCTATCAAACCGCGCGCTTGATCCAGACCGACTGTGCGCAGGGTATGACTTTCCACGACATCAGCTTTCGTTCGAAGCACGTAAAACCGACGCATCGATAATGGTTCAGCCAGGATGTGCCCCTCACAAGCGGCCGGGGATCGGGCAGGCTCCGCGTTTGCCATGCGATCTGGATCGTCGAGCGGAAGAACTCAGCATCGCGCTCCCTGGGCGTTAAGCGAAAGTCGTCGGCCAGTTTCCATGATCGGGTCGCCGGCTCGGAGATTTCCGCGTTTACTACTCGCGCCGGTCCGGACCAGATTAAACGACGGCATGTCGCGGCCCATCGCGAAAGGCTCGACGGCGTTGTTGATCTAATTGGAGTCCAGGGTCCGCAAGTCCACGCAAAATGCCTTCTATGGGATACCGATGATGCGGTCGTGAGCAGCATGAACTGGGGTTCTCAAACCGGCTCGTCCGATGATCCTCTCGACGAGCTTGGATTGCATCTGGAAGGGCCCAGTCTCGCCACGTGCCTTTTGGAAAAATTCGAGGATCAGCTCGAGGACTGATCAGTGCCGCGCAACTTTGTGCACACCAGACCCGGTCTTCGTATGCAATGTTCGCTTTTGGACCATTATCGAGCTCCACGGCTCGCTTTGAGTGAGCTTCGGGATAGCTCCGACAGTGTCGCGGCGACCTATGTATCGGAGCAATGGAGCGCTCACAAACCGACGTGGTCGACGGCCAGCAGCGCCTTACGACCATAACGATCCTCCTTTACGTCCTCCGGGACCTGGCGGACGCGAAAATCGGGCAGGCGATCCATAACTACATCTGCCAGACCGGCGACCCGCGATTTCCGCCGGGTTGAGGAGGCCAGGCACCATGGTGGCGCCGACCTTGTTGGTGCAGCAGATGAACCGCTCACGGGCTTCATGCGCCACCTTCCGCAGCAACCGCTCGTGATCGTCGGCAAGAAGGACGGTCAAGGCCAGCCGCGGCAGCGGCGCGTGCCTCCTTCGGGTCTCCCAGCAGCGCCAGCGCAGGGCATCTACGTCGGCCGCCATTGCGGTATTGGTAGCGCGGGCATATGACGCTGCTCGGTGACGCCGCCCACCCGATGTGCCGCATTTCGGGCAAGGGGCCGGGCAAGCCATCGAGGATGGCTTCGCGCTTGCCGTTCTGCTGGAGCACGCCAAGCGCGACAACTTACACGCGGCTGATCCGCTCTAATCTCAGCTCCTGATAAGCCTTCAGACGCGCTGGGATAGAAGGCCGCTTTGGCACTTTTGTAGGAAGAACCTCAAGGACCGAATTTTGCTGAGACGTTCTGAACGTACGCTTCTGGCCATTCGCGACATGCTGCTGTTGCCGTGATCGGCAAATCTACACCGGCTTTTTCAACTTCCGTATGAAGTTGGGGCTTGGGCTAAGCGCACCGGAAAACAAGGGGACATAATACGGCGTCAAAGAAAAACCCCGGCATTGGTGCCGGGGTTCTGTAATTCTCGTTTTCTTCGCGGCTGGATCAGAAGTCCATGCCTCCCATGCCGCCGCCCGGAGGCATGGCCGGGCCGGCTGCGGCCTTCTTCGGCAGCTCGGCGACCATCGCTTCCGTGGTGAT
Organism: Bradyrhizobium sp. Unk1; assembly: GCF_059512345.1. Classification (NCBI taxonomy): domain Bacteria; kingdom Pseudomonadati; phylum Pseudomonadota; class Alphaproteobacteria; order Hyphomicrobiales; family Nitrobacteraceae; genus Bradyrhizobium; species Bradyrhizobium sp. Unk1. Next base: position 87,621 of record NZ_JCAMOP010000039.1, read on the forward strand.
CAAGAGCGCCGCCACGGAGGAGGCATTCTGGATAGCGGTGCGCACGACCTTGGTCGGGTCGATGATGCCCTTGGAGACGAGGTTGCCGTACTCGCCGGTCTGCGAGTCGAAGCCGTAGGCGTACTGATCCTTCTCGAGGATCTTGCCGACGATGACCGAACCGTCTTCACCGGCGTTGATCGCGATCTGGCGGGCCGGCCAGGACAGCGCCTTGCGCACGATCTCGACGCCGGTCTTCTGGTCGTCGTTCTTGGTGCGCAGGCCCTTGAGCTGCTCGGAGGCACGGAGCAGGGCGACGCCGCCGCCCGGCAGGATGCCTTCCTCGACCGCCGCGCGGGTCGCATGCATCGCGTCATCAACGCGATCCTTGCGCTCCTTCACCTCGACCTCGGTCGCGCCGCCGACGCGGATCACCGCGACGCCGCCCGCGAG
>NZ_JCAMOP010000040.1:0-86761 GCF_059512345.1 Bradyrhizobium sp. Unk1
CACTGTGCGCGTCATTCATCGCGCAGACCACTTGCGCTGCGGCCGCAACTCCCGGCGCAGACCGATTACGGGCGGCATTCCTAATCGGGCGTTCAAAGTCAACTCATTCCTACGCTTTTCTTCGACTCCTCGCAGGATAAGCATCGCTGCTTCCCTCCATCTACGACGCACAAACGTCACCACACCGCGTTGCAGTGGCATTCACCAGGCGGGGTCCATGCGTTCCTTCGCGTTCAGCACTTGGGCCGTCGCATGCTCTTCACCAGGTTCGTAAACAGGGCTGTCCAAGCAGTTTTGCGCTCTCGTCCCCGAAGGGCGGCAGCAGGCAAGAGATAGCGGACATTCCCCGTTTCGCGGCCCCGCCAGGGGACGCTCACCGCGCGCGCGGATCTCTAGTTTCGTTCCTCCTCAACAATGCTGGGGCGTGTCCCCAGCGCCTTCCTGGCTCGCCGGCGCGGAGGCTATTGCGCAGGCTTTAAGCGCAGCCGTTGCGTGATCTTGGCACCGAATCCGACGTGGAAATCGGTCTTGCTGACCCACATCCGATGCAGAATGCATGCGAGTTTCCGCGCCACCGCGGCAATCGCGCACAGCATGCTCGACCGCCTGGCGATCCGCAGGCCCCATGCCCGCAGTGCCGACCATTTTCTGACCCGGAGCAGCAGGCTGGCAGCCGCCTCACAGAGCGCCTCTCGCACGGAGATATCGCCTTGTTTGCTGATATGGCCCTCAAAATCGATCGATGTTCCAGATTGGTGGCGCTTCGGCGTCAGGCCAAAATGGGCGCCCACCGTGCGTGATCGGGCAAAGCGATGAGGGTCATCAACGCCAACTTTGAAGGACAAGGCGACGACCGGACCGACGCCTGGAACCGTCATCAGACGGCGGCAAACGGGATCATGCTGGACCACCTGCAGCAGCACGCGATGCAGCCGTTCGTAGCCCTCGAGAAGCGCGCGGCGCACGTCCAGCATGACCTCGATGGACATCGCAAAGACCGGGTCGCAGTGCTCGATCAGCTCGCGGATCCGAGCTTCGTAAGCCCCCCGGGCGACCGCTCCGACGAGTAATCCATAGGCCCGCAGTGCCCCGCGAACATGGTTCTCGAGGTCGACCAATTTACGCTTGAGCAGCTTCCGGTTGGTCAACAACGTGCGCATTTTTTGCATGTCGATATTCTTGACATGGACGGCGCGGTACCAGCCCAGCCGCATCATCTGCGCGATGCCGCGCGCATCATTTCGATCGGTTTTGTTGCGCATTGTCGACAGTGAGACGCGCATGTGGCGCGCCTCCACGACAATGATTGGAAGCCCCGCTGACTGCAATTCGCGGTACAGCCAGATGCCTAGCGATGACGCCTCGACCCCCACCCTATCGAGGCGATCCGCGTAGCCCTCCAACGCGGAGCGGATCGCCTCTGGCTCGGTGTTGACCTTGACTTCGCGGACCGTGAGACCCTCGCTATCAACGATGCAAACGCTGGTTTCTTCAAGGCCGACGTCCAATCCAACATAGAGTTTCATCGGAGCTCTCCCTTGTGGCAACGACGCTCCAAGTCGTCGCACCAGACTCCGGATTCGGCCACGATCGCGTTATCCCCGTGCACCGGTATCTCGAAGCCCGATTTGAAGAGCCGTCCTGCCGTCGTGGTCTCCCGGTCGCCGGATCCCGAAAGAGCCGCCGCGACCTGGCAGTTGAATTGCGAAGCCCCCACTGCTTCCGAGCGCTTGCGATAGCGATCGTTACCCGAAGGGCCGAGACACCCGAAGGGTGGCTCGGTGAGGAGCGAAGCGACAAGTAGAGCGCGGGCCGAAGGCATCGCCCATACGCCATCAGCTTGCGAACCCGTACACTTGGTCATTGCGATCCTCCCGAATCCAATCGAGGGACGAACACGCCAATAGATCGGGGAACCATGGGCGAAACATTGGGCGCCGAAATTGCGGTCGTAACACCGCTTGATGGCATGCGCGCCAGCAACCGATCGCGCGTTTTCATGGGAGCGGGTCGCGTGACGAATAGCGTCGCAGCTGCTGCTGACTGTCCGCTGGACGTCCACCTCGGCCGCAGTTCGATGGCAAGCAGATTGGCAAGCTTTGCGACATATGCTCGCGTCTCGTCTGGCAAAGGGCCACCTGCGAGATGTTCTTCATAGCGAGCAGGTCCCGCGTTGTACGCAGCAAACGCGCCGGGCGAGCCATAGCGATCAAGCAGTTCGCGCAAGTAAGCCGTGCCGGCCAGAATGTTGTCGTGCGGGTCGTAAGGGTCGTTCCCGAGATTGTAGCGCTCGCGAAGTTCCGCCCAAGTCGCCGGTATGATTTGCATCAAGCCCATTGCGCCTTTGGGCGACTTGGCGTGCAGGTCTCCAGCGCTTTCGACGTTGATGACCGAACCGATCCAGTTCATCGGAATTGCAAAACGCTTCGAGGCTTCGTCGACGAAAGCTGCAAACGGGTTGCTTGCCTGATCGACCGCTTGAGCCGACGCCGACCCGCTCTCCGCTAGAGCACCATTGTCCCACGCAGCGAAAATAAGCAGCAGCGACACGACAGCCCAAACACGCACGCCCGACCGAGCCAAGCTTGCCGTCGTGCTCGCGCCCGTCCAGGGTAAAGCCGCTTCGCGCCGGCCATGCGGCCGCCCTGGACTGCCGCGGCGCACGTCGGCCCTGCAAGCGTTGGTCGGGACGGAGGAATGGCGCAGCACTCGGCCGAACAGAGGAATAGCTGTTCGGAAACTCAGTACGGGCAACATCAATCCTCCCAGGTCCACACCGGTAGCACCCGGCCAATAACAGCCGATGTCGGCAAGAGCCCGAAATAACGGCCATCCAGCGAGCTGGTGGACTGCCAGTTCATGACGAAGAGTTCGCCGTCACGGACGACCCGGCAGCCCTGCCATTTCGGCAGCGGCCTGCCTCGTCTGTCGCGATCCTTCGCCTCGCCCACCGCGACGTCGTCGACCGAAATCGTGAGGCCGGTTCTGCAAACACTCTGCCCCGGAAGAGCAAGCACGCGCTTCAGCATGGGGACGCCAATGGGCAAATAGCCGTTAAGGTCGAGGAAGGTCGCGAGCGGCTCCGGCGGCTGCACGGCGACCAATTCAGTGACCTGGAAATGGTCCGCTGATCGGAGGCGGTAGAGACCGATCGGCACGCTTGGAGATGCGTTCCAGATGTAACGCGGAAGCGGCTTTAGGACGATCGTCGCAATGAGCGCAGCAGCAGTTCCAAACAGCGCGATGAGTATCTTCAGGGAGCCTGTCATCGCATCACCCTTTGACGATGGAGCCAGGCCTGATGGCGCGCTTTCGTGTAAGAGCGCGGGTTTTCGTTGACGGACAGGCGGTTGTGAACGTGATGCCAATGATCAGGCGCGACATTAGCGGGATCGATGCCAAGCGCTTCAATGGCATCGATCATTTGCAGCACGCGCTCGACCTTCGGCCAACCTGACAGGCGCAGCAGAATCTCACCGCCGGGCGTCACATACGGCACCGTCGAGCAGCGCTGTCCCGGTGCGACCGCGCGCAAGATGTCGATGCGAGAAATGATCGTGCCAAAGTCGTTGGAGGTCCATCGGACGAAGGCAAAGATACTTCCGGGCGCAAAAGACAGGACGCGCCGGTGGCGATCAAGCTTCCGTTCCTCGACGATACGACCGAACCGAATGCGGTTTTCGATGCGCTTCTCGAGCCACAACACTTCCACTTCCGTGAGGTCGCTCATGCCACGGCACCCCGACGCTGGAGCTGGCAGGCGTCAGCTTGGGGCGCGGTGGAGAGTGCGTGTGGCCTGCAAACGCAGGCCGGCCTCTCGGACTGCCGTTGCCGAGCGCCACCGACGCGGCTTTCGGCCTGGTCCGTTAGAAGAAATCCGAAGGATTTCCGGTTAGCCGGGGTACTGACCGGTGCCCCCTCGCCGGCGGTGCTGCTGCGAAAATGCCTCGCAACGATTCGCGAACGGAACGCATGGGGCGGTCTGGCGATCGGCGGTGGAGGCGAACGATGGACTTCTATGCAGGGCTTGACGTGTCGCTGGAGGCGACGAATATTTGCGTGGTGGACAGCGATGGCAACGTCGTTCGGGAGGCCAAACTCGAGACCGATCCGGACGCGATCGAGCTGTTGCTGGCGGAGTGGGGAATCCATCTCAAGCGCGTCGGGCTGGAGGCCTTCTCGTACAGCGCCTGGCTGTTCACGGCGCTCGCCGAAAAGGGCCTCCCCGTGACCTGCATCGAGACCCGGCACGCCAAGGCGGCGCTGAACGCGATGCTGAACAAGACCGATCGCAACGACGCCAGGGGCATCGCGCAAATGATGCGAACCGGCTGGTTCCGCGCGGTCCATGTCAAATCGGAGGGCGCGCAAACGCTGCGCGCGCTGCTGGTCGGGCGCAAGGCGTTGCTTGGCAAGGTGCTCGACATGGAGAATATGATCCGCGGCTTGCTCAAACCATTTGGCCTGAAGGTCGGCGAGATCTCGGTCGGGCGTTTTGCAGCCCGGGTGCGCGAGATCGTGGCCGGGAAGAAGGAATTGGAGGCCATCGTCACGCCGCTGCTGGACGCCCGCGGTGCGATGCGGCAGCAACTGGCCAAGCTGCAGCGCCTGGTGCTGGCGGCCGCACGCAGCGACGATGCGGTGCGGCAGATGATGACGGTGCCGGGCGTCGGCGCCCTCGTGGCGCTGACGTTCCGCGCCACCGTCGACGATCCGGCACGCTTCAGGAAGTCCACCAATGTCGGCGCCCATTTTGGCCTGACGCCACGGCGCTACCAGTCCGGGCAGACCGATCGGATCGGCAGCATCTCCAAATGCGGCGACGAGCTGACGCGGGCGATGCTGTACGAGGCGGCAATCGCGATCCTGACGCGCATTCCGAAGAACTTCAAACTCCGCTTGTGGGGCCTGCGGCTCGCCAGGAAGAAGGGTTTGAAGCGCGCGGCAACCGCCGTGGCGCGCGCGCTCGCCGTGCTGCTGCACAAGATCTGGACCAGTGGCACCACGTTCCGGTTTGGCGCCGGCGGCAGGCGCGGCCGGGTCGCTGCGGCGATGTAAGGGCCTCCGCGACCCGGCCGCTTCCACGCGCGCCTTTTCCTTCCGCCACGGCGGAGCGGCGTCTCCCGAGGAGACGGGGATTTGGGTGAGATCGCAACTTTTCTTGCCGGCGGCTTCATGACGACGTTTGAAGCCATCAAGCACGGCGCTGGTTAGCCTGACCGCCCTTTCCTCAAATTCCGGCTTGTGGTGGCCATCGTGCCAACCACGGATGTTAGCGAGTTCTCCTCGACGAGCGAGCGCCTGCAAAAGGACGTGACGCGCACCAGGCGATGATGTCGACGTCAGCGATCGCGCAGATTTGCGCGTGATCGCGTTGAAGCGCGTGCATTGGTGACAAGACTCGTATTGCAGCGAAGCTTTGCGCGTGAGAGAGTGGATGCATGCGGCATCGTCGTTGCACGCGCGGCCGACTTGTTCACAACGTACTGATTCACAACAAGAAGTTAGTGTCAGTATGTTAGTAAAGTTAGAGCGGCTGGAAAGCGCGGAGAAACAAGCTCTTAAGCTCGATTCCGGTCCCCGATAGCACGAGGATCGGGTCCCCGATAGCACGAGGGTTGCGGTCCCCGATAGCACGAGCTGATTCACAGGTTGTCCTCCGAATTTGGAATGAGACCTCGGCGGCGCAAGCGTGCCGTTAAGGGATCAACAGGCTGAGGGGCGAAGTTCAGTCTCTCGCTGCCGTTCCGGTCTCGCGTGAGCACGAGCTGATAGCCGGGCAATGTCTGGCGCTGGACGATCTGACGCACGTCGTACGCAAAATGCTTGAGCGGCGAGATGATGCCGGACTTGGCATGAAGGTGCACAAGATCAAAGCTCCAGCCGCCATCCTGGCGACCGCCATGCTTGCGCACGAGGCGATAGAGCCAGCGCTCAAGCCCGCCTGTGAGCTCGAAGTAGGCGCGATCGATCGTCAGCACGAGCGCATCATCGATGACGCCGGCATAGAACCAATCCGGCAGGATCAGCTCGATCCCAAATGGCCGACCGTTTGCATCGGCCGTCTCCTTCCATTCGTTGATCCAGGAGAAGCGATGCCGCCGCCGTTCTGCCGGCTGTCGGATCGACGTCAGCACGGTCGTTGACTGCAGTCTGTCAAGACCAGCTTTCAGCCGATCATAGTCGCGTGCGCTGGTGCCGCGGCCGACGAACGTTAGAATCTCGTATGGCGTTGCAGCCATGAGGCGCGACGTCTTCAAGCCGGCGTCACGGGCTTCGACGATCTGAGACGCGGCCCAGATCAGAACGTCTGCATCCCAGATGGTCGCCATGCCGTGTTCCGGCACGGCTTCGACACGAATCGCGATCGCACCCGCGCGGAAATCGATCGGCACAATCCGCTTGGTCTTTGCGAGGGAGAAGAACGGATATGCCATCAGATCCTGCGCGTCGCGCGGCGCGAGATCGCCGGGCAACGCCCGGAAGAGCTCAAGCTGATCGCGCTCGGAATGGTGTCTGCGCCGCATGGTCACTGCTCTCACGCGGCAATCAGCGACGTTCCTGACCCGCATACGGGCGCAGCGCGGGATGCTTCTTGGCCGGCAGCACCGTTCCCTTGCCGGGATCGGACGTCGACGTCTTGGCGCCGCGGTCGGCCCATGCTTTCAGATCATCGACGGCGTAGACAACGCGTCCGCCGATCTTCCGATACGTCGGTCCAGTACCGTACGTGCGGTGCTTCTCGAGCGTTCGACCGGACAGGCCAAGATAGCGCGCGGCCTCAGGTGTACGCAGGAAGCGCGGGGGAAGACCGGCCATCGGATCGGGCATTTGAGAACTCCAAGAGGACAGCGCACTACGCCTGGCTAGGTCGGCGTGTGTGCGGTCATCATGGAGAAGCGCGATATCGGAGGGGGATGCCGAATGTTGGGGGTACGATTTTCGATACCCCAAAAGCGGAAGGGCTATTCGTCCTTGTGCCCGGGCCGCAGAAGTTTGCGGTAACCACCACGCATCAACGCGAGGCCGCCTTGCACGAAGCGGATTGTTCGATTGCGCAGATCATGCGTCTTCCAGGCACGATCGGGGATGCGCTTTTTGCCGAACAGCGCTTCGGCGATAACGCGATAACTTCCGCCGGCGCTGCGAGCATCAAGCGCACGGATCGCGGCGCTCAAGCGTTCGCGCCGCTGTTTAGATAGTTGGTGAAAGGCAGGACCTGGCGCGCGTCCATTGATCGCGCGCCACAGCTGGCAGGCTGCATACGCACGCGCGTCGAAATCGCCGTCAAACGGCAAGTCGGCTGCGTATGACGCGCCGAGCAGCGGCGGCTCCTTGGACCAAACACGGTGATCTACCGCACCGATGCGAAGCACGGCATGCCAGCCGTCGACGGCGCGGCGCAGCTGGCCAACTGTAAGGTCAAGCAGAGGCTGAGACGCCGACCCGAGATCGGCCGTCGAGGCAACCGTCACCGGAACGACCGTGGCTAGAACCTCAGGCGCCCAAAAGATCGTCTGCTTGTCGAAAGACCTCTGCGGGTCATGGGCGAAAGCAGATGCCCCATTTCCTCCTGAATTCGTCAGTCACTTCGCCGTTCGGACTGTTGGCAATCATCACCTCGTACTCACGCCGATAGTCGGCGTTGCGGCGGAGACATTCCCAGGCGATGTCGGTGACTTCCGCGTCTTGCAGGCTCTTGTAGGATTCCGGCGACCGCCAGTCGAATTCAGGCATTGCTTCCGTCCCATTGCACGCTGCTAACAACGATTGCGGCGCAATAGGTATGAACGAGGCGGTTGTAGGAAGTCCCTAGTTTGGCACCACGTGGTGCACCGGACTGACCACCCGTCAGCAAAAGAAAATAGTTCTGCCTGCAAGTCGCCGGCCGGCTATTTTCTTCTACCTGGAGCCCGTGCCACGTAATAGGCGCCCCTGCTGGGTCACCCATTTGGCGCGGGCAAGATGACTCTGATATGCGCTCCGCGCGCGGTCCGGCTCTCGGTCGGGGTCCATATGCAAGACCACTCGAGCCACCTCACGCCAGTCCGCCCCCTCACCTTCGGCCTGCAGAAGGCGAACGTACGTGACGACATGCTGTTCGTCATAGGCCGTCAGCGCCGGCTCATTCGGCGCGACATCCACGACGTTAGGATCTAGCGGTCGCTTCGACATCAGAGACTACAATATCAGCGGGATCGAAAATCAAATCGCGAGGCGCCAGCTTGGCCGGCTCGAAAGTTCCTTGCTCGAGCATATGGCAATGCCACCTGCTCAGGCGAGCGTTCAAGATGCTGCATTCCCAACATATCAAAGCCCCGTACGTCACCTTAAACACCCAGCTCCGCGTATTATAACACGTAGCGCCAAAATACGCGATTGCTTCCTATCCTGCGGATGGACATTCGCAAGGTCTTTGGAGCAAACGCGCGTCGATTTCGACTGGCCCTTGGCTTGAGCCAAGAGGCCGTGGCGGAACGCATGGGCGTCGACCGGGCCTTCGTAAGCAGCATGGAGCGCGGGCTGCAAAACGCGACATTGCTAACGATCTGGCAGATTGCCCAAGCTTTGGGGGTACGGCCGGCAGATCTGCTGGAGGAGAAGGCGTCCAAAGTGCGGACCTGACCTTCCCGAGCCCCTCAGCTAGGCATCAATGAGCTAGCCGATGGTGCCGATCCATCGGCCGAGGAGGTTTTAGGAAGCCCCGCCCGGCGGACCGGACGGGGCTTGATGGGGCCTACTCGCCGGTCTTGCGCGGCCGCGACCAGAGCAGGGTGTAGCCTTCACCGCCTTCGTCGTCGAACAGGTTCGCGTAGATCGGCGCGTTGAAGGAAGGATCGTCGAGCTTGAGCGAGAGGTAGTCGCGGCCTTCCTCGGAACGCTTCGACCAGGCTGCGCCGATCTCCGCCCGGCCCACATAGATGCGGTGGCTGGGGGCGTTGTCATTGGAACGGTTGGTCTCGGCGACGATGCGGACGCCCTTGGCCTTCAGGCTCAGGGTGACGATCTCGCCCTGAAATTCGTTGCCGACCTTCTTGAAAGAACCGATGTTAGCCATGTCACTTCTCCTGTTGTGTTTCGAGCCCGCGACCACCGCGGCCTCGATGGCGATCTAGGGCCGAGGACGATCGGCGACGCACCCGCTCGGGCCGGAGCGCAGCGGAGGACGCCGTTGTGGCGACTTTCTTGTCTCGCGAGGAATGGGCGAAGCCCAGGGGAAGAAAGTCGCATCAACGGCGTTGCGGCTCAGACGATCGAGGCGAAGCCGGTCTTCGGCCAGATCAAGCCATCAACGAGGCCACGTGCGTCCGCGTGCTGAACCACAATCTTAAGGAGAAGCGTGGCGATCTCGGTTTTGATGAACAAGGGGTAGGTACGAATCAGCGCGGAAAGAGAAACAATCTCCTGCAAAGGGCGGCATCGTCTCCCAAGAACCGATCGAGATAAGATCGCTCTGCCGCGGCTGCGTGGGCCAAACCGCTTGTCAGCAGCTTGATCGAGGGATTCCGAGCAGGACGAGCTCTCCGCGCTCAGGTTTCGATCATCGCCCATTCAGCGCACGGATCTCGCCGCTGGGGCCTTGCTGCCGTAAGAACTGGCTAGGATGGACTCCCTCAAACCCACCAAATTGCCTAGAAATAAGGACTTTTCCGTCGGCGCCGGAATTTCTTTGTACCAACGAATGGTACCTTCTCGATCGGCGTGGAGCCAATCTTTCGAGATCGACAAGTTCGGCCTTTTTCAGACACGGTGCCTACGTCGCACGACAAGTCAATCGGATCGGCAATTGAGATCAAAAATTTCGATATCGAGCACCGGCGGTCTCGTCAGATCAGCTTCCGGCCCGATGGGCCTCAAACGTCGTAACGTTGGGATGATGTAGCCCGAGAAATCCTGGTAAGCACTTACAATTTGCGATACCGGTCTTCCTCCGAGTTCCAGCGCGTCGTAGTCCAGCCGAACCAAACGTCCTTCTGCATCGAAAAATAACTTCTGTTGGAGCGGATAAATGGAGGACGTTTCGGAAAAATCGACGTGCATCAGGCGAAGTGGCTGTGAGCCACCGTTGACAGGTGGCGGATCCTCTTCGCGTATCGACGCCGCTGTTTCCAGAAGGTAGGGCATAGCTACAAGGGCCCACACGGAATATCCGCAGAACTGAGTGAGATCCAGAACATCCCAAGATCCATTCGAAGCGCGTCTCCTCCAGTCGTCGAAAGAACGGCGCTCCACCCGGATCGCTTGACCGTCCTCGTTTTCGATGCCGACCTTTCTCTGATCACAGAAGAGACGATCATTAGTCGCATCAAAGCCCATAATACGGACCGAACGCTCGCGGATGTCAGCCTCGACCACCACTTCCTTCAATGAGCTTTCTTGATGTTTTTGTTCGACAAGCAAACCGCTCATCGTCATGTGAACGGTAAACCCACGCAGGTTGCGCCACCGGTCGGCGCCGCCAGACGCCGACAAGACCTGCTCTAGCAGGCTCATTCCACTCCTCCCTGTTGCGGCACACTCAAGAGCGGATAGCCAACGTGGGCAAGCTGGTCGCGCTTCAGTCGTCGTGACCCTACTGTGACGGCCCGAAAGGTCGCCTTCAAGCAAGGTACCCATCATCTTCACAACTCTTCGCGAATCTTCACGGGTGTGTCGGGCGCAACTTTTCCTTCTGCCCGTCCGCCCCTCGACGCTCATGCGAACGTCAAGCGAGGTGCGCGTTACCGCCGCGCAGTCGGACCGTTCCCGCCAGCGGCCGCCTTTTGCGCTCTTTCGGCCAGCAGCGATCGTGCGAGCGTAAGGTCAGGGACCGGGCTCGCATCGAGGAAACGATCGCACACGCCTTCGAGGAGCGCCCGGTCGAACTCACCGGAGTATCGCTCATCGAGGCAGGTCCTGTCGATGGCAGCGCGGAGTTCAAAAGTAAGCGACGAGTGGGTACGTGCCAATGCCAGTGATTTTGCGAGGCTGTCTATCGCATCGGCATATCTTGCTCTGCCAAGAGCAGCGAGCGCGATTCCTCTTACTCGAAGAATTTCAGGCGTGTACCAAGAACCTCCCCCTTCTGCGTCTTGCTTGAGAACAGAATCGATGATCGCTAAGGCTTCGCTATTCTCTCCGCCGGCCACCAAGGCCTCGGCCAGGCCAGTCGCGACCGTGGTGGCCATCAGTTGGTGACGATGACCGCGGAGGTGCTCCAGGCCCTCTCGCATGCACGCGATGCCTCCGTCTTTATCGCCGTCTGCCATTAGCAACCTACCCGCCAACCCTCGAGCAGCGGCAAGGAATGGGATCAGCGAGCTCCTTTCGCTTTGGGCTTGCAATTCATCTGTGATCTGCCACGCCACGTCGTGATCGCCCGCCCAGTGGAAGACCCATGCCGAAAACATCAACGACATGCAAAGAGTGACCGGATGACCTATTTTCCGGCCTTGGTTCACGGCTTCATGCGCCACCGAAACGGCTTTCGAGGCCGAACCTCGAAGCCAGTAGACGCGGGCAAGCGTACCGAGACTGCGGGTATAGTTATCGTACCCGTATTGCAGCAGTTTTGGGTCTTGAGAGCGCGTGATTCCATATGCAGCCTCGCAGTGAACTTGCGCCTTCGCTTGATCGCCGGCCAGATGATATGCCGCACCAAGCATCGCCTCCGACAACGACAGGTACCCGGGGTCGGCCAGCTTTTCAGTGGCTGAATGAAACTTTGCTGCCTGCGTCAATGCGCTTTGAAAGTCGCCCACCCGGGCCGAGAAAAGCTGGAGACCGCTGAGAATCCGAAGCTTGTAGCTTGTGTCGTTGACGGCCTCGGACAAATCGAGGGCCTTCATCAAAGCACTATGTGTCGCCGATTTCTCTCCGTCAGTAAACATGCGCGACAGCGCGAGTGCCGTCCAAAGCTCCAGTGCGTACCGGCTTGGCTCGGTCTGGGGCCCGACGATAGCGACTCCTCGTTCGGCCCATTCGCGACACTCTATCAACAAGGACATATCGAGGAACAGGCGGGTAGCGCTCGCGGCGATCCGGAGTTTGTCGACAAACGCTTCGTCCGATGAAAACGCGAATTCGAGTGCTGTCCTGATGTTCGAAACGGCTTCCTCCCGATCAACGTCATAGACTGACGATGAGTGGGTTCGGGAAGAGAGTTTTTCGATGCGATCGCAATAATAATCGGCGTGGCGAACCGCGATTTCGTGGGCCTCTCCACTTTCGATCAAATGATGACGCAACCGCGCGCGCGTGGTGTCGAGCAGGCGATACCGCAGATCGGAACCGTTCACGACCACCGCTATCAACGATTTGGCCACTAGCGCAGAGAATTCCTCGAGCAAGCCGTTCGCAGCGACGGCATTCGCATCGATGACGACGCGTCGGGCCGCCTCGAACGAGAACGGCCCCGTGAAGACCGACAGACGCCGGAGGACCACCCGCTCGTTCTCCGCAAGAAGCCTATAGCTCCAGTCGATCGTTGCGCTAAGGGTTCTATGCCTCGGGACAGCCGTCCGTTTCCCCGAAAGGTGTAGGGCCATATCGCTGTCCAATAGGCTGGCGATACCTGTGATTCCGAAGGCGTCGACACGCCCGGCGACGAGTTCCAAGGCAAGCGCGATACCATCCAGCCGGCGGCATATGGCGGCGATCGTGGGAACGTCCGACTCGGCGATGTCCGGTGCCACTCCACGTGTGCTTAGTCGCCCGACAAAGAGGCGAGCGGCAGGGTACTCAAGCAACTCGGTGGCGGTCATGCCCGAAACATCCGGGGGGCATTCAAGGGGCTGCAGGCGGTGAACGCATTCGCCATCCGCCCTCAAGGATTCGCGGCTCGTCGCCAAAAGGTGGACGTCCGGGCAGCGCCGCAAGATTGCTTCGGCGAGTCCCGCCGCGGCTTCGGCGACGTGCTCGCAACCGTCGAGGACGATTAGGGTCCGCTTCCGGCTTAGCGCTGCCAACAGAGACTCGAGCAGATCACTCGACTTCGTGGAAACATTGGTCGATGACGCGACCGCAAACGCCACAGACTGCGGATCGCCGAGCAAACCTAGATCGACGAAGCAGACGCCATCCGCGAAGGTGTCGGAAAGCGAATGCGCCACCGATATTGCAGTTGTCGTCTTGCCGACGCCGCCGGACCCAACGATCGACACGAAGCGCTGTGCAATCAGTTGGGATGCGATCGCCTTGATCGCGCTTTCTCGGCCGACGATTTCAGCCGGCATGACGGGCAACCGAGACCGGAACGGTTCGCTGTTGACCGAAACGGGCGCGGCGGCCATGGCGGTCACCGCAAATGCGAAGCAGTAACCTCGCCCTGACACATTGGTGATATATTTTACGTTCGACCCATCCCCTTCGAGTGCCTTTCTCAAGGCACTGACGTGCACCCGCAAGCTGCTCTCGTCCACGTGCACGCCGGGCCAAACGCGATCGAAAAGCTCCCTTTTTGTAATTACCTGCTGCGGGCGCTCGAGCAATGCGAGCAGAATATCAAAGGCGCGTGCCCCGAGAGCGACCGCCACGCCATCTTTCTCCAACTTGCGCTGGCTCGGTATCAGCCTAAAAGGGCCGAACGTGACGGTTTCAGCGTCGAAGTTCCCGTTCTCCGGTGATTGCCGCAACTCGCCGCTGTTCATCATGAGCGGTGGATTATCAGATAAATGGCGGTTCCTCGAACCGTCACGCGATTGTGTTCTGGTCGGTCGCTTAGTGGAGGCGATCGATACAGATTGGCAAGTGGGCGCCTCCGGAGAGGTCTGGCGCGTCATGCACCTTGTCGGGACGCTTCCGGATAGTATTGGGGAGCTTCCCTACGATCGAACATGCCGTAGTCCCGGACCACGCGGACCTGCCGCAAACGCCCGTCCGACGGGAGTTTTGCCGATGCGGCGAAGGCGGCGGCGGCGTCTTTCGACTTCCACAACATCATCAGGACGACGTCGCCCGGCGTGAGAACGGCATCTAAGATCTCCCACTTAAGCAAGCCGCCGGCATCGGGATTCAGGGCGACGTGATCGGCAATCGCCGGTACGTCCGATGTTTCGATGGAGCCGTTTGGCCATTTTGCGTCGACGAACGTGACCGTAGTTCCTTCGCCGATCTCGGTTTCGTCGAGACGTTGCTCGGCGATCCTGTGCCCTGCGGGCACATGGGTGTCCCGCGTGATCTCTCCAACCCGGAGATGATAATCGAGCAGAATCGCCGACCGTCCCCTCTCTTGGGCGAGATGGTGCCGCTGTGCGGTCCGCCATCGCACGACGGATTTCTCGTCCCGCCATCCGGAGAGCGACAGGAGCCAGCCCGGCCGGGTGAGGCTCTTGTAGCGGACGTTCTCGATGAAGCCCTCGATCTGCTCCAACTCCGGCCGCAGCATTTTGGCGACGCCGAGGTAGCCGTCCCACTGGTCCGGTTTGGGATGAACTTCGAAGATCACTGAGAACATCGTCGTTTCCTCTTGGTTTTTCGCTCCGCCGCCGGGAACGTCCAACGGGCGGGTATCGTCAGATCGGCTTTCCGGAACGATCCTGAGCAGCCTCCGATTTGGCAGCTGCCTTATCCCCAGAGCCGAAATTGCGGATAAAGGTGTAGAAGGCCGGAGTGAACAGTAGGCCGAAGATCGTGACGCCGATCATTCCGGCGAAGACGGCGGTGCCTATGGACTGGCGCATCTCGGATCCGGCGCCGGTGGCGACCGCGAGGGGAAAGACGCCGAGAATGAACGCGGCTGAAGTCATGAGGATCGGGCGGAGTCGGATGCGGGCCGCTTCCGTCGCAGCCTGCTCGGCCGTATCGCCGTCATGGTCCTGTCGCTGCCTGGCGAACTCCACGATCAGGATCGCGTTCTTCGCGGCCAGGCCCACCAGGACGACGAAGCCGATCTGCGCGAGGATGTCGATCGGCATGCCGCGGAACGCCAGGCCCGTCGCCGAGGCCAGCAGACACATCGGCACGATCAGCACGATGGCCAACGGCATCTTCCAGCTTTCGTATTGTGCGGCCAGGACCAGGAAGACAAAGAGAGCCGACGCAGCAAAGATCACGATCGTCGGAATGCCCTGCTTTTCCTGCTGATGGGAAAGCTCCGTCCACTCCATCGCGAAGCCCGCCGGCAGCACCTCCTTTGCGAGGGCTTCCATCCGCGCGGCGGCGGTGCCGGACGCCACGCCGGGTGCCGCGGTGCCCAGAACGTCTGCCGCTGGATAAAGGTTGTAGCGCGGCTGGCGATAGGGCGCAGTTTCGTCCTGGAAGTCGGCCACCGATCCGATCGGCACCATCGAGCCGCTCGCGTTGCGCGACTTGAGCCGGCCGATGTCCGCAGGCGTTTTGCGGAAGGCTTCGTCGGCCTGGGCGAGCACTTCGTAGGTGCGTCCGAGATAGTTGAAGTCGTTCACGTACCGCGAGCCGAGGTAGAGCTGGAGGGTGGAAAACACGTTTTCCGGCTTGAGACCTACCTTCTCCGCCTTTTCGCGGTCGATGCCGGCGAAGAGAGAGGGGGCTCCCGCGTTGTAGAGCGTGAAGACGCCGGCGAATGCCGGATCCTTGTTGGCTGCGGCGACCAGCGTGTTGGTGGCATCCGCCAGCTCCTGCGCCGTGTGGTCGCCCCGGTCTTCGACCATCAGCTTGAAGCCGCCGGCGGAGCCCAACCCTTGCACGGGGGGCGGGTTCACCACGATCACTACCGCGTCCTTGATGCCGGCCAATGCGGCGCGGACCTTCGGCAGCATGGTCGCGGCGTTGACGCCTGGGATGTGGTGTCCGTACAGCGATGGCAGACCGTAGAAGATGGTTCCGACGTTGGGTGCGATGGTCGACGTTGTGACGTCGAGGCCGGCCACCGGAGAGGTATGTGTGGGACCCGGCACCTCCTTCAGGATGATGTCGTTGACTTCGCGTACCACCGCGTCCGTCCTCTGAAGGCTGGAGCCCGGCGGGAGGAAGATGATGACGGCTTGATAGCCGATGTCCTGGCTCGGGATGAAGCCGGTCGGCATCCGCGACATCTGGAAGCCCGTCAGGCCGATCAGAGTGAGATAGACGACGCCGACGATGGCGCTCGCCCTGATGATGCGGCCCGTCACCCGTCCGTAGCTCGAAGATGCCCACTCGAAGCCGGCATTGAAGCGCGCGAACGCGGCCTGCACCAGACGCCCGATCCCGCGCGGCTTGGCGTGTGCGTCGTGGCTCTTCAGCAGCACCGCGCACAGTGCCGGGCTCAGCGTGAGCGAAACGATGACGGATATGATTGTCGATGCGGCGATGGTCGCGGCGAACTGCGTGAAGAACAGACCGGAAATGCCGCTGATGAAGGCAGAGGGAATGAAGACAGCACAAAGGGTCAGCGCGATCGCAATGAGGGCGGCGGAGACCTCGTCCATGGTCTTATGGGCGGCTTCGCGCGGCGACATGCCCATCGCCATGTTCCGCTCGACGTTCTCGACGACCACGATGGCGTCGTCGACCACGATGCCGACTGCCAGGATCAACCCGAACATGGACAGGTTGTTGATGGAGATCCCGAAAAGCGCGAGGACCGTGAAACAGCCGATCAGGGAGACGGGAATGGCCACCACCGGGATGATCGTGGCACGCCATGTCTGCAGGAACAGGAAGACCACCCCGATCACCAGGGCGATGGCGATGAAGATCGTCTTGACTACCTCGTCGATCGACTGGCTCACGAAGGTGGTCGGATCGTAGATACGGATGTAGTCAAGGCCCGGGGGGAAGCTCTTCTTGAGCTCGGCCATCTTGTCCCAGATCGCGTGCTCGACCTGTACGACGTTGGCGCCCGGCGTGGCCTTGGGAAACCAGGGCGTGGACGGATACTTGTCCGCATAGGCGATCGACCCGTAGTCCGCCGAGCCGAGTTCGACGCGGCCGATGTCGTGGATCCGGGTCACGCGCCCCTGGCTGTCCGACTTGACGATGATGTTGCCGAACTGCTCGGGTGTGGTGAGCCGGCCGAGCGCCCGAACGTTGATCTGATAGGCGGCGTCGGTGGTGAGCGGAGGCGCGTTGAGCACGCCGGCCGAGACCTGGGCGTTCTGGGTGCGCAAGGCGGTCAGAACGTCGTCGGCGCCGATGCCGTCGGCAGCCGCCTTGTCCGGATCGATCCAGATTCGCATCGCGTAGTCGCGTTGGCCGAATATCTGGAAATCTGACACGCCTGGCAGGCGTGCGATCTCGTCGCGGATCTTGAGCATATAATTGGACATGTATTCGGGGCTGCGGGAGCCGTCCGGCGAATACACGTGGACGCCGAGCAGGAGCGCATCGATCGTCTTCTTGACCTGGACGCCCTGTGCCTGGACCTCCTGCGGCAGGCGCGACAGCGTGTCCTGGACGCGGTTTTGCGTCAGGACCAGGTCCGTGTTCGGGTCAGAGCCGATCTTGAAGACGACGGAGATCGCGAGCGCGCCGTTTCCGGTGGACTGGCTCGAAATGTAGTCCATGTTCTCGACGCCGTTGATCGCCTGTTCGAGCGGGGTCGCGACGGTGCGGGCCACCACGTCAGCCGACGCGCCGGGATAGACGGTGGTGATCTGGATGGTCGGCGGGACGATGTCCGGATATTGCGACACCGGAAGCAGGAAAGCGGCGGCGGCGCCGAACACGGTCAGGAAGATGCTGATGACGGCTGCGAACCGCGGGTGTTCGATGAAAAAATGTGAGAGTTTCATGGCGGTTCAGCCTTGTCCGTGAAGCGGTTATTTCGAGCGGTTCGTGGTGTTTCGGGAGCGCTCGGAAAGAGCAGTGACGTTCACACGAACGCCACTTGTTGTGTTGAAACGCGACCATTCCATCCCGGTGCGCGGTGGTTGCGCGCCAAGGCCGCCGTTCGATCGGAAGCTAGCCCTCGCAGCATCCTCTCGAGGGCAGCGACATCGACGCCATCCGCCTGCATCAATCCTTGAGTCAGGCTGTCCCCCAGCAGGTCGTCGATCGTCGGTTCGTCGAAGCAGACGCTCATGGCTGACGGCCTTCAGTTGGCGGCCAAATGGTTCGACTTGGTCTCGGTCATCACCTTGGCGCCAGCCTTGGCCTTCGGAATGCCCTCGATGATGACGCGATCGGACGACATCAAGCCCGAGCTGATCACGCGCAGTCCGTCCCGCAGTTCGCCAAGCTGGACCTTCTTCGGCGTGACGACGCCGTCGGCGCCGACGGTCAGGACGACGTGATCGGACTGGTCCGGCAGCACAGCGGCATCGGGGACGAGCAAAGAGGGCGCGGGCTTCGAGATCGCGACGCGAACCCTGGCGAATGCGCCCGGGGTCAGCAGGCCGTCGACGTTCTTGACGGTAGCGCGAGCATGAATCGTTCCGCTCGACCGGTCGAGCGTGTTGTCGACGAAATCGAGCGTGCCATCGCGATTGAAGTCGCCGCCGTTGACCGACACGTCAACCTTCTCGGCCAGGGATCCCTCCTGTTGTGTGCGCTCCCGCAGGAAGGCGGCGTAGTCGGATTCGCTCATGTCGAAGTTGAGATAGACGTTGCCGACCGACACGATCGTTGCGAGCAAGGTGGTCGGGCTGGTCGATGCCCGGCTGCCAGCCACCAGGTTGCCGATCGAGACGAGGTGGCTGCCGATGCGGCCGTTGAAGGGGGCCACGACGCGCGAATGATCGAGGTCGAACTGCGCATCGCGAACCGCCGCCTCCGCGGCATCGAGAGCGGCCTGCGAGGCAAGTTTCTGGGCCAGGCGCTGGTCGGCGTTCTCGATCGTTCCGAAGCCGCTCTGCTTTAGGGTGTCGGCGCGGCCCAGTTGCTGGATCGCGAGCTGAAGCTGCGCGCGAGCCGTCTCCACCTGTGCCTTCGCCTGGTCAAGCTTGATCTGATATGGGGTCGGGTCGATCTCGAAGAGCACGTCGCCTTCGTGGACGATGTCGCCGTCCTTGAAGCTGATCTTGGTCAACGTGCCGCCGACCTGGGGGCGCAGTTCGACCTGCTGCACCGCCGAGAACTGCCCCAAGAACTGCAGCCGCTTCTCGAGACTGCGTTCCGAGGGAGCGCTGACGGTGACCGTCGGCGCTACCGGCGCCGCCGCCTTCGCTGAAGGGGCGAGATATCCGGGCCCGAAGACGACACCCGCGCCGAAGACACCCAGTGCTGCAACTGTGGCGAGCCAGACCTTGATGTGGGCTTTGCGGCGGGAGCGGGATTCAAGGACTTGCGTTTCGACTGCGACTTCCGACATCTTGATCTCCGTTGTCTATCTATCAGTAGATGTATTAACTGTAGAGGCGGAATATGCCGCTTGTCAATGCCTATCTATCGATAGACAGAAGAGCTTATGTCCGCGTCCAACCGGCTGATCCGATTGGTGTTCTTCGAGACCAAGACGCCGTTCTGCGTTCATCCGAGCCGGATTGTCAGATCCGTCATTGGCCCATGTGCGTGTCTTGCGGCCTCCGCTACGCGGCGGCAGCGCCAAGCCCGCGGCGGCGTTCCCACGAACTTGTTGAATGTTCTCGTGAGGTGCGATTGATCGGCCAATCCGCATTCCCGGGCGATCTCGGCGATGGACTGGCGCGTCGTCGCCAGAAGGTGTTTGGCGAGCTCGATCCGCGAAACCAGGACGAAGTCGGAAAACGGCATCCCTTCGCTCGCCTTGAAGGCTCGCGAGAAATAACTCGGGCTGAGATTGACGATCCGGGCCACGGTCCCGATCCGCAGGCGTGCATGCAGATTCTCGCCGATGAATCTGCGGGCGCGCAGCAGTTGCCAGTTCGCTAGGTGGCCGTTCTTGCCGTAGGTTTTCCCTCGGTGGCCGACGATCCTGCAGGCGTCCTCGATCCGCTGCCGCGCGCCAGGCACGTCCCGGTCCAGAAGCTTCAAAGCCTCTTCGAGCAGAGCAGCCGCTGCGGCTTGCCTAGTTTGGTCGCCGGGTTGGATAGCGGTAAGTGCGTCGGACATCCTCCAACCTTTCGAATTTCGGTTGCGGGCCGAGGATGACGCTTTGCCGGCGCGGAGCCAGTTGTGATGCGTGAACGTCCGTAAAGTTTCGCTATGGTGTTGGTACGGATAGCTTTTTCCGGCCTTGCAGCCGTCGGTGGGCGCCTCGTGGTCGCTGAGGCGCCCAGCAATCGATAGCGCGACATCCCGTCCTCGGTTTCGCGACGGCATGATGTCGGCAGAAACGAAGCATAGAGTGGCGCACGCTGCGAAAGCCCCAGATGTCAGCTTTCCGTGCACCGCGCTTCGGAGGGGCGCTTCTGACGACGAGTCCGGCGAGCCCACCTTGGCCGGCAGTTCCTATGCACGCGGGAGCCTCGGAGCGCAGACACAAGCCGCGCTTCGACGAGGTTCAGACACCGGATTGAGACCGGCAGACCTTGATGGTTGCGAGATCGTACGTCGCGATGTCGTCCAAAGCCGTCGACACGACCATCCCCCCGGTGATGGTCGCCAGCAGCTCGGCTGCCTCGTCCGGAACGAGACCGCCGCCGATCAGCTTGTCCAGGCACATCTGGAAGAAGCGCCTCACCTCCGCAGCGACCTCCTCCGGCAAGCCCAGTGAGCCGGCTCCCAGCACGGTCACCGGGCACATGCGCTCGGCTGAACGGACGGTACCCCTGAACGCGTCCGTCAATACCTCTTGGGGGTGGGCACCGCCGGCAAGTCCTCTATCGAATTTCGTGCTGAGGCGGTCCGCATATCTGTGCACGACCGCTGCAGCGAGCTTCTCTTTCGTGGGGAAATGATAGTGCACGCTCGAACTCTTGATGCCAACGTCATCCGCGATTTCCCGGAAGCTAAAGCCGTTGAAGCCGCCGCCGCGCATCCGAAGCTCGGCCGCGTCCATAATGGCCTCTGCGATGGTGCTCATGGCACACTCCAATCTATCTTTCGATAGGTAGATATATATGGTCCCGGGCATCGTCGCAAGCGATTTGTCTATCAACCGATAGAGACCGCAAGAAACGCCTCCCAGCAGCGATGTGAACGTGCGCGTTAGCGCGGTCATCGCACGGTTCGTGACGGCTTGGCCGTTCAAATCGGGCGTCAGGAGACAAGAACCTTGTCACGTCCTGGGCTTCAATCCACTCCCAAGATGAAGCGATGGAAGACATGAAGCGTCTTCGGTGGCGATGGCATTGAACCCTCGCGCCGACGCCGACGCGCGCCAGCCACAACTGAAGCAGGCCGGATTTCGTTTTTACCCCTCGGAGGAGCAAGATGCTCGAGTTCACACATCGCAATCCGGAAATGAAGCTTGGCGAGAAGAGGCGCGTCGCTCTCGTCCTCGCCGACATTCAGAACGAATTCCTCGAAGAGAAGGAGTCGGGGACCTACTACGCGCTGATCGAGGATGCGCTGAAGAAGCGCGACGTCGTCGGCAACCTGAAGAGGCTCCTCAAGACGGCACAGGAGCTCGGCTACTTCATCATCCACTCGCCGCACTGGTACTACCCGACGGACCGGCAGTGGACGGTGCCGCCCGGAGCGATCGGTCACTATCTCGGCGGCATCGGCTTTTGCGGCCGCAAGGATCCGGTCGATCTCGAGGGCTTCGAGGGCTCGAGGGCGGACTACTACGAACCGTTCAAAGAAGTACCTGCTGGACGGGCACACCTGCAACACGTCGCCGCACAAGGTCTTCGGGTGCGAGTCGAACGACGTGATCAAGCAGCTGCGGATGCGCCGTGTCGAACAAGTGATCATGGCGGGCCCCGTCGCGAACATCTATCTCGAGTCGCACATGCGCGACGTCATCGAGGCAGGCTTCGAGGTCGCGATGGTCCGCGATGCGGTGGCCGCTGGCGTGAACGAGGAAGGCGACGGCTACGCAGCGGCGATGGTGAACTACCGCTTCATGGCGAATGCGGTCTGGACGACCGACGAAGCCGTGCAGCGCATGAAGGCCGTGGCCTGATCCCGAATCCTGCGAAATCGAAAATCTAAAAGAGAAAGAGCGACCATGTCTGACACCATCCTCATCACCGGAACATCGAACGGCTTCGGCAAAGACCTGGCAAACACGCTGACCGCCCGCGGTCATCGCGTATTCGCGACCATGCGGGATATGGACGGGCGCAATCGCGAAGTGGCGAAAGAACTGCAGGCGAAGGGCATCGAGACCCTTGAGCTCGACGTCACGAACAGCGCGAGCGTCGATGCGGCGGTGAAGACGCTGTTCGGCAAGACCGGCGGCAAGCTGGACGTGCTCGTCAACAACGCGGGCATCGCCTCGGGAGGTCTTGCGGAGACCTTCACTCCGGAACAGGTGCGCGAGATGTTCGAGGTGAACGTGTTCGGCGTCCAGCGCATGATCCGGGCCGTCGTGCCCCAGATGCAGGCAAACAAATCCGGCCTGATCGTCAACGTCGGTTCGATCCTGGGCCGGCTGACGCTGCCCTTCTACGGTCTCTACGGCGCCTCCAAGCACGCCATGGAAGCCCTGACCGAGGGCTACCGTTACGAACTTTCGCAACTCGGCATCGACGTTGTGCTGGTGCAGCCCGGTCCCTTCCCGACGAACTTGTGGGCGGCGGTTCAGAAGCCCTCCGATCCCGGTCGGGCGGACAAGTACGGCGAGGTCGCCGCTCTTCCCGGCAAGTTAGTCGAATTCCTCGGCGGCGTGTTCGCCGGCCCCGACGGTCCGAACCCGCACGACACGGCGGAAGCGATCGCCCAACTGGTCGGGACGGCCCGCGGCAAGCGTCCCGAACGCGTGATCGTCGGTTTGGCGTTCGGCGCCGACGCGGCCAACTCCGCAATCCATCCGATCCAGGAGCAGGTGGTCGCCGGCGTCGGCCTGGATCATCTCAAGAAGCTGAAGGTCGCTTGACGACGTTCGAGGTGGATCAGAGCAAGCTCCGCTCACGGCGGGCCCCGCTCCAGCAAGGCGAGTGACATATGGCAACGGAATGCAAAGTCGTCGTGGTGACGGGCGCATCGCAGGGACTCGGCGAGGCCTTCGTCAAGGCCTATCGGGAACGAGGTTGGCGCGCGGTCGGAAATTCCCGGTCGATCGCGCCTTCGAGCGACCCCGACTACGTCACGGTCGCCGGCGACATCGGCGAGCCGGAGATCGCCAGGAAAGTCGTCTGGACCGCGCTTGAACGTTTCGGCCGCGTCGACACGCTGATCAACAACGCTGGCATGTGGCGCCCTGGTCCGATCGAGAGCATCTCCGAGGACCTCTACCGCCGCGTGATGTCGACCAACCTCGACAGCGTCTTCTTCGCGACGCAGGCCGCGGTGCCCGCGATGAAGAAGCAGGGCGGAGGTCACATCGTCCAGATCTCGACGAGCCTCGTCGAGCACGCGCTCCAGACCGTGCCGGCCGTTCTTGCCTCGCTGACGAAGGGTGCCGGCGTCGCCGCTACCCGAGGCCTCGCGATGGAGCTCGCTTCCAGCAACATCCGCGTCAACACCATCTCGCTCGGTATCGTTATCACGCCGCTTCACGATGGATCGAACCCGGAGGATCTGAAGTCCTTCTCGCCGCTCAACCGCAACGGCAAGATCGAGGATGTCGTGCGGGCCATCAACTACCTCGAGGATGCCGACTACGTGACCGGCGAGATCCACTACGTCGATGGAGGTCGGACTGCGGGCCATTGATCCTCAGCGGATGCACCGCTTCACGTTGAGCAAGTCCATCTTCGAACCTTCTCTCGTCAGCTTCCGCCTCTCTGCCACCCGAGCCAGACTGCAATTTCGCAGCGCCCCACCCAAAGGAGATATCGTCATGACAAACACGTTCATTCGAAGCGCGCTGGTCGTCGCCGCCACTACCACCTCGCTTTTCGGCGCCCCTGCCTTGGCTTCTGAGCAGACTGCGAAACTGCCCGAGGCGACAAACTCGCTCGAAATCCCGTTCGAAGATATGACCTTCGCGGATTCTGGATTTGCCGCCTACGGACCCCGCCGTCCTGATGATCATTCCAACAGGGACATCCTGGTTTCGGACGCCTACGGAAAGGTCACCTCGGGAGCTCACGCCACGATCACGAAGTTTCCGAAGGGCTTCAAGAGCGCGCTGCACACCCACACCGGTGATTACTATGCGGTCGTGATTTCCGGCATCATGGCGAACTACCGCCCGGGCAGCGAGATCAAGCATCTCAGTGCCGGTTCCTATTGGTTCCAGAAGGGCGGTGAACCCCATATCACCGAGTGCTTCTCGGAGAATTGCACCGTCGTCCTCGTCCAGGACGTTGCGTTCGATGCGCAGATTTTGAGCAAGTAAGCGGCGCCGAGGCTTGGCGGTGTTCTTATCGCCAGGCCTGTTGATCCCGATGCGGGAGGCAACGTGGCTTCGGCGGCTTCCGGATGGCGGGGTCAACCAGCTCCCGATGCTCGGCATCAATCCGGTGACCCCGCTTCTGATCTTGACGGAGTTCGTGACCCTCAAGCGCGGCGACTGGTTGATCTCGACGCCTGCGAAATCCATCGCCGCCGACCGCATCACGCGGCCTGGCTACGGCCGATATCGATGACCCGACCCGTCACGCTGGAGGTTTCGCATGCATCGTCGTCGAGGTCCGATGATCGGACGCCGATCATCGGACCGATTGAGGTCAGGCCGCGGTCTTTTCCTCGAACCGGAACGTCGCAGTCGCCCGATCGTACTCCGCGCTGTCGCGCAGCGCGTTCGCCACGACCAGCGCGCCGATGATAGTGGACAGGAATTCAGTGGCGTCGTCGATGGACATGCCTTGAGCGACCATCTTGTCCTGGCACATCTTGAAGAACCGCTTCACCTCGGCCACGACCGGCTTCGGCAGATCCTGCGAGGACGCGCCGAGGATCGTGCACGGACACATGTGGGCTTTGGAGAACGCCGTTCCGCGAAACGCCTTGGCCCAGACGCGTTTCGCGTTCGGGTCCTTCGCGAACTCCCTGTCGATATTCCCGGATGTGCGGTCGGCCCAACGGCGGACGACCTCGGCCGCGAGGTCTTCCTTCGCGGGAAAGTGGTAATGGACGCTCGAGCTCTTGATGCCAACGTCCTCGGCGATCTCCCGGAAGCTGAAGCCACCGAAGCCGCCTGCCTGAATCCGTTTCTCGGCGGCGTCCAAAATCGTAGTCTTCATATCGCTCATCTGGCTCGCTCTTCTATCTATCTTTTGATAGATAGCCCGCCAGCGACTGGATTGCAAGGCTCGGCCGGGCGCAACCCACGGCGTCTGCGGCAGAAATGAGCGATATTTAATTATGCGTCTATCGATAGATAGATGTTGACAGTCGACCGCAGGATGACCTAGCAACTATCTATCTATCACCAGATAGACGGGCAGATGGTCCGATGGACCCCCCTTTGACCTGGACATCGAGCTGAAGGAGCTTCGCCATGGACCGCCGCCTTGCAATTCTAGCGTTGGGCATGTTCGCCCTCGGAACCGACAGTTTCGTAGTCGCGGGCGTGCTGCCCGAGATCTCGGAGTCGTTCCAGGTGAGCGTCGGCGCCGCCGGACAGCTTACCACCGTCTACGCCATCGCCTACGCGCTGCTATCGCCGACCGCGGCAGCCGTCTTCGCTCATGTCGAGCGCAAGAAGCTGATGCTTTCCGGGCTCGGTATCTTCATCCTTGCCAACCTTGCCACGGCCTGGGCGCCGAACTTCGCCTTCGCCCTAGTTGCCCGCGCACTCGCGGGCCTCGGCGCCGCCATCTACGCGCCGACGGCCACCGGCTCCGGAGCCAGCCTTGTGTCGCCGGAAAAGCGCGGCTTCGCGCTCTCCATCGTGATCGCCGGGCTGACCTTCTCAACCGCGCTCGGCTCCCCCATCGGCACGCTCATCGGCGGACTTGCCGACTGGCGCTGGACGATGGTGTTCGTCTCGGCCATCAGCGTCGTCGCCGCGCTCGGCATCGCGATCTCGCTCAAGGATATCCCGACGCCCCCGTCGATCTCGCTGAAGCAGCGTCTCGCGCCGTTCGCGGATCGCCGCATCGGGCTGACGCTCCTGACCACGTTCTTCTTCCAGGCGGGTAATTTCGCGCTGTACACCTATTTTGCCGTCATCTTCGGACGCGTTACGCACGGCGATACCCTGATCCTCGGCCTCCTGCTGGTTCTGTGGGGCGTATCGGGCACCGTGATGAACCTCGTCGGAGGCCGGCTGGTCGATACGATCGGCACGCGGAAAGTCCTGGTCGTCATGTCAATTGCGCTGATCGGCGTCACGGCGACGCTGTCCTGGACGAGCGCCGCACTGGCCACGGCTGTCGTCGCGGTTGTGATCCACGGCGCAACGAGCTGGGGCCAACTCGCAGCGCAGCAGCATCGCCTGGTATCCACCATGCCTAAGGCCGTCCCGATCGTGCTCGGTCTCAATACGTCGGCTACGTACGTCGGTGTCGCCTCCGCGGGTGTCATCGGGGGCGTCAGCCTGACGTTGATCGGAGCTCAGAGCATCGGATGGATCAGCATGGCCCTCTACTTCGCCGCGCTGATCGTGGCCGAGATCGCCCATCGCGTGATCGCCGCGGGAGCATCTTCCGACCGGAAAGCCGAGGGCGCCGAAGCGCCGGCCCTTGCCACCCGATAACCCGCAACCACCGCAGACAGGATACGAACCATGAGCCAGATCGAGAAAGCGAAAGTGTTCGCCGAGCTTCACGTCAAGGGACGACCGATTATTTTGTACAACGCCTGGGATGCTGGCAGCGCGAAGGCCATCGCGGACGCCGGCGCTAAGGCGATAGCGACCAGCAGTTGGGCGGTCGCGGCCGCCCAGGGCTTCAAGGACGGCGAGGACCTTCCCATCGCCGTGGCGGAGCAGATCGTCTCCCGGATCGCTGCGACCGTCGAGAAGCCGGTCACGATGGACTTCGAGGGCGGCTACAGCGACGACGACGGCGCGTTGGCCTCGAACATCGAGAGAATTCTTGATCTCGGAATCGTCGGGATCAACTTCGAGGA
Organism: Bradyrhizobium sp. Unk1; assembly: GCF_059512345.1. NCBI lineage: Bacteria > Pseudomonadati > Pseudomonadota > Alphaproteobacteria > Hyphomicrobiales > Nitrobacteraceae > Bradyrhizobium > Bradyrhizobium sp. Unk1. Next base: position 26,869 of record NZ_JCAMOP010000040.1, read on the forward strand.
CCGCGTGATCAGAGGAAAGGGGCTTTACGGCGTCGATCGCCAGGCCAGCCGCATCTCGGCTATCCGCGTTGCGGCAGATCGTAAGGGCATTCCGCTCTTCATCAACGCGCGTACCGACGTCTATCTCGGAAACGGAGACAATGTCGAAGAGGCCTTGAAGCGTGGGAAAGCCTACGCGAACGCCGGAGCGTCGGGGTTTTTCGTTCCGGGCGTGAGGGCGTCCGAACAAATCCGCCGGATCGCCGCCGAGACGCCGATTCCGGTCAACGTTATGGTGATGGAGGGCGTGCCGTCGAACGATGAGCTCGCGAAACTTGGCGTCGCGCGTGTGAGCTACGGCGCGCTTCCTTACGCCGAATCCATGAGCACCCTTCGGGAGAAGGCGACGAAAGCCCTGTCTTAACGCGGCCCGCCGCAGCGAGCGAACCTCGAGGCCTATGGTCGCGATCCGGGACGGCTACGTCATCTCGGATCTGCCGCCTTCGACCATCGAACGACGTGTCGACGCCGCGGCCGAAGTACCAGATCCGGTTCGAGAACCGCGTGAACGCCGTCAGCGTCTGCGCCGCCGGGCGGCGTCCCTCAGGTAGATTTCCGCCCTCAGGAACGCGATCTCGTCGTCGAGAGCGGTCTCGCAGAGGTCGATGTACCAGCTTTTCGGGCGACCCTCCGTGCCGTCGGACCAGCGGTATCATGGGCGAAAGAAGGCACGCTACACCCCTCGGCGCGACGCAGGCGAACGGTGGCAAACGAACTAGGAAGTGAGAAATCTCCGCGACCATGCCGGTCGGACAAACTCAAGAATGCGACCATGGGGATCGGTGTGGGCCGGCGTCACCAGCCCGCTGCCTGCTCCGCTTCCGCATTGAAACTTGCTGCCCGCCATGGCAGGGTAGCTCGACCTTGGGGCTGCACCCAGGGGCTACACCAGAGATCTCTGGCGCGCAGTAAGGCCTGATTTTACGGAGCTTTCTCGAAGCCGTTTTATTATGGCGGAGAGGGAGGGATTCTCCACCACCACACCGGGCTCGCACGGGCGGGTCTCCGCCAATACGGTCAAGCGCGTCCATGACGTGACGCCAATGCAAACCGCGCCAAGGCAAGCGAAGACCTCGCGCCAAGCCAGCGAAGACACCTCGATCTGGGACACGGCGAACACCACATGATAGCCGGCGACGGCGGCGGGAACAGCGAATACCGTCGCGATCGCAATGCGCAAGGCCAAGGACCGGGTAATAGCGACGGCGACCTGACCGAGGACAAGCGTCAGCGCACCGCCAGCCGTTGCGATAAGCAGCGCGCCAATGAAGCCGGCGCCACTCTGAAACGCCGCCATCCCGATACTCAGTGCGACGAAGAACGGCAGGGCATACACAGCGAGCGCGAAGATCGCCCAGCAGAACAAGCCGATGCCGAGTATGTTGAGGACGAGCCCAGTGCGAGCATGGTGGTGGCTCCATGTGCATAGATTTTGCAGTCGCGCCTTCCACCACCACCACGGCGCAACTTCAGACCTAAATTCAAAACGGGGCGGAGTTGCGGCGCAACCCGGCTCTGATGGTTGGAGGCGAGAAGACGGCGCTCACGCGCCGCCGAACCTCCAAACGGGAATGCCGAGCCGCTTCGCCTTGTCGGCGAGGTTTTCCTGGATTCCCGTGCCCGGGAAGTGCATGACGCCGATCGGGAGGAGTTCGAGCATGGCGTCGTTGCGCTTGAACGGCGCTGCCTTGGCATGCTTCGTCCAGTCCGGCTTGAAAGCGATCTGTGGCACCTTGCGGGTGGTTGCCCATTTTGAGGCGATCAGTTCGGCACCCTTCGGGGAGCCGCCATGGAGCAGGACCATGTCGGGATGCTTGGTAAGAACCTTGTCGAGACGATCCCAGATGAGGTTGTGGTCGTTGAAGTCGAGCCCGCCGGTAAGCGCGATCTTCGGGCCAACGGGCAGCATGACCTCAGTCTCGGCGCGGCGCTTGGCCGCGATGAAGTCGCGCGAGTCGATCATCGCTGCGGTCAGCGTACGATGGTTCACCAGCGATCCTGATCGGGGGCGCCAGAATGAGCCGGTGTGGGTCTCGAAGCGCTCTATGGCCTGATCACGGAAGAGCTCCAGGCAGTTGCGGCGCTCAACCAGCGTGATGCCTTCCGCCGTGATGCGTTCGAGTTCGACGGATCGAACTTCGGAGCCGTCCTGCTCGCGCTGACTCTTCTGTTGCGCCTGTTCGTTGTCGTCGAGTTGGCGACCGATGCGGTCGACGGCACGATGGAACAGGTTGACAGTCGACCAGAGCAGATCGTCGAGGTCCGGCTCGAGCCGCGTGTCGCTCAACGTGGCGACCAGGGCATCGAAGATGTCAGCGACGGCACCGGTAATGATCCTGCCCTTGGGAAGCGGCCGTGGATCGGGCTGGTCGTCGAAAGGGCGGTAGCCGAAGAGCTGCAATTCGGTAAGAACGTGTTCGCTCGGAGATGCGGCATGCGGCGATTCGATGTCATCGTGGTCGGTCATGGAGGCGATCCTTTGCCGGTCGGCCGCGACCATCGCGGCCTTCGTGGCGATCACTCAGACGGCAGGCGGAACGGGCCAGAACCCGGAGCAGAGCGGAGGGCCGAAGCGCAGCGGAGGATGGCGGAGGCCGGCTATTTTGCTTCGCGATGCAAAGCGCGCCGATAACGTGACCAATATGTCTTCTCATCGTCGGCGCGCGGCGGAAAATAGCCGGACGCAGCCATTGCCGGCCCGAGCCGCTTGCCGTCCGATCGCCCTCTAGAAGGCCGTGGTCGCGTCCTCTTCCGGCATTGGCCGCACCGCGACTGACCTGTCGACGCCCATCGAATTGCCGGGGCTATTCCGCGGTTGCTATCGACGAATGCAGGAAACGGACGACGTCCTCCGGTACGAGTTGCGGTAGCAACGCTGCTCGGAGGGCTTGGAGGCCGAAGATGTGCAGATCTTCGTTGAAGTCGCCCAGCCGAGGCGACAACGCGATCGCTTCGATGCCGGCGTCTTCCGCGCGCCGGGTGAGAATCGCCTGTACGGCATCTCCGGCGGCATCTGCGTCACGGGCGATATAGAGTCGACGTAGGCCAGACGGCAGCAACATGGCTGAGAGGTGATTGGCCGAGAGAGCAGCGGTCATGGGCAAAGTCGGCAGTACATAACGCAGTGACAGCATGGTCTCGATCCCCTCGCCCGCAGCGAGCACGTCGTCCACCACGCCGAAGCGAATGGCGTTACCAAGCAGGTCGCCCATGGCCCGTCGTGGCGTGTCGATCGGGGCCTTGCCGAGCCGCACGCGATCAAAGCGGTGTGGATCTAGCCAGGTGCGATGCACGCCCGTGATCCGTCCCTCGAGGTCAGTGACAGAGCCTATCATCGCCGGCCAGGTTTCGGTCGACGAATGCTCGTCCGGTCGGTAGTAGCAACGTGGGTGGAAGCGCAGGCTACCACCATGGTGGATTTGGCTTATTCCCCGACGTTGCAAATACGTTTCCGCCAACGTCCCTTCGATCGGACCGGATATCGCAAAAAGTCGACGGGCGGCTTCTTGCGATCCGGCCGGCACGACTGGACGAACGGGTCTCAGGAGTGATTGCTCCTCAGAACGAGGCAGCTTCAGAAAGCGCCTCGCCTCCCCGGCGACCTCGCGGAAATCTCGCAAGGCAAGGCTTTCGCGGATGATGTCGAGGAGATCGCCATGCTCCCCGGTCGCCGCATCGGTCCATTTGCCGGCGGGGCCCTTCGACGATTCCTGGAGCCGCACAAACAACGAGCGGCCCGGGGTGTTGTGGACGTCGCCAACAACCCAGTACCGCCCCGCCCGCTTACCATTGGGGAGATAGTGTCGGCACACCGCCTCGGCCTCGCGCGCGAGGCGGCGTGCCAGCTCGGAGACATCGCCGGACATCACGCGGCCTCCCGCTCACTGACACCCGTAACCGGATAGGTGTCGAGCACCCTCGACAGGACGTTGATGCCGCTCGCGTCCGTGGGTACGAACATGCGCAGCTTCCAGGAGATGATCTCCCTAAAGAGGCCGTAGGTGCGGAGACGATCGCGCATCGTGTCGTTGAATCCCGACAATTCGATGCGGTAGGCGCCCATCACCCGGACACGGCGAAGTTGGAGCCCCTCCGCGAGCTCGAGGACGGTCCGTCCTTCCACCAGTGCGGCAAAGCCAGCATCCGGCGTCAGCGAAGGCGCGTCCGCCGCAAGGACGCTTGCGACCCAGACAGCAGAGACCCTGCGTCCGATGATGCGTTCGCCCGCATCGGTCTGGAGCCGATAGACGCGGGTCGATTCGTTCGGTAGCCGTTTCCAGATCGGTAGCAGTAAGCCCGCCACGACGTGGATCGTGCTTTCCGTGAACTCGGGCACCTCGGCAAGCTCCGCCAGCCAGGTCGAGGCAAAGCGTTCACGATCCGCTTCGACCCAATGGCTTTCGGCCATGGCGGTCAAGGAGACCGTGTGCTGATCCATCGGCCGGATCAGACGGACGCGCCGCTCGATCTCGCCGTCGCCGAGCATGACGCTCGCGGCAGGAACCTGGACGGCGGCTCGTCCCGAGCGCTCATTGACGAGCAGGACGGCCTGACTATCGGAAAGACGAGCAAGAGCGTCATCCAGACTCACCGGATGATTGCGCTGGCGCTGGGCGACCGTGAGCAGCCGGGTCTCGGCGCCGGTCCCCGGATGGTCATAGATCGTCCGCCGGTCGGTGACGACAAAGCTCTCGGCGCGGAGGGTTTCCAGCCCCACGTCGTAGGTGCCGGATGCAACCGCGCCTTCGATCCGAGCGGTCAAGAGCTGCTCGAAGGCGGTGAACAGCACATTCTCCAGGTCGATGGTGAGCGCCAATAACCTGTTCAGAAAGGTCGTAATCGGCGGCAGGTCATCCCTGAGCCCATTGGCATCCGTGAGCTTCAGACCGGTTGCATCCTCGAACCTCCCAAGCGAGCAGCCGTCGACCTTGCCTCGCGCGAGCAACGTGTAGAGTTGACGCAACGCGTCACGCCCGTACTGGCTTTCGAGGTTGTCCTCTGGCCGGAAAAGCCCCTGCCCTCCGGTCTGGCGCTGGCCACGGGTAATGGCTCCCAACGTATCGAGCCGGCGTGCAATGGTGCTGAGAAAGCGCTTTTCGGCCTTCACATCAGTTGCGATGGGACGAAACAACGGTGGCTGCGCTTGATTGGTGCGGTTTGTGCGGCCGAGACCCTGGATCGCGGCATCGGCCTTCCAGCCGGGCTCGAGCAGGTAGTGGACCCGCAAACGGCGATTCCGGGCCGACAGTTCGGCATGGTAGCTCCTCCCCGTGCCCCCGGCGTCGGAGAACACGAGGATGCGCTTGACGTCGTCCATGAAAGCCGAGGTCTCGGCGAGGTTGGCTGAACCGGCTCGATTTTCCACCACCAGCCGGTCGCCCTTGCGAACGATGCGGCGCGAGCGGCCCGTCACCTCGGCGACCAGTTCGGTGCCGAAGCGCTGGATGACCTGATCCAGTGCCCCAGGTACCGGCGGTAGTGATGCAAGCTTCTCGATGAGACGGTCGCGTCGTGCGACGGCTTCCCGGCTCTCGACCGGCTGGCCGTCGCGATAGACAGGCCGGGAGCAGAGGTTGCCCTCCGAGTCCGTGAAGGGCTCGTAGAGCTGGACCGGAAAGGAGTGGGCGAGATAGTCGAGGACATACTCGCGCGGGGTGATGTCGACCTGGACGTCGCCCCACTCTTCAGTCGGGATCTCGGCGAGCCGGCGCCCCATCAGTGCTTCTCCCGTCGACACGATCTGGATGACAGCGGCGTGTCCAGCCTCAAGATCTTTCTCGATCGATCGGATCAGCGACGGCGTCTTCATCGATGTCAGGAGATGCCCAAAGAAGCGCTGCTTGGCGCTCTCGAAGGCGGATCGTGCCGCAGACTTGGCTTGGCCGTTCAGCGTTCCCGTCGCGCCGGTGATGTTGGCGGCTCGCATCGCCGCATCGAGGTTGTTATGGATGACGCTGAACGCACCGGCATAGGCATCGTAGATGCGAACCTGCTCCAGCGTAAGCTGGTGCTCAACGAGGTCATACTCGACGCCCTCGTAAGACAAAGAGCGTGCCGCGTAGAGGCCGAGCGCCTTGAGGTCACGCGCCAGCACCTCCATGGCTGCAACGCCCCCCTCCTCGATTGCTTCGACGAACTCGGCGCGTGTAGCGAACGGGAAGTCAGCGCCGCCCCAAAGGCCGAGGCGCTGGGCATAGGCGAGGTTTTGGACCGTGGTGGCGCCCGTCGCCGATACATAAACTACGCGGGCATTCGGCAAAGCGTGCTGGAGCCTCAGGCCCGCGCGCCCCTGCTGAGAGGCCGCCCGGTCACCGCGCTCGCCCTTGCCCCCGACCGCATTCTGCATTGCGTGGCTCTCGTCGAAGACGATCACTCCGTCGAAGTCGGAGCCCAACCATTCGACGATCTGCCCGACGCGCGAAAGCTTTTCGCCACGCTCGTCGGTCCGTAGCGTGGCGTAGGTGGTAAATAGGATGCCTTCCGCAAGCCGTATCGGTGTGCCCTGCCGAAACCGCGATAGCGGCGTAACAAGCAGTCGCTCCATGCCGAGCGCGGACCAATCGCGCTGCGCATCCTCGATCAGCTTGTCGGACTTGCTGATCCAGACCGCACGGCGGCGGCCCTTGAGCCAGTTGTCGAGCAGGATCCCAGCGACCTGCCGCCCTTTACCTGCGCCGGTGCCATCTCCCAAAAACCAGCCACGGCGAAAGCGGACGGCATTCTCTGCGCCGTCGCGCGCGGCCACCACGACATCAAAGGTCGCATCGATCGTCCAGGAGCCTGCGAGAAACTCGGAATGCGCCTCACCGGCATAGATAATGCTCTCGAGCTGGGCGTCGGACAGGATGCTATCCGTCACGAGGTTGGCCGGCAGGCGCGGACGATAGGATGGCTTCGGTGGATTGAGAAACGGGATCGTGCCCGGCTCCTCCCCGGTCTCTGCGGTACGTCGACGCTCGTCCTGGGGAATGAAGCGATCCGCGTAGACGACGGTGGTACCTCTCTCTCCCTTCCTGACATGGCCGCCGAGCCCGAGCGCCTGACGAAAGGTCAGCCAGCTCTGGCTAGAGAAGCCGCATTCGATAATGGCACCCCATAAAATCAGCACGTTAATTCCCGAATAACCGCGCAGCGTCGAAGCATTGCGCGGCATGGCGAGCGGCGCCTTGATCGCCGCCGTTCCCCATGGCTGCACCCAAGGGATACGGCCGGCCTCTAGTTCTGCGATGATCTTGTCGGTGATTTCGGTATAGATGTTCGCTCGGTCCTTGCCGGCGCGCGCGCAAGCGTTAGGGTTTGACATCGCGGGTCTCCGCGACGGGCACCGCGAGCCTCTCTCGCAGCTTGTAACCCGTCACGGAAAATCCAGCCTGCACTCTTACTCCTCTCAGCCTCTTCGCAATCTGACACCGGCGTGCGCCAGCGGCGCATCGCCTCAACGGAAAATGGCACCCGGAGAGCGTGAGCATAGCGACCCGAAGGGGCACGCGGGTCCGAGTGCAGCGACGAGACCGGTTCAATAGCGGCACCCGGGAACGGGGCAGTGATAGCGATCGCCGCAGGCGAGCCCCTTTCCCGAGTGCCCCCGGCGAGGGGCACCAAAGCTCTAGCGCAAGGGATCGAAGCCGCAAGGCCGAGACGCTGCGCGGCTCGGTTCACGAGAGCCCGGTGCGGCCCTGGCCGCACGCGCCAAAACCTGAGCGAACGTGATGCAGGCAATGATACGAGAACCGCCCGGCATTTTCACAGGAGTCTCGCAATTATGGAAGAGAGGCCTGTGGGCGGAGCGAAAGCGAAAGCCACTCGCGGACGCGGCGAATGAAGCACCCGCAGGAGGGTCAGCATAGCGCCGACGCGCAGCGGCGGGACCCGGGACCGAGTGCAGTCGAGAGACCGGTTGAGAAGGCACCCGACCCGACGGGCAGTGATAGCGACACCGGCCTGCAATGACGGCGGGCTCGAGGGCGAGTGCCTCCGGCGAGCGACTCAATGCGGATTCACGTCTCCTTGGTATCAATTTTGCTTTTGTGATATCGTCTCACTCGTGCGCGTGTCCATGCACGGCGTGGGCATGTTCACTAGAGCCAATTCTTACAGAGGACGACATGGCCAAGAAAGCGAAGAAGGCAAAGAAGACCGCGAAGGCAGCTACCAAGAAGGTGGCAAAGAAGACTTCAAAGAAAAAGAAGTAGTCGTATCGGCTACTGATATATTGCCGCCTCCGGGTAGCAACCCGGATGAAAAGCGAGACCTCCCAAAGGATATGAAGCGTCCTTTGCAGCCGTTCGGTATCGCGGCACGCTAAGATAAGGCCGGACCCTTGTGCAGGTGGCTGCTGCATAAAGGTCCGGTTTTTCGTTTCTGCCCCCGCGAGGGGCGTGATCTGCTCGTGCGCGAGGGATCGAAGCCGCATGGCCGAGACGCGGTGCGGCTCGGTTCACGAGAGCCCGGTGCGGCGACAGCCGCACGCGCAAAACGGAGCAAGGAGCAACCACCTGAGCTCGGACGCCTGAAGTATCGGAAAAAAGCTTCTTCGGTTCGTTCTTGCCCCCTAGCACCTGGCCGGGCGGAAAATTCGGCCTTCGAAAAACCACGAGATCCCACGATCCGGAATCCCAGTCGTGTGTTAGCGATGGGGAACGTCTGCGGGACTAAACGATTCGTCTCAGCGTGGGAGAACCTTTCAATGCTGATGACCAAGCAGAGACAGCCGGCGATCCACACCCTGCGTGGTTGGGCGATCAACGTGCTGAACGAAGCCGGCGCCATCCGCGAGTGCGAGGAACATGGTTGGATGCAGGACCGCGCCGATCCGCATGCACGGGAGCGGGCCTTGGATATCGCCCGTCGAGATCCGCCAGCAGACGTCTCCCCTGATGTAGCGGCGGCCGCGGTTCGCGACGTGCTGAACTCGATTGGTGACACCTGCCCAGAATGCCCCCCTGACGAGGAAGACCGGCACTAAGCATCTACGCCAACCTGTCTCCAACTCAGCGGCCTAGCCGTTTCTCTACCCGCTTGCGCGCGTTGCCCACCTTTTTGACGGCCTTTTTCACCGATGGCGCCGACTTTCCTGTCTTCTTCGCCTCGTACTGCACTTCGTAGTCCTGCCCGCCAGCCACCCGAGCCCGGTCCTGTTTTCGTCCGCGCGCCGTCTTGCTCTTCTTCGCTACCGCCATCGGTGCCTCCTGTTGTGACATCCAAGCAACGCGACAGGGATTCGCAGGTTCCGGAACGATTCGAACTGTGCCAATTTGAATCGGCTGTAGCGTGGAGTTCTTCAGTGGCGTTTCAGCGTTAAAGGCCGGCAGCTATCGGCGTCAAGGCGCTTCTCCCCGGCTTCATCGAACCGGCCCTGGCCACCTCGAGCGATAAGGTGCCGTCCCTGCATTACGCAACACGCACGGAAGGATTGGCCCTTGAATGAGCCGGACGTCGACCCTGCCCAAGCGCTTACAGCCGATGCTGGCTACGCTCACCGACGCGCCGTTCGACGACCCCGACTGGGTTTTCGAGGATAAATACGATGGCTTCCGGATGATCGCAGAAATCCGGCGGGGCAAGGTTTCGCTTTACAGCCGCAATGGCAAGATCATCAGCCGCAGCTATATCGACGTCGCCAAAGCGCTGGAGGGCGTGGAGGGCGACGCCGTGATCGACGGCGAGCTCGTCGCGATCGGAAAGGACGGTGTCTCGCATTTCCAGCTGCTTCAGAACGCGCTGCGTCATGAAGCCAAGCTCCTGTATTGCGCCTTCGATCTCATGTTTCAGAACGCAATTGATTTGCGCAAGCAGCCTCTTCTCGAACGCAAGGAGCGGCTCAAAGCGATCCTGCCGAGCCACCGGCTGATCGCCTTCAGCCGTCACCGCAAAGCGAACGGCACGAAATTCTTCGCCGAGGCCGAGCGGAAGGGTCTGGAGGGCATCATGGCGAAGCGCGCCGACAGCGCGTATGCTTCCGGAAGGCGGACGCCGGATTGGCTGAAGATCAAGACAGCAAAGCGGCAGGAAGTGGTCATCGCGGGCTTCACGGCGCCGAGGCGTACAAGACCATTCTTCGGCGCCCTGGTCCTCGCCGTGCGGGAAGACGACGCATGGCGCTACATCGGACATGTCGGCACTGGTTTCAGCCACAAGGTCCTGGAAGACCTCCACGCCAAGCTCGTGAAGCTGAAGACCCCGAAATCACCCTTCCCTGGCAAAGTGAAGGACGAGGCCGCCACGACCTGGGTCAAGCCCTCGTTGGTCGCCGAGGTCAAATTTGCGGAGTGGACAAGTAAGGGCGAACTGCGCCAGCCCGTCTACCTTGGGCTCAGGTCCGACAAGCGGGCTAAGGACGTCGTGCGTGAGCGAGAACGTCCGCGCAAATAGCGCTTCCCTTCGGGCGTAACCGGGCAAACGGAAGGATTGACGCACTCGCCTCCTCCGGCCCTACGCGGTGGTGTGGGCACTCAGTCGTTTCCAAGGTGGTGGATTTCCGGTCGCATGCCGTCAGGCGTGAGTTCGAGCGTCGCAAGCGTGATCGGCAGCTTGAAACGCCGGGGTCCCGCGCTGCCGGGATTCAGATAGAGAACGCCACCGACCGTGTCGATCTTCGGCACGTGGGAATGCCCGGAGACGATGACGTCGATGCCGGCGCCGGGATCAGCCTGCAGCGAATTCAGGTCATGCAGAACGTAGATCGACTTTCCCGCCAAGCATACGAGTTTCGTGTCGGGGTACTCGCGAGCCCATTCACCATTGTCCACGTTTCCACGGATGGCCGTGACAGGCGCGATCCGGCGAAGCGCGTCGACGATCTCGGGGCGCCCGATGTCGCCGGCATGGATGATGTGATCGACGCCCGCCAGGCCTCGTTCCGCCTCCGGCCTCAACAGGCCGTGCGTGTCTGAAATGATTCCAATCATGAACGTCATTTCCCGGCGCTCTCAACCGCGATCGCCAAAAGACGATCGAGAAACTCTACTTGAGCGGACAGCATCTTGGTCCGCGCGAGCCCAATATCAAACCATTCCGCGCGGTCGACTTCGGGAAAACTCTGCCGTCGACCGCTTCGGGGCGGCCAGTCGATATCGAAGGTATTGCTGGTCAGCGTTCCCGGGTCAAAGTGGCCCTCGCCGGCGAATGCGATGACGCGCTTCCCTCCTCGCTGTCGGACTTCCCCCAGCGGCTGGAGTGGACCAATCGAAGCGCTCGGGCCGAGTTCTTCGGCAAACTCGCGTCGCGCAACGTTCTCCGGAGGATCATTGGCATCGATTTCGCCCTTAAGAATGGACCAGGCGCCATCATCCTTCTTACGCCAGAACGGACCGCCGGGATGAACGAGCAGAACCTCGAGCCCACGAGCGCCCTTGCGGTATGCGAGAATCCCCGCGCTCGATGCCGATCTCCTGGAAATCTTTTTCACCGCAGCCATATCGCTCCTATTTTGCAGAGCAAACGAGAAGATGAGCGGGCGAGGAGCACTGCGGCGCGACGACCGGCTAATTGCACAGCAAAGATCGTTCGAAGCAGGCCAGTAATGCAGCGGGCCCCGGATACACCTCGGCGCACCCGGCTTTCCTCAATTCGTATTCCGTGAAGCCTCCGCAGAGCACACCGACCGTGCGAACTCCCGCCTTGCCAGCCGCTTCCGCATCATACGGTGTATCACCGATCGCGACGGCGTCGGCGCCATCGATCTTGAGCTTCTTGAGAACGACATTGAAGATGTCGGGCGCCGGTTTTGATTCATCGACGTCGTCGGAAGAAGTTGTGATATCCACGAGATCGACGACGCGAGCGATGTCGAGATACTTGTCGACCTCATCCTTCTTTGCCGAGGAAGCAACCGCGATTCGAACTCCGGCGTCGAGAACGCGTCGCAGGTTCGGGACCGCCGAGAAGGGACGCACAAGCGGCAGATATTCCGACTTGAAACGCTTGCCACGCCACTGCTCCAGTTCCTTGCCGTGGTCCCGTTGTTCATCGACGGACAGAAAGACGGGAATGAGCTTGTCTCCGCCTTTACCGATCTGGCTTCGAACACGTTCGAAACTCACGTCGTGGCCAAACTCGAGCAAAGCTTCCTGCCATGCCAGCGCGTGTAGCAGCATCCTAGGCTGGTATGGGGCAGCGATCTCTTTCGGCGTGCCTGGCTGCGTGCTTATGGCCGAAAGCTCCCGTCCCCCAGCTGCCGCCTTTGAAAGCGTTGGTTCGGGGCAAACCTTCAGCCAATCGGTCGCTCAATGGGCCGACTGAAGCGAGGCGCCCGAACAGAAGGAAGCTCGCTGCATATCAGGAAGCACCGCCCAAGGCTTCTTTTTGTACGACCTGCCGGCTCCGTCGTTGCCGAGAGGCCAAAGCAAGCCTAGTCGGACGGGATCTATTGGTTTCAATCGCTGCAGGACAACGGCATGGCCCATCGGCAACCCGCCCCCATCAAGCGCACCATCCGGCGAGATCAGCTTCGCGAGATGGTCCCGCTCGCCGACAGCACCATCTATGAGATGGAGCAGCGCGGCGACTTTCCGCGGCGGTTCGCGCTATCGCCCCGGTGTATCGTGTGGGACTTGGCGGAGGTCGAAGCATGGCTGGCTGCGCGCAGATCGACACCTCCTGTTCGTGCGCCTCATCCTGATGTGAGGCAGCGACGAACCCGGCCGGTCAAAGGGCCGGGTCGAGCTGCAGGAGCGGCATTGAAGGGGGAATGAGGACAGGGATGTATTTCTGGCCACCAACCCAGGCATCAACGATGTTGGACCACTCCTGCATCATGTGACGACGCTGCACCTCGTATTCGGCCTTGTTATAGACTCCCCTCGATGACCGTCCGTCCTCGTGCGCGAGGCACTTTTCAATCCAGTCGCTGTTGAACCCGAGCTCGTTCAGAAGAGTTGACGCGGTCCTCCGCAGGTCATGAACCGTGAACGCCTGCAGCGGAAGCCCTTCCTTGCTTGCCTGCTCAACGACCGAGTATGTGACTCGGTTAAACGTCGCCCGTGACATTGGAGCGTCGGCGTCATAGCGCGACGGCAGGACATACTTTGAATTTCCTGCACAAGTTTTCAACGCTATGAAGATATCGAGCACCTGACTCGAGAGATACACGTTATGCGCCTTCGAACGCTTCATGCGCTCCTTGGGAATCGTCCAGACGGCATTCTCGAAATCGACTTCATCCCATGTGGCATCGAGCAGTTCACTCTTGCGCACCATCGTGAGCAGATACAGACGTAACCCCAGCCTGATGGTGGGCAATGTCGCGATACGCTCCAGCTGTTTGAGCATGATGCGAATTTCGGTCGGTGAAAGTGAGCGGTCTCTCGGGACAAAGCTTGCGATCGACGCCGGTCCGACCTCGTCGGCTGGATTTGCGATCTTCTCGCCATGCAGGATCGCAAATCCATAGATCTGTTTCACAATATCTCTGACGTGGATTGCCGTTGCGGGGGCGCCGCGCTCCACGATGGCAGCGCAATGGGCGCGGAGGTCGCCAGGTGCGATCTCATTCAAAAGGCGCTTGCGCCAAACTGGAAGCAGTTCCCGTTCGAAGATCGATCGCCGCATTGCCCGAGTGCTATCGGCCATCGGTGCCGCGACGAGCCACTTCTCTCCGAGTTCGCCGAAACTCCTGGCTTCAAGGAGACGCCGTTTCTCGCGCTGCTTCTCGATAGCGGGTGACCGCCCCTCGCCTACTGCGCGCCTCGCATCGATGCACTTCTCGCGAGCGCGTGCGAGCGACAGGCCGGTCGGGCCATACTTGCCAAGAACCACCGTCTCGCGTCGACCATGCAGACGGTAGTCGAGCCGGAACGACAGCGTCCCGGCGCGCGATACGACCACGTACATGCCGTCACGGTCGGTGACCTTGTACGATTTTTCCTTTGGTCTCAGAGCCTTAAGCGCAGCGTCGGTCAGCAAGAGCTTACCCTCCAGGTAAATACCGTCAGCCACTTTTGAGCCGCGTTTGACCGGAGATCTCTTTGTTTTACAGGTACTTGGACAAAGAAAAATACCGTCAGACGCAGCATCGCGCATGACGGTATGGATTAGGATCGGTTATTTCAATGGACGGTGATGCCGTCAGGCGCTCCGTCCGGCCAGATTTCTGCGTACCGATAGATATCGAACGTAGATGAAGAATTAAGTCGTAAAATCAGTCTGTTAAGTCGTGCAATTGGATACTGCGGGATAGTCGCGGACGGGCCCGAATTATTCCCACTCAATCGTCCCAGGCGGCTTGCTCGTCACGTCGTACACCACCCGGTTCACGCCCTTCACCTCGTTGATGATGCGTGTCGCGGTCTCGCCCAGGAATTTCATGTCGAACTGGTAGAAGTCCGCGGTCATGCCGTCGGTGGAGGTGACGGCGCGGAGGCCAACCACATAATCGTACGTGCGGCCGTCGCCCATCACGCCGACGGTCTTCACGGGGAGCAGCACGGCGAAGGCCTGCCAGATGTCGTCGTAGAGGCCGTGCTTGCGGATCTGGTCGATGTAGACGGCATCGGCCTTGCGCAGGATGTCGAGCTTGTCGCGGGTGATGTCGCCGGGGCAGCGGATGGCGAGGCCGGGGCCCGGGAATGGGTGGCGGCCGACGAAGATTTCGGGCAGGCCGAGCTCGCGACCGAGCTTGCGCACCTCGTCCTTGAACAGCTCGCGCAGGGGCTCGACGAGCTTCATGTTCATGCGCTCGGGCAGACCGCCGACATTGTGGTGCGACTTGATCGTCACCGAGGGGCCGCCGGTGAAGGAGACACTCTCGATCACATCGGGATAGAGCGTGCCTTGCGCCAGGAAGTCGGCGCCGCCGATCTTCTTCGCTTCCGCCTCGAACACCTCGATGAAGAGGCGGCCGATGGTCTTGCGCTTGGTCTCGGGGTCGGTGACGCCTTCGAGCTCGCCCAAGAATTGCTTGGACGCATCCACGTGCACGAGCGGGATGTTGTAGTGGTGGCGGAACAGGTCGACCACGGTCTTGGCCTCGTCGAGGCGCAGCATGCCGTGATCGACGAACACGCAGGTGAGCTGGTCGCCGATGGCTTCGTGAATCAAGACGGCCGCGACCGCGGAATCGACGCCGCCGGAGAGGCCGCAGAGCACCTTGCCCTTGCCGACCTGGGCGCGGATCTTCGCGATCTCCTCCTCGCGGAAGGCGCGCATGGTCCAGTCGCCGGAGAGGCCGGCGATCTTGCGCACGAAATTGCGGATCAGTTTTGCGCCATCGGGCGTGTGCACCACTTCGGGGTGGAACATCAGGCCGTAGTACTTGCGGGTCTCGTCCTGGATGATCGCGAACGGCGCGTTCGGCGAGGTGCCGGCGACCGAGAAGCCCGGCGGCATTTTTGTGATGCGATCGCCATGGCTCATCCAGACTTGGTTCTTGCCGCCCGGCGACCAGACGTCCTCGAACAGCTTGCTCGGCGCCTTGACTTCGACATCGGCGCGGCCGAATTCGCGGTGATGGCCGCCCTCGACGGTGCCGCCGAGCTGCTCCGCCATGGTCATCTGGCCGTAGCAGATGCCGAGCACCGGCACGCCGGAGGCGAAGATCAATTGCGGGGCGCGGGGCGAGCCGGCTTCATGCACCGACTCAGGCCCGCCGGAGAGGATTACCGCTTTCGGCTTCATCTCCTTGAAGGCCGCTTCGGCCTTGTTGAACGGGACGATCTCGCAATAGACGCCGTCCTCGCGCACGCGACGCGCGATCAGCTGCGTCACCTGGCTGCCGAAGTCGACGATGAGAATCTTGTCGTGCGCCGAGGCCACCGAGGGCGTCGACGCGGAGCGGTCGTTCTGTGCTGCTGTCATGGCCAGCAAATACGCGACCGTGCCCCTGCCCGCAACCGCGCGATGCGCGCGCCCACATTCTTCTTTGGGCATGGACAAATGGATATAGGTCAGTATTATTGACCTAATTTGCTCGCCCCGGCGAACAGGGGCCGATCAGGGAGAACGCCATGTCACAGCACCATCAGCCATCAACGCTTGCCGCGCTCGGCCGGACCTGGGTCGAGGCCTGGAACGCGCGCGATCTCGAGCGCGTGCTCACGCTCTATGCCGAGGACACCGTGATGACCTCGGACCGCATCCCCGCGATGGGGATCGATGCCAGCGGCACCGTGCGCGGCAAGGACGCGTTGCGGGCGTATTGGGGCAAGGCGCTCCCCCTGCTGCCGGAGCTGCATTTCGCGCTGATCGACCTGTTCGTCAGCCCTGATAGCGTCGTGGTGTTTTACGCGAACGAGCGGGGCAAGCGGATCTGCGAGTATCTGCGGGTGAATGATGCGGGGCTGATCGTGCAGGGTTCGGCGAACCATTTGGTGTAGTGACGCTTGCGCGCATTTGCCGTCGCCGCCGCGCGCTTAGCGTGTGCAGACGGTGCCGCCCCGTCCACAGCTGTCATTCCCCGCGAAGGCGGGGAATCCAGTACGCCGCGGCTTCTCCGTATCACGGCACGGCCTCTGGAATACTGGATCGCCCGATCAAGTCGGGCGATGACACCGAGTATCGCTCGCAATGACGGAGACTGCCGGACGAGCGTGCGCTAACAACGACGCTGCGGCTCTGACATAGGATTCCCCATGAAACTCCCCGCCTCCCCCTTCACCGTCACCGACTGGAGCAAGGTCGAGGCCACCACCCATCCCGGCGAGACCGGGCAGGCCAGGTGGCGGACGCTCAATATCGGCGAGCTCCGGGTGCGGATGCTCGAGTATTCGCCGGGCTACCTCGCCGACCATTGGTGCGACCGCGGCCACGTGCTCTACGTGCTCGAGGGCGAGCTCGACTCGGAGCTGCGCGACGGGCGCAAGTTCAAGCTTACGGCGGGGATGAGCTACCAGGTCTCGGACTTCGGCGACGCCGCGCATCGGTCCTCGACGGCCACGGGGGCGACGCTTTTCATCGTGGACTGAAGCGCGCGGCGGCCCCTGTTTGCACCGCAAAATAGCAAAGTCGCGCGACATGCCGGGCCACGGGTAGTGCCTTGAAGTAGCCCCAAATTCTCGCTATATTGTGATCATCGATACTTGGCCGAACGACTGGGCCGCTTCGCTTCGTTTCAGACGGGCGCGCACGCTTCAGATGACTTCTCCAAACATCGACTGAACAGGATCATGGGCGCAATTTTGCGTACCGGTCCACGTGCGTATCCTCTTTTAACTAACTAAAGGAAATTCCCATGGCTATGGGCACCGTGAAGTGGTTCAACACCCAAAAGGGTTATGGTTTCATCCAGCCGGATGACGGCCAGAAGGACGTGTTCGTTCACATCAGCGCCGTCGAGCGCGCTGGCCTCTCCTCCCTCAACGAGGGTCAGAAGGTCTCGTTCGACATCGTCGCCGACCGCCGCAGCGGCAAGTCGTCGGCTGACAATCTCCGCGTCGGCTAACGCCCACGCACCGTTCTGACCACGGACGTACCGGCAGAACGTCGAGTTAGAAAGCCCCGCGAGCTTCGGTTCGCGGGGCTTTTGTTTTGGGAACTGCGGCGCGGCGCACCGGTGCCGTAGGGTGGGCAAAGGCGCGCTCTTCGCGCGCCGTGCCCACCATCTCTGGGCGTTCTCACTACGAATGGTGGGCACGCTTCGCTTTGCCCACCCTACGAGGGTCAATACGAGAGCTACGTCTTCTTCAGCACCGAGACGAAGAACCCGTCCGTCCCCGTCCGCCGCGGCGTCATCAGCCAGCCTTCGTCCGACTGCAGTGCGGCCCTTGCGAAATCCTCCGCCTTGTCCCAGAGCACGCTCGCAGTCTGCTCGGGCGGCACGACTGAGAACTCTGGATGGCGGGCGGTGAACGCCCTCACCTGCTCGCCGTTCTCTTCCGCCAGCACCGAGCAGGTGATGTAGGCGATGCGGCCACCGGCCTTGACCAGCGGCACGGCGCGCTCCAGCACCTCGGCCTGGTCGCGCAGGCGGATCTCCAGCGCGCCGGGGCGCATGCGCCATTTGGCGTCCGGATTGCGTCGCCAGGTGCCGGTTCCCGTGCAGGGCGCATCGATCACGACGAGGTCGGCGGTGCCGCTGATGTCGGCCAGCGGATCGGCCTCGCCCTTGGGCGTGCGGACATCGGCATTGTGGACGCCGGCGCGCGAGAGACGCTCGTGGATCGGGACAAGCTGGCGCTTGTCGCTGTCGGTGGCGATCAGCCGGCCCTTGCCCTGCATCATGGCCGCGAGCGCCAGCGTCTTGCCGCCGGCGCCGGCGCAGAGATCGATCACCTGCTCGCCGGGTTTTGCCGCGGTGAAGCTGGCCGCAAGCTGCGATCCCTCATCCTGAACTTCAACGGCGCCCTTGATGAAATCCTCCTCCGCCTGGAGGCCGGGATTGCGCGCATCGGCCGAAAGCGCGATGCGCAGGCCGTTTGCGGACCATGGCGTCGGTTCCGCATGAAGATGAGCAAGCCCGCGCAGCACCTTGTCGCGATTGGATTTTAGCGTGTTGACGCGCAAATCGAGCGGCGCCCGGCTCGCCATCGCGGCCGCCTCCGCGGCGCGCTCCTTGCCGAACACTTTTGCAAAATACGGGTCGAGCCAGTCCGGATAGTCGCCGGCGATCGCAGCCGGCGCGTCCTTGAGGGAACGCGAGGCCAGTGCGGCCTGCTCGGCCTCGGTCAGCGGCGCCGGTGCAAACCGGCTGCCGTCGAACAGCGCGCCCATGGTGGCCGCGTCCATGTTGCGCTCGAGGCGGAGCATGCCGATCAGCCGGGCGCGTGCGGTGTCGGCGTCCATCAGGAAGGCGCTCGAGGCATAGCGGCGCAGCACGTCCCAGACGAGGCCGGCAATGGCGGCGCGGTCGCCGGAGCCGGCGAAGCGGTGCGCGGTGCCCCACTCCTTCAGCGCCTTGGCCGCGGGCACGCGGTCCTTCTCGATGGTGTCGATCAGTTCGATGGCTGCGGACAGCCGGGCAGCGGGAGTCATTTGAATCTTTCAGATCAGGATTGGCAAATAGGCGCCTAGATCAGCAACAGCATCTTCAGCGCGAAGTAGATCCACATCGCCAGCAGCACAAGCACGCCCGCGAGCCAGATCGTGGAGCGCCGGCCGAGATCGTTGGAGGAGACGAACACGCCGGCATGGGCGAACCGCGTCACCACGAACACCCAGGACATCAGCACGATGAAGAGATCGGCATGGCGCAAGGGCAGCGCCAGTGCGATCAGCGCGTAGAACAGCACCGGCAATTCGAACTGCTCGCCGAGCGCAATGTCGCGGCTCTTGGTCTCGCCGGAGACCGGCGAGCGCCGGCGCGCCAGCGCCATTCCGATCAGGAGTGCGAAGGTGAGACCGACCTGCACGAAGACAGGCAGCAAAACCATTTGGATGGACATCGGAACTTTCCCGTCAGGCGGAACACCGCGGACCGTCATTAGCCGCGACTGCTGGCGCTGACAATCAACGAGTTGAACCGGTGTTCCCGATTCCGCGACCAAATGCCGATAGTTAAAGCGATTTCGGTCCCCGGGACCGCAAGGCGAGCTAGCGCCAAGAGACTGACAAGAGACTGACATGAACACCCTCTCCAGCCTTTTGACCGAATCCGCGGACGGCCGGCTCGGCGTCCTGATGTCGGCGCTGGCAGGCATCGCCGCGGCGCTCGCGGTCGCGCTGGCGATGACGGTGTACTTCCGCCTGGGCTACCGGAGCTGGCGCGACGTCGTCAGGCATGGCCTCGCCACTCTGGCCGCCCTCGCCCTGTTCGCCTTCGCCGCCTACGACATGCGCCACGCCGCGCTGGCCTATCTCGGCCTCAATCCCTCCAAGCCGGCAGTCGAGTTCGAGATCCGCATGCCCAGGGAAACGCTGACGGCGGTGAGCGATAGCCAGATCGAGCTGCACACCGACCGCAACCAGACGCTGGCGCTGGTCGACGGCGTGCGCGAGCTCGGTGATGGCCGCTCCGTGCTGCGCGGCGCCGTGGCGCTCAACCACCGCACCGCCGACCGCGTGCTGGTCGTGAACCTGCCCGGCAAGGGCACGTTCGAATTCCGCCTCCGCCTGCCCGCCGAGCCGCACCGGTCCGAGCAATTCGGGCCCTGGCACCTCGCCGACCGCATCGCCTCGCCAGCCACCGGCAACGGCGCGCCGCAGGACGCCTACACGATCCGCTATCGCGTGCTTTAAACTTTGTTTCATTGCGATGCATGCGCGCGCCGTCATCGTTCCGACGTGCGACAACGCGTATGCTGACCCCATGTCCGAATTTCGCCTCACGCAGATTTCCGACACCCATCTCGGCCGACGCTTCTCCGGCCTGATCGCCAACTTCGATCGCGTCAGCGAGCACATCGACGCTGATAGGCCCGACCTCGTCGTCAACACCGGCGACGTCTCCTTCGACGGGCCGACAAGTCGCGACGATGTCGAATTCGCCAAGAGCCGGCACGACGCCCTGCCCGTCGCCTGCCGCTACCTCCCCGGCAATCACGACATCGGCGACAATCCGACCGCGATCGGGCCTGCGCCAAAGCCGCCGGTCGAGGAAAAGCACCGCCAACAATTCCGCGACATCATCGGCGAAGATCATTGGTCGTTCGAAGCGGCCGGCTGGCACTTCATCGGCCTGAACTCGCTGGTGATGAATTCCGGGCTCGCCTTCGAGGCCGAGCAATTCGACTGGTTGTCCCGGGAAATGGCGCGCATCAACGGCAGGCCGATCGCGCTGTTCGTCCACAAGCCGATGTTTCTCAACTTGCCCGACGACCCCGAGACGCCGGAGACCTCGATCCGCTACGTGCCGCAGCCGGCACGGGCGCGTCTGATCGAGATGTTCTCGACTGTGGACCTGCGCCTCATCGCCAGCGGGCACGTGCACCAGCGGCGCGACTTCACCTACCGCCACACCCGCCATGTCTGGGCGCCGTCGGCCGGCTTCAGGATCAACGACGCGCGCCAGGACCGGATCGCGATCAAGGAAGTCGGGCTCGTCGAATACCGCTTCCGGCCGAACAGTTTTGAAGTTCGTCACGTCAGGGCCGCGAGCCAGGTCGATGTCGATATCGAGGAGCTGCTCGCCCAGATGGGCGGCGAGCACTAGCCCAATTCACGGGCACAAGACCCTACCTAAATACCTTGCTGCATCGAATTCGCGCTAAAACTGGCTAAAATGGGCTAATGACAACGTTGTCATTCCGACATATCGTTCCCGAACGGTCGATGGGCCGCTGAGGGAGCGACGATGCAGTTCTTGTCCCGGTGGGAGAGTCAACGTCTTTCAACGACCACGCGGGGCATCCCCCTGGTCGATGGCCTACCGATCGAGGAGATCGCCGGCCAGGATTGGCAGCCCTCCCGCGGCGATCTCGCTCTGCCCGCCCTCACCCTCGATGAAGCCGCCTTCAGGGCCAATCGCGACCTCTTCCTGCGCTGGTGCAAGAGCGCCGGCGTCACTGTCGCGCCCCACGCCAAGACGCCGATGTCGCCGGAGCTGGCGCGCTCGCTGCGCGAGGCCGGCGCCTGGGGCACGACGGTCGCCAATATCCAGCAGGCCGCCGTGCTGCTCGCGAGCGGCGAGCAACGCCTGCTGCTGGCCAACGAAATCGGCGGCCTCGCGGCCGGCCGGCGGCTCGGCGCGTTGCTCGGCGCCTATCCCGACGTCGAATTTCACGCCTTCGCGGATTCACCGGCGGCGGTCGCAGCACTGGCGGAAGCGGCCCGGATTGCGGGCCGCAGCGAATTGTCCGTGCTGGTCGAGCTCGGCGCGGGCCGCGCGGGCGCGCGCGATCGCGCCGCGGTCGAAGCGACGATCGCAGCCGTGCTCGCGACCGACGGCCTCCTGCTCGGCGGCGTCGCCACTTACGAAGGCGCGGTCGCAACGCCCGATGCCGGCGAGACGATGCGCGCGATCGCGGCGCTGATGGAGCGCACCATCGCGGCCTTCGCGCTGGTACGTCATGCTGCCCCGGGCCGGCCGCTGATCATCAGCGCCGGCGGCTCGGCCTATTTCGACGTCGTCGCCCGCGCGCTCGTACCAAGCGCGCAGGCAGACGGCAACGCCAGCGTCCTGCTGCGCTCAGGCGCGCTGTTCTTCGCCGATCACGGCATCTATGCGCGCGCCTTCGCGGAAGTAGACCGGCGCGGCGGTCTCGTCATCGACGGCGCGCGGCATTCGGCGGCCGAGGGTTTCCGGCCTGCGCTGAAACTTTGGGCCGAGGTGTTGTCGCGGCCGGATGCAGGCCTTGCGATCGCGGGCTTCGGCATGCGCGATGCCTCGTTCGATCAGGGATTGCCGGTGCCGCTGCGCGTCTTCCGCGACGGCGTCGCGCAGCAGAGGCTCGCCGAGACCTTGTCGGTCACCTGTCTCAATGACCAGCATGCATTCCTGTCCGTCGCGCCCGATAGCACGCTCGCGGTCGGCGACGTCATCGCCTTCGGCATCTCGCATCCCTGCACCTGCCTCGACCGCTGGCGCGTCATCCTCGGCCTCGACGCCGACGGCGTCGTAACGCGCGCCCTCCCCACCCAGTTCGGCTGAGGCGGCTCGCGCGATGAATTTCCTGCCGCTGTGGCGCTATCAGAACCAGCTCATCGACGGGGCCATCGTCACGCTCGAGCTGACGGTGATCGCGGCGCTGGCCGGGCTTCTGATCGGTGTTGCCGGCGCGGTCGCGCTGAACGGCCGCATCACGCCGTTGCGCTGGCTGGTGCGCGGCTACATCGAGCTGTTCCGCAACACGCCGTCGCTGATCCAGATCTTCATCGTCTTCTTCGTGCTGCCGAATTTCGGCCTGAAGCTGCCGGCGTTCGAAGCCGCCGCCGTCGCGCTGTCGCTCTATTTCGGCGCCTATTCGGTCGAGATCATCCGCGCCGGCCTCGACTCCGTGCCGAAGAACCAGATCGAGGCCGGCCAGTGCCTTGGCCTGTCGGGTTGGCAGGTGTTCCGCCACATCCTGCTGCCGCCGGCGCTGCGCAACGCCTATCCGGCCGTGACCAGCCAGTTCGTCCTGCTGCTGCTCGGCACCTCGCTCGCCTCGCAGGTCGCGGCCGACGAGCTGTTCCATGTCGCGGGCTTCATCGAGAGCCGCACCTATCGCAGCTTCGAGGTCTATGCGGTGATCTGCGTGGTCTATTTCGCAATGGCGATGTCGTTCAAGGCGCTGTTCGCCATCATCGGTCTGGCGGCCTTCCGCTGGCCGCGGCGGCGCTGAGGGGACAGCGATGCGATCCTTCTCCCTCATCGACTTCGTCTCGCTGTTTGCGGCGCTGCGCTGGACCGTTGCGCTCGTCGTGCTCGCGCTCGCCTTCGGTGCGCCGCTGGCGCTGGCGTTCGCCACGGGCCGCATCAGCCGCTTCGCCGGCCTGCGCTGGACGATGGCGGCGTGCATCCAGATCGTCCAAAGCGTGCCGCTGCTCGGGCTCTTGTTCTTCTTCTATTTCGGCATGCCGATGTTCCTCGGCATCCAGGTGCCGGCCCTCGTTGCCGTCACCGTCGCCTACACGCTCTACACCGCCGCCTTCCTCGGCGAGATCTGGCGCGGCGGGCTGGAAGCCGTGAAGCAGGCGCAATGGGAGGCAGGCAGCTGTCTCGGCCTCTCCGCCTGGCAGCAATTCCGTCACATCATCGCGCCGCAGGCACTGCGGCTGTCGCTGCCGCCGACCGTCGGCTTCCTGGTGCAGCTGATCAAGGGCACCTCGCTCGCCTCGATCCTCGGCTTCGTCGAGCTTGCCCGCGCCGGCCAGGTGGTGAGCGCGGCGACGTTCCAGCCGCTGCTCACCTACGCGCTGGTCGCCGCGATCTATTTCGCGCTGTGCCTGCCGCTCACGCTCTGGTCCCGCTCTTTGGAGGCCCGCCTCGATGGCTCTCGTTGAAATCCGCGACGTGCACAAGACATTCGGCAAGGTCGAGGTGCTCAAGGGCGTCTCGCTCGACGTCGAGGAAGGCGAGATCGTCACGATCATCGGCCGCTCCGGCTCGGGCAAGTCGACGCTGCTCCGCTGCATCAACGCGCTCGAGACCGTCGATTCCGGCGAGATCCGCGTCGAGGGCGAGAGGGTCCACGCCAGGATGCCTGACCTGAAGGCATTCCGTCAGCGCGTCGGCATCGTGTTCCAGGCGTTCAATTTGTTTCCGCACCTGAAGGTCGAGCGCAACATCACGCTGGCTCCGCTCCTCACCGGCCGCATCGACAAGGCCCGCGCGCGGGCGCTGGCCGAGGACGTGCTCACCCGCGTCGGTCTCGCCGACAAGATCGACGCCTGGCCGGAGCAGCTCTCCGGTGGCCAGCAGCAGCGCGTCGCCATTGCGCGCTGCCTCGCCATGGCCCCTCACCTCATGCTGTTCGACGAGGTCACCTCCGCGCTCGACCCCGAGCTCGTCGGCGAAGTGCTGAAGGTGATGGAGGCGATGGCGAAGCAGGGCATGACCATGATCCTCGTCACCCACGAAATGGGCTTTGCCCGCAACGTCGCCGACCGCATCGTCTTCATGCATCAGGGCCGCGTCTGGGAACAAGGACCGCCGGCAAAACTGTTCGCCAATCCTGAGACCCCCGAGCTCGCTAGCTTCATCGCGTCCGCCAAATAACCATCCACCAATCCCCGATCAGGAGAGAGCCATGAGACCACTGAAATCCCTCTTTGCGATCGCAGCCACGGCGCTCGCCGTGCTCGCTGCCCCCACCCTCGCGCAGGCCGACAAGCTCCAGGACGTGCTCGGCGCGGGCAAGCTGCGTGTCGGCCTGCTGACCGATGCCGCGCCCTGGGGCTTCAAGGACGAAAAGGCCGAGATCGCGGGCCTCGACGCCGATCTCGCCCGGCTGATCGCCGCCGACATGGGCGTCAAGCTCGAGTTCGTGCCGGTAACGGGCGCAGCGCGCATCCCGAGCCTGCTCTCGGACAAGATCGACATCCTGATCGCGGGCCTCGGCGCTACGCCGGAGCGCGCCCAGCAGGTGATGTTCTCGCAGCCTTATGCCGTGGTGAATCTCGGCGTCTATGGTGCCAAGGCAATTCCGGCCGCGACCGGCAAGAAGCCCGACAATCTCGACGGCCGCAGCGTCGCCGTGTCCAAGGGCTCGACGCTCGACGTCTGGCTCACCGACAATGCGCCGAAGGTAAAGCTGGTGCGTTTCGAGGATACGCCGGCGGCACTCGCCGCGTTCCTCGCGGGACAGGCCGATACCTTCGCCGAGAACAGCGCCATCGCGCTGAAGGTGCAGGACCAGAACCCGACCAAGGAGGTCGAGCTGAAATTCCTGATCCGCCAGTCGCCTGCTCATGTCGGCGTGCGCCAGGGCGAGCAGAACCTGCTCAACTGGATCAACACCGACATCTTCTTCAACAAGCTCAACGGCAAGCTCGGCGCGTTGCAACTGAAGTGGTTCAAGGAAGAGCAGGCGCTGCCGACGCTGTAAATTCACATGCGGCTCCCGCGTCATGCGGGAGCCAATCTTCACCGGGAGTATTCAAGATGATCAAACGTTACGTCGTCGGATCGCGCATGAGCCAGGCCGTCGCCGCAGGCGGCATGGTGCACATCGCAGGCCAGGTCGCCGATGACCGCAAGGCCGGCATCGTGTCGCAGACCCAGCAGGTGCTCGCCAAGATCGACGCGTTGCTGAAGGAGGCCGGCTCGGACCGCTCCAAGCTGATCGCGGTCAACGTCTTCCTGCCTCATATCACCGACTTCGACACCATGAACTCGGTCTACGATGCCTGGATCGATCCGGCCAATCCGCCGGCGCGCGCCTGCGTCGAAGCCCGCCTCGCCGATCCCGATTTGCGCGTCGAGATGACCGCTGTCGCCTTGCTGTAAAGGCACCGCCATCCCTTCAACCTTTGGCCGGCGCCGGCGACGGCGCGGCCGCGAGGCAAGCCATGCATACCGGACTTTTCCACGAGATCGATTTCGAGAAAGACCAGAAATGGTCGGGCCATCTCGGCATTCCCTTCTCGATCGATCGCTCCCCCTACTACCAGCTCAAGATCCCGATCTTCCGGATCAAGAACGGCGCCGGGCCCAAACTGCTTTTGATGGCCGGCAATCACGGCGACGAATATGAGGGCGAGATCGCGCTGACGCGGCTGTATCGCCGGCTCGATGCAGAGGACGTCAAAGGCGAGATCACCATCCTGCCCTTCGCCAATTGGCCGGCCGTGATGGCGGCGCGGCGCCGCTCGCCGCTCGACGAAGGCAACCTCAACCGCGCCTTCCCCGGCGATGCCGCGGGCACGCCGACATTCCGGCTTGCGCACTTCCTTGAGCACGAGCTGTTTCCGCGCCATGACGTCGTCTTCGACATCCACTCCGGCGGCACCTCGATGGCGCATGTGCCTTGCGCGCTGATCGAGCGGCAGGGGCCGCCCGAGATGTTCGGCCACGCGCTGCGCCTGATGGAGGGGGTGGGGATGCCCTTCGCCTTCGTCGCCGAGAACGGCGCGACCGCTCCGACCTCGATGGCCGCGGCCGCGCGCGCCGGCGCGATCGGACTCTCCGGTGAATTCGGCGGCGGCGGCACCGTCACGCCGCAGACCATGGCGCTCACCGCGCGCGCGATCGACCGGCTGTTGCTCGCGCTTGGCATTGTCCAGGCGCCGGTGCTGGGCCCGCATGCGCCGGTCGAACGCGCCACCGAATTGCTGGCGCTGCAAAGCCATGCGCAGGCAGTGTTCGCGACCCGTCGCGGCTGGTTCGAGCCCGCCGTCATGGTCGGCGCGCGGGTTGCGGCCGGCGACGTCGCCGGCTGGTACCATGATTTCGAGCGCCCGGAGCTGCCGGAAGAGGTGCTGCGCTTCCCCGCCGACGGCATCGTGATCTCGCAGCGCCTGCACACCGACAGCCAGAGCGGCGACTGCCTGGTCCAGGTCGGCCGCGCGCTGTCGCGCGACGAGGTTTCAGCGCGCTGAGTTTTGGAGACGATACCGACTGCGATTACACTCGGGATTCGATGACCGATCCGGCAAAGCCGACCTATGACGACGTTGTGCGCATTCCAGCGCCGCCCGGCCGCGCCAGCGCGAGCGGGCGGCCGCCGCGCATCGAGGAGGTCGCGGAGCGCGCGGGCGTTGCGCCGATCACGGTGTCGCGGGTGCTGCGCCACCCCGAGAAGGTCAATCGCGAGACCCGCGAGCGCATCCTCGAGGTGATCGAGGCGACCGGTTACGCCTCCAACCCGCATGCGCGCGCGCTGCGCTCGGGGCGCTCGAACGTGGTGATGGCCTTCGTCTCCAACATCCTCAGCCAGCAGTTCGGGCTCGCGGTGCGCAGCTTCGCCGCGACGCTGGAGCCTGAGGGTTTCGAGGTGCTGGTCGGCCAGACCTCCTACTCCTATGCCAAGGAAGTCGCGATGATCCAGTCGCTGCGCGGCATTCGCCCCGCAGCAGTGATGTTCACCGGCGTGATCGAGCTCGAGGAGAATCGTGCCGCGCTGCTCGAGCTCGGCATTCCCGTCATCGAGACCTGGGCGTTTCCGCGCGACCCCATCGACATGCTGGTCGGCCTGCCTAACGCGGATGCCGGCGCGATGGCGGCGCGCAGGCTGGCGGAAGCCGGACATCGCCGCGTCGCCTTCATCGGACGCGGCAGCGGCCGTGGCGCGCTGCGCCGCGACGGTTTTCGGGCCGCAGCCGCACACCTCGGCCTCGAGATCGTCCACGAGATCGGCGTCGGTGAGATCACGGGACTGGCCGACGGCCGCGCCGCCTTCACCGCCCTGCTTGAACGCGGCGGCGACGTCGACGCGGTGTTCTGTGCCAACGATCTGCTCGCGACCGGCGCGCTGATCGAGGCCCGCGCCCGCGGCCTCTCGGTGCCGCGCGATCTGGCGCTGCTCGGCTTCGGCGACAACGACGTCGCCGATCAGATCACGCCTGGTCTCACCACCATCTCCTTCGATGCGGCGGCTGTGGGACGGATCGCGGGCGAACTACTCCTGGCGCGGCTATCAGGCACGCCACGCGCCGAGCAGCGGCTCGCCGTCGAGCTGTTCCTGGTCGAGCGCGGCAGCGTCTGAGGTTGCGGATCAGGCGATGGTCTTGAGATCCTGCTGGATCGCAGCCAGCAGCGATTGCAGCGCATCGCTGTTCACCGGCCTCGCCTCCGCCTTCGCAGGCTGGACCTTGTCAGGCTGCGCAGCTTTGCCCGGACGTTTCGGGAATGGCGGTGGTGGCGCCGGCATCGCGGCTGGCGTGAAATCGCCCTCTTCGTCGACGTGGACGAACTTGCCATGGATCACGTCGTCGCGACGGCCCATGACGAACAGGGTCGCCCAATAGCCGGCAGCCAGAAGGATTACGCTGAAAATACCAATCTCTAACATCGCAGCACCTAAAATAGGCGCGATGATTCAATGCCTTCACTCTGCGGTCAATGAACCGACGGTCACACCTGCGGCTTTTGCGGGCAGGTGTGGCCGATCGGTCACTCTTTGTTAACCATCGATATCCGGGGTGTGACACCCGTGCAACTAGGCCTTGCAGTTAAGCTTTATCTTGCCCGACCCGCACCAGCTGCTTGCCGAAATTGGCGCCCTTCAGGAGCCCCATGAAGGCGCCGGGCGCGCTCTCCAGGCCCTCGGTGACGAACTCCTTGTACTTGACCTTGCCGTCGCGGACCCAGGTGGACATGTCGCGCAGGAAGTCGCCGTGGCGGTTGGCGAAGTCGGAGACGATGAAGCCTCGGAAGGTGAGCCGCTTGGTCAGCGTCGCGCGCATCATGCTGGCCGCCCATTTCGGCGGCTTGGCCTCGGTGTCGTTGTAATGGGCGATCAAGCCGCAGACCGGCACGCGCGCGAACGGATTGAGCAGCGGGAAGACCGCCTCGAACACGGCGCCGCCGACATTCTCGAAATAGACGTCGATGCCTTTCGGGCAGGCAAACTTCAGCTTCGCGGCGAAATCGGTTTCGCGGTGATCGAGACAGGCATCGAAGCCGAGCTCCTTCACCACGTAGTCGCACTTGTCCTTGCCGCCGGCGATGCCGACCGCGCGCGCCCCCTTGATCTTCGCGATCTGGCCAACGGCCGACCCGACCGCACCGGAGGCACCGGCGACGACGACGGTCTCGCCTTCCTGCGGCTTGCCGATGTCGAGCAGGCCCGTATAGGCGGTCATGCCGGGCATGCCGAGCACGCCGATGGAGGTCGAGATCGGACCGAGCTTGGGATCGACCTTGATCAGGCCCTTGCCGTTGGAGATCGCGTGCGACTGCCATCCGGTACGGGCTCGCACGATGTCGCCCTTGGCGAAATCAGGATGGTTGGAGACCGCGACCTCGCTGACCGCCTCGCCCTCCATCAGGCCGCCGACCGGCACAGGTGCTGCGTAGGACGGACCGTCGCTCATGCGTCCACGCATATAGGGATCGAGCGAGAGCCAGATCGTGCGCAGCAGGACTTCCCCCGCGCCGGGCGCCGGGACTGCGAATTCCTCGATGCGGAAATCGGATGGCTTGGGCTCGCCGACGGGACGCGCGGCGAGAACGATGCGTTTTGCTTGGGACATGGCTTCCTCCACTTTTCTGTCATTGCGAGCGAAGCGAAGCAATCCAGTCTCGTCAACATAAAAGGACTGGATTGCTTCGTCGCTGACGCTCCTCGCAATGACGAGCTTGTGGCAGGCGCCGCCCACACACTCACTGTCATCGCCCGCCTTGCGCGCACTGGAGCGGGCGATCCAGTATTCCAGAGGCAGCTGTGATTGAACCGAGAAGCCGCGGCGTACTGGATTCCCCGCCTTCGCGGGGAATGACACCGTCATTGCGGCGAGCGCGCCGCAACCGACGCGCAGCCGAATGCCGAGCGAGGCCTAACCCGCGCCCGGATAGTTCGGGCTCTCGCGCGTGATCGTCACGTCGTGGACGTGGCTTTCGCGCAGGCCCGCGCCGGTGATGCGGACGAACTGGGCCTTCTCGTGCAGGTCCTTCATGTCCTTTGCGCCGACATAGCCCATCGCGGCGCGCAAGCCGCCGGCGAGCTGGTGCATGACGTTGCCGACCGGGCCCTTGTAGGGCACCTGGCCCTCGATGCCTTCAGGCACGAGCTTGAGCGTGTCCTTGATGTCCTGCTGGAAGTAGCGGTCGGCAGATCCCCGCGCCATCGCGCCGACCGAGCCCATGCCGCGATAGGCCTTGTAGGAACGGCCCTGCCACAAGAACACTTCGCCGGGGGTCTCGTCGGTGCCGGCGAGCAGCGAGCCGACCATCGCGATGTCGGCGCCGGCGGCGAGCGCCTTCGCAAGGTCACCGGAGAACTTGATGCCGCCGTCGGCAATGACGGGAATGTCGGACTTCTTTGCAGCCTCGACCGCATCCATGATCGCGGTGAGCTGGGGAACGCCGACGCCGGCGACGATGCGCGTGGTGCAGATCGAGCCCGGGCCGATGCCGACCTTGATGCAGTCCGCGCCCGCATCGATCAGCGCCTGTGCGCCCTCGGTGGTGGCGACGTTGCCGGCAACGACCTGCACGGAGTTGGACAGGCGCTTGATGCGGTTGACCGCATGCAGCACGTGGCGGGAGTGGCCATGCGCGGTGTCGACGACGACGAGGTCGACGCCGGCATCGATCAGGCGCTCGGTGCGCTCGAAGCCGGTGTCGCCGACGGTGGTGGCGGCGGCGACGCGCAGGCGGCCCTGTGCGTCCTTGCAGGCGAGCGGATGGGCGACCGCCTTCTCCATGTCCTTCACGGTGATCAGGCCGACGCAGCGATATTGCTCGTCGACCACGAGCAGCTTCTCGATGCGATGCTGATGCAGCATCCGCCGCGCCTCGTCCTGGCTGACATTCTCGCGCACGGTGACGAGGCCGTCATGCGTCATCAGCTCGGAGACTTTTTGCCGGCGGTCGGTGGCAAACCGCACGTCGCGGTTGGTGAGGATGCCGACCAGCTTGCCGGGCGTATTCTTGCTCGCACCGGTGACGACGGGAATACCGGAGATGCCGTGGTCACTCATCAGCTTGAGCGCATCGTCGAGCGTGGCCTCGGGGCTGATGGTGAGCGGGTTCACCACCATGCCCGACTCGTAGCGCTTGACCTGCCGCACCTGGGCGGCCTGCCCCTCGGGATCGAAATTGCGGTGGATGACGCCGAGGCCGCCGGCCTGCGCCATGGCGATCGCCATGCGGGCTTCGGTGACCGTGTCCATGGCGGACGCCATGATCGGGATGTTGAGCGGAATGGCGCGGGTGACGCGGGAGCGGATGTCGACCTCGCCCGGCATGACGTCCGACAGGCCCGGTTTCAACAGCACGTCGTCGAACGTAAAGGCTTCGCGAATGCCTTGAAGTTGCACCGTGGCCATCTGCCAACTCCTTCCTGCGGCCCTGCCGCAAATAGCTATGGATGAGCGCCGCCCTCGGCGTACCTTGCGGCATCGCCGGAGAATCGGAGCCCATCGGTGGGGTTGACGCGGGTCGATAGCACGGCCACGCGACGAATCAAAGCAAATCGGACCGCTGGCCAGCCATGCACAGGCTTTTTAAGTAAATTCGGCGTGGATGGCCGGGCGGCGGCCACCCTCGTCATCCCCCGGCGCGACGAAGTCGCGAGCCCGGAATCCATCCCGCAAACGGTCTGGGGCCCGATGGAATCCGGGCTCGCGAAGGGGCGCGCCGGGGAATGACGAGGGAGCGCGTGCACCCGCCGTCGAGGGTCACACCGTTGTTACGCAGGATTTAGGTGCTATGCGTTGATCCGCAATGGTCCGGGCGGAGCGGCAGTGATAAGCCGCAAGTCCACCTTTCCTTCTGATTTTCATTACCAATCCGTCATGGTCGACAAGCAACGCGTCATCCCGCTGATCGTGGCCACCGCTCTCTTCATGGAGAACATGGATTCGACGGTGATCGCCACCTCGCTGCCGGCGATCGCGGCCGACATCGGCACGAGCCCGCTGACGCTCAAGCTTGCCATCACCTCCTACCTGCTGTCGCTCGCGGTGTTCATCCCGGCGAGCGGCTGGACCGCGGACCGTTTCGGCGCGCGCATGGTGTTCGCGATCGCGGTCGGCGTGTTCATGGTCGGCTCGATCGGCTGCGCACTCTCGACCTCCGTCACCGATTTCGTATTCGCGCGCATCCTTCAGGGCATGGGCGGGGCGATGATGACGCCGGTCGGACGC
The DNA here is from genome assembly GCF_059512345.1 of Bradyrhizobium sp. Unk1. Classification (NCBI taxonomy): domain Bacteria; kingdom Pseudomonadati; phylum Pseudomonadota; class Alphaproteobacteria; order Hyphomicrobiales; family Nitrobacteraceae; genus Bradyrhizobium; species Bradyrhizobium sp. Unk1. The sequence goes on from NZ_JCAMOP010000040.1 coordinate 58,945, forward strand.
CTGGTGTTGCTGCGCTCGGTCGACAAGAGCGCGCTGGTCAACGCCATGGCATGGGTGACGGTCCCTGCCCTCATCGGTCCCGTGATCGGCCCGCCGCTCGGCGGCTTCATCACGACCTATGCGTCATGGCACTGGATCTTCCTGATCAACATTCCGATCGGGCTGCTCGGCATCTTCATGGCCTTGCGCTTCATCGATCCCATCAAGAGCGAGACGCGGGAGCCGTTCGATCTCTACGGCATGCTGCTCGCGGGCATCGGCCTCGCCGGCATCGCGTTCGGTCTGTCCGTCGCCGGGCTCAACCTTCTGCCCTGGAGCACGGTCGCGGCCCTGGTCGTGGGCGGAGCGATCTCGATGACATTGTATGTCCTGCACGCGCGGCGGACGGGTTCGCCGGTGCTGGATTTTTCGCTCCTGAAGCTGCCGACGCTGCGCGCGGCCGTTTTCGGCGGCTTCATGTTCCGGCTCGGCATCGGCGCGCTACCGTTCCTGCTTCCGCTGCTGATGCAGATCGGGTTCGGGCTGTCGCCGTTCCATTCCGGCCTCGTCACCTTCGGCTCCTCGCTTGGCGCCATGGGCATGAAGACGCTGGCCGCGCGCATCATCCGCACCTTCGGCTTCCGCAATCTGATGACGGTGAACGCGATCGTCAGCGCGTTCTTCCTCGGCGTCTGCGCGCTGTTCACGGTGACGACGCCGCTGCTCATCATCATGGTGATCCTGGTGGTCGGCGGCTTCTTCCGCTCGCTGGAGTTCACCGCGATCAACACGGTGGCCTATGCCGACGTCGAGACCGCGCAGATGAGCCGCGCCACCACGCTGGTCAGCGTCAACCAGCAGCTCGCGGTCTCCGCCGGCGTCGCGGTCGGCGCGGCCTGCGTGGAAACGACGATGTGGTTCAACCATGTCAGCGAGATCGACGCCACCGTGTTCGCGCCGGCCTTCGTCGTGATCGCGCTGACCTCGGCGGCGTCGAGCTGGTTCTTCTGGCAGATGCCCGCCGACGCCGGTCACGAGATCTCCGGCCGCAAGGCGGTGGAGATCGCCAGCCGCAAGGGTGCCGCAAAGAGCGCGGCGACCGCCGCCGTCAAGACGGCGACGGAGGATACGCAGGACGTGCGGGACCAGCGGCTGGGCTAAAGCGCTATCAGGCCCGAGCGACGTCGGTCAGAACCCGACGTCGTAAAATCGTCCTCGATGGACTGGCGGGCACGGGCGGCGCCCGGCCGGCCCAGTCCACTCATGCCCAGGCCTTTGACTTAGCTCAACGGACGACAGCCGGACGTGAGCCTCGATGACACCTGCAAACGGCGATCGAAGACCAAGCCATGGGCGCCTTATTGGGACGCAATACTCGCTTCGGGAGCATACTTGATCCGATGGAACGGATCTCGGAGACTTTGTTCGGGCTGATCATGGCCCTTACCTTCATCTGCTCGCTTGGTGTCGCGACCGGGACCAATATCAATATTCAAACAATGCTGATCGGCGCACTCGGCTGCAATCTCGCATGGGGCATCGTTGACGGCGGTCTTTATCTGCTGGCGCGCATCAATGACCGGGGAAACAAGGTTCTGACCCTCCGCGCGATACGGAAGGCACCGGATCCCGAAGCAGCGCGCCGCGTCATTGCCGACGCACTGCCGCCGGAATTGTCGGTGATGCTGCCCGTAGAGCAATTGGAATCGATGCGGCAACGGTTGCAACAATTGCCTGAGCCGGCTCCCGGTCCAGGGCTGACGAAGCGCGACTGGATCGGAGCGCTCGGCCTTTGCCTGCTGAGCTTCCTGTCCACCTTCCCGGTGGTGCTGCCGTTCCTGTTCCTGAGCGACGCCAGGCTGGCGCTGCGCGTCTCCTATGCCGTCGCCATCGTGATGCTGTTCGGCTGCGGTTACGTGTTCGGGGTTCACAGCGGGCTGCGGCCCTGGGCGGCGGGACTTGCGATGGTGGCTGTCGGGAGTACGCTGGTTGGCATCGCAGTCGCTCTGGGAGGATGATCGACTTGCGGCGACACGAAACATCGTTTCCGGTTGCAAGCGGTGCCTCATTTGCCGCGCTGGCCGGATTGTGGCTTGCACCCATGACCGGCGGTTTGGCGCTGGCCCAATCCTCGGCTGGGGCGCTCGGTCTCGGCAACCGCGGTTGGTCGGCGGCCGACACCACCCAGGCAACGCCTGCCGACAAGCTCGAATTCAGCGCTCGCGCGGGGCTTGCATCCGACTACATCTACCGCGGGACCACGCTGTCCGATCATGGACCCGCGGCCGGCGCCGCCTTCGAGACGAGATGGGGCCCGCTCTACGCCGGCACAACGGTCGCCACCGTCAAGCTGCCGACCCAACCGGCCGCCGAACTCACCTTTGCCGCCGGCATGCGCCCGCAGATTGCCACGATCGATTTTGATCTTGGGGCGACCTATTTCGCCTATCCCGGTGAAAGACTTCCTGGCGAGACCAACGGCATCAATTATTGGGAGATCGTTGTCCGCGGGGATCGACGCATCGGCGATCAGGTCCGCGTCGCCGGCGGTTACGCCTACTCTCCGAACGTCTCGAACACCGGCGCCTGGAGCCAATATGTGGCGGCCGGAGTCGGCTTCGACGTGCCGGAGCGGTTTCTGCCGCAGAACCTGACCGTGTCGTTCACCACCGCCGCCGGCTATTCCTGGTTTGGCAACCAGACCTCGCAACTCGGCGGCTTCCCGCTGCCTGCCTATCTCAACTGGCAGGCCGGCGTGACGTTCACGCACAAGGCGCTCAACCTCGATCTGCGCTACTACGACACCAATCTGTCGAAGGAAAACTGCTTCGTCTTTACGGGCGATCCAAATGCGCGGCCGGGCGGCCGCGCCAATCCGATCACCAACCCGGACGGCCTGGTCTCGAACTGGTGTGGCGCGACATTCGTCGCCAAGGTCTGGTTTGCGTTCAACTAATTTAGGGAACCACCGTCGGCGGCAATATGCGGTAGAGCACGACACCCAGCCCGAGGGCGTCGCCCGTCAGGACGAGCTTTCCGCTATTGATCGTTCGCTGCAGCAATATCCTCTGCAGGTTGGGATCGGGGTGGGTCGGATCGGAATAGAACTTCGCCAGGTTGCTGGTATTCGCATCGATCAGGTAGCGCTCAATCGTCACGGTCGAGCCATCGCTGAACGGCAGGTTGTCGACCTCAAGCGAAATCCCCTCCGGCGTCTCGGTCGAAATGTTGTTGCCGAAGACACGTGTCGGATCATAGTTGTAGACCATGATGTTCGCGGTCGAGTTAGCGCCATCCCAGGTCGCGAACGCGTTGAGGTGGGAGCCCGCCCGCTGGTGAGAGCGGCCTGCACGCGCTGGCCGGACATCTTGTTGTACATCTTGAAGAGGTTCGCGACCGGCTTCGGGTAGTAGTCGGCCGGGTTGTCGCCGTGCGGCACCTTGTGCAGCAGGCTGGCCTGGCCGAGGGCAGGTGTGATGTTCGGATCCCCCTGGCCGTCGCCGATAATGAGGTACGACCCCATCGATATCTTCTTTTTCACTGCTTCGGGCAGGAACGCCGCCGTCCAGGCTGCCCCCTTGTGCGAATAATTGACGTCAGTCGCCTCAAAGGCCGTAGGGCCCCATTCCGACAGGAACAGCTTCACATCGGGCATGTTGGCATTGTTCATCTTCAAGGCCTCCAGCTTGGCCTTGGCCTTGTCGACCAGGTTGTCGAAGAACGCGAAACCGCCGGTGCCGTCTGTCGAGCCGTAATAGTGGAACGAGAAGCGATCGAGCCGCGCGTTGAATTTTGCCAAGTAAGTATCTGCCAGCGGATTGAAGGTCTGGTCGAGGAATACTTCCTCCAGCGTCGGAAGATTCTCCGCCGGATAATAGTTGATGCTCAGTCCGACCAGGGCCGGCCCGGCCATTTCGAGCGTCTTGCCGGAATAGCTGTTGTTGCTGGCGAGTTCGGCCCTGACCGTGTCAATCGCCTGCGAGAAAATCTTCTGAACCGGCAAGAGCTGCCTGGGCAGACGGCGCGCATCGCCCCCGTAGGGGTACGACAAGGTCGGATCTTCGGCATTGGACATCATGTGGGTCTGCAGCGGGGTCCACTGCTTGAGGACGTACTTGGCCGGGTCCGTCCACCACAGCCAGCGACCCTATGGACCCAATGGCTTGAGCCTGTAGGCGGATGGATTGGTGTCACTCCAGTTCTCCGGGGCTGAATCGGCGATATCAGCCTCGTTGCTGACCTCGAAGATGACGGATGACGCCCCGCCGTCGAACGATTTCTTCGCGATATAGCGCACGAGAGCGTTGGCGTATTTCTGGAAAAGTGCCGGAGCCGGCCCGTTCCGATTCCAACTCTCGCCAGGTCCGTATTGCACTAGGCGCGGCGGCATGAAGGCCGCGACCGCCACGTGAGGCGACAGCCCGCGACCCAGGGCCCACTCAAGATGCCAGGCCAAAGGCTGGCAGTCGCCCGGATGGAAAACGCCGTCCATGGTGTAGCCGAATACATCGCCAGTCTGATCGACATCGCAGTAGACATCGCTGAGCAGCAGGCGCGTCCGCTTCATCCCGGTATCGGTGATGATCTGGTTGAACTGATCGAGCGCCTGTTCGGCCGGGCTATTCGCGCTCTGGTAGATTCGCTTGAGGTCGCCGAGATCGTCGTTGCCACTGATGCCCTCGTTGAACGGCACCTGGGTGTCCACGACAATCGATGCAGATGCAAACGAGGGCGTCGCAAAATCGAGGATTGTTGCGCAAGACGTCAGGAAGAAAGCCGAAGCCGAGAGCATGGCGCGCTTCCAAGCATGGAAACGCCGACGATCAGAAAGGCACTGCATATTGACCCCACCCGCTTGAATTGCCGGCGCGGTTATTAACATCCCAAGATGTTATCAACGTGACTGTTATGTTATCTTCGCGCGAAGTCCACGGAAGACGCGCAGGACGTGCGGGATCAGCGGCTGAGGTGAGACATCAGGACTGCACCGGCATCAGCGCATAGCCGACGCCGCGCACCGTTGCGATCGGCGCCGCCGTTCCGTCATACTGCATCTTGCGCCGCAGCCGCACGATCAGATTGTCGACCGTGTGCTCGCTGATCTCGCGGGGGTCGCGATTGGAGATGACGTCGAGCAGGAAATCGCGGCTGAGCGGCCGCGTCATCGCGAGGCAAGGGCGGCGAGGATGTTGAATTCGCCCGACGTCAGCTGGACCAAGCTGCCGTCGGGACGAAACAGTTCGCGCCGGACCGGGTCGAGAATCCAACCGTCGAACGTGACGACCGATTCCTTGGTCCGGCGCAGGACGCTGCGGATGCGGGCCAGCAGCGTGCGCAGGTTGATCGGCTTGGAGATATAGTCGTCGCCCCCCGCCTCCAGCCCCGAGAGAACGTCGTCATCGGAATCCCGGCTGGTGACGAAGATAAGCCCGCATTGCTCACCGAGCCGCAATTCGCGCGCGAGGGCAATGCCGTCGGCGTCAGGCAGGTTGATGTCGAGCAGGACGATGTCGGGCCTGAGCGCAGCGAGCCCCGCGCGCAACTCGTCGCCGGTCGCCATGCCATGCGCGACCATGCCTTCCTCCCGGAGGAACGAGGTCAGCATCAGCCGGATCTCCGGCGCGTCCTCAACCACGAGTACGATCGTCGACATCGGCCCCTTCAAGCTCGGTGTTGGTGGAGGCAGGCACCGGCCTGCTCTGCCCGGCGGCATCCAATTCCCTCAGGACAACGGCGATCTGCCGGCGCAGCGCCTGGATCGCCTCGTCGAGACCGCCGCGGCTCGCTCCGGCGGCCCTTGCCGCCGTCAGCGCGTCATCGGCACGCGCGGCGAGTTCCGGCATTCGCAGATTAGCCGCACTTCCCTTGATGCGATGCGCGACGCTGGCAAGATCCTTCGGCGCCAGATCGCCTCGCGCCAGCGCGCGGTCCAGTTCCTTGAGGCTCGTGGCGAACAGCCCCTGCAATTCGTCGATGCGGTCGCGTTCGAAAACCTCTTCGAGTGCGAATGATCCGGACGCCTGCTGCGAGGCGAGGAAGGCCCCGATCTTCCAGGAGATGTCGTCAGGCGCGAGCGTTGCGTCAAGCACGAGGTCGGCGCCCTCCTCCAACAGCCACGCGGCTTCTCCATCGACGGGAACGCCGACGATGAACATGCCCTCTCCCGCGGCGCGCTCGCGCAGCGATCCCAGAAAGCCCGGCGGCGGGCAGACGGCAACCATCGCCGCGAATTCCCGCGCCGCCACCATCGTGCCGGCAGCCTCGAACGACTGCGCCGGAAAGACACGAAATCCAAGATCCCCAAGCGGACCATGCGTCGCCTTGCGCGCATCGCCCACCACGAGAACGTCGCCGCCGGCCTTCAGCGACGCACTCGGGCCGGATGCCGGCCAGTGCCGGGCCTCCAACGCCGCCTCGATCGCGGTGTGCAGTGCTGCGACATCGATCGGCTTCGCCAGATGCCCGTCCATGCCCGCGGCAAGGCACGCGGCGACATCCTGCGACATCACGTTGGCCGTGAGAGCAACGATCGGTACCTGCCTGTGCGGACGCGGCAGGGCGCGGATGCGACGCGTCGCCTCGAGCCCATCCACGTCGGGCATCTGCATGTCCATCAGGACCGCATCGAACCGAGCACTCCGCACCAGCTCGAGCGCCTGCTCGCCGGACCTTGCGAGCGCGATGCTGTGCCCCGTCTTTTCCAATATCCCGCGTGCGACCATCGCGTTGATGTGGAGATCCTCGACGAGCAGCAGATTGAGAGGCCGCACAGGCGGCGCCGCCACGCCGATCGCATCGCCGTCGGCCGGTTCATCGATCGCCGGTAGCGGCAGGCAAAAGCGAAAGCGGCTGCCCTCTCCCGGCGCACTCTCGACGTCGATCTTGCCGTGCATGCCGTCGACCAGCCGCTTGCAAATGACGAGTCCAAGTCCTATGCCGCCGAAACGCCGCCGGATCGACGCGTCCGCCTGCCCGAACGCCTGGAACAGATGCGCCCGTTGCTCGGGCGTGATTCCGATGCCGGTGTCGGACACGCAGAAACTGATCCGCGCCCCGTCCCGCGATCCGGTCGCTGTAACCTCGACGGTGACACTGCCCTGGCTCGTGAACTTCACGGCGTTGCCGATCAGGTTGAACAGTATCTGCCTGACGCGCGACTGATCGCCGAGCACCCATTGCGGCACGAGGGGCGAGAGCTCCAGCTGGAGAGTCAGTCCCTTTTCGTGCGCGCGCGGCGTCATCAGATTGACGATCTCGCGCAGGCTTTGCCGGAGGTCGAACGGCGCGCGCTCGTAGACTTCGGCCTGTCGTTCGAGTTTGGAGATATCCAGGATGTCGTCGAGGATGTTGAGCAGCCCCTCCGCCGACGACTTGATGATCGACAGGCGCTTGCGCTGCGACGGCGGCAGCGGCTCGTCGAGCGCCAACTGCGCCATGCCGAGGATTCCGTTCATGGGGGTGCGGATCTCGTGGCTCATGACGGCAAGGAAGTCGGCCTTGACGTTCGCGGCCGCTTCCGCCGCATCCTTGGCTTCACGCAGGTCGAGGTTGACCTGCCGCTCGCGCGCGATGCGCAGATATTCCTCGCGCCGCAGCCGGTTGAACTGCGTGCGTGCCACCGCCCCGACGACGTAGCCGACCGCCACGACCAGCCCGATGATCGTGAGATCGAGCGGGCTCTCCGGATCGGGTCTCAGCATCGCCCAGAACAACAGGCTGACGATCGGCGCATAGGCGCTCATCAGCGCCACCCAGCGAAACCGCCCGGGCAGGCACAGATTGAGCGCGATCGCGATCAGCGGCAGCAGCAATCCGCCGTGACGGGTCAGGCTCGGATGGTTGAAGACCAGCGCGTTGAGCGTGAAGAACGCAAACTGGTGCGCATAGGTGATCGCGACGATGCGCACATATCCGCCCGTCCGCAGCAGGGCCAGGACGGCGGCGACCGCGGCAACCGCGATCAGGAGCCGCACTTCCAGGAAGAACGCAAGCCGCGAGCCGCTCAGCGTCATGGCGTCGAGCGGCACGAATGACAGGCTCGCGACGGTGTCGGCCAGAACGCACAACAGCGCCATCGCGCGCGCCGACCGCCAGACACTCTCGGAGAACGCCGCCTCCGTCCTCGGATCACGAAATTCGCCGCTCGTCCCGATGCATCCCTGAAGGTCCAATTCTACCGCCGGCATCCCGGCCAATCCTCGCGCTCATTCACCCTGAGATCTTCCATTGCAGAGTTGATCCGCCCTCGTCCAGAGCCAATGTCGGCGGCTCTTTCGTTTCCGGCCGGCGGGAAGATCAACGCGCATTGATGGTCGTTTCCGCGCCTTTCGCCTACGAGCCCCCGTTAATCGATCCCAGACACGTCCGACGTCGCCTCACACGCGGGTCCCGCGTCGCGGCCAATTGCGGCCGGGATCTCGACGAGTGGAAATTGGGGTATGGCTTTCCTTTGTCTCGACAGATGCGCGCGTCTCGCCGCCTTCAAGCAGGCGACCTCGGCGGCGCCCCTGGCTGTGCTCCGCACGCTCGCGGTGCTCGTTCTGCTTCAGGCAACCGGCATAGGCCCGGCGCTCGCGGCGACCACCTGTGCCGGCATCAATGCCGGCGCCTTCAACGTGAGCGGGGCCGACTCTCAGCCGAACACGCCGGTGACTCTGACCGCCGGCGACGTCATCAAGCTGAACTACACGTTCGTCGTCGACACGACCCTCGTCTACGGCATCCAGATGGGCGTCGGCGGCCGCAACACCGACCGCTCCGGCGTCGTGTCGGGCACGCTGCAGATCATCGTGGCTGCGTCGGGCACGCAGAACTTCGGCTGGAACGCCCTGAGCGAAGGACTGCCGTCGCAGATCGACGTCACCGTCACCTGCACGGCCGCCTCCAGCCCCGGCCCCGTGGTGACCAGTACCAATCCGGCATCTGGCCCGATCGCCGGACAGCAAACCACCATCGTCATCGGCCAGAACCTCACCGGCGCCACGTCGGTCAAATTCGGCGGCGCCAACGTGCTCGGCTTCACGGTGCTGAGCGCGACGCAGATCTCGGTGGTGACGCCTCCGCATGCGGCGGGTGCCGTCGACGTCACCGTGACCACGCCGCTCGGCTCGGCCACGGGGACGGCCATCTATCGCTATGCCGCGATGCCGGATCCGACCGCGGATCCGACCGTGAAGGCAATGGTCGACTTCCAGGTTCACACCGTGCAGGTGATGGGTCAGCAACAGATCGACAACGTGCAGGACCGGCTGATCGAGTTGCACAATGACTACGTCCCCCTGGTCAGCAACAGGGCGTCCTTCGCACAGATGCCGGCATCGCAGAGACAGTATGGCCTGCCGGCGAATGCCGGAGACAGGACGAGCTCCGCATCCGATATGGCACAGCCCCGCCAGACGCCGAAAGATGGGCAGGCCGTGCCGGTACCAGCGGGATCGGATTCATCGCTGCGCTACTGGACCGCAGGCGCGCTGCTGTTCGGCCGCGACACCACTTACGCCGATGCCAAATACAACGTGTCCTCGACCGGACTGACCGCCGGTGTCGATTCGCGCCTGACCCGAAACCTGAAGGCCGGCGTCGCCGTCGGTTTCGGCATCAATCATGCCACGATCGGCAGCGACGGCTCGCACATCAACGCCAATGTCTGGTCGACGCAGGCCTATGCCAGCTACCGCGTTGCGCCGCAGTGGTTCATCGATGGCGTCCTCGGCTACGCCGTGGGCCGGCTCGGCAACTCTCGCTACGACAGCTCGGCGCAGGCCTTCGGCGCCGGACATCGGGGCGCCGAGGATCTGTTCGGCTCGCTCGCGGTGAGCCGCGAGATCAAAGTCGAGCGCTGGAAGATCGCGCCGTATGCGCGGCTCGACCTGCAATGGATCCGGCTCGACGGCTATGTCGAGACCGGCGCCGGCATCTACAATCTCACCTTCAACCAGACCTCGGCCGTCGATCTCGCGGGCGTGCTCGGCACCCGGTTCAGCCATGTGATGGACACCTCGGCCGGCGTTCTCAAATCGAGCTTCGAGCTCGCCTATCGCCGCAGCCTTAGCGGCTCCTATACGCAAGCGATCGCCTACAGCTTCGATCCGACGACCGTCTACAGCCTGTTCGGCTCGGCGGAGAAGCGCGACCAGGCCCTGATCGGCCTCGGCTTCGAACTGCAGGTGAACCGGTCGGTCAGCCTTGGCTTTCAGCTCGACGAACTGATCGCCAGCAATTCGCGGAGCGAGCGCGGGCGTGCGCACGTCAAGATCGGGTTCTGAGACGACACCGGGTCGCGGGATCAGCAGCAATCACACATCAAGACTTCAATACGGATTCTGGAGACCGGACATGATCGCTGCAGGCAAGCCAGCGCGAGCAAATGGGGTCGCCCGGCCTCAAACCCAGGATGAGACGGGCTGGCTGCTGGCCGTGGCCGCCGCCTTCCTGGTCGTTCACATCGTTGCCCTGACGATCTGCGATCGCGCCACCGCGGACCGAACAGCCCCGGGACAATTAGCGCTGTCGCAGGAATGCGACTAGCGGCTACCCAATCCCCAGGATCAATCCGCGTTGATGGTGGATTTGCCGTTCGTCGCCTACCAGACCCGACCAAACGATCTCAGGCGTGAGAGATCTCTGGGTTGGCGAGGCATATCCTCTGACGCTCCCTCTCCTCGCCTGTCCAATCCCTGCGACCTCCATCGCGTGGGATCCGAACGATGAGGACAGGGCATGCATTCCGGTTGTTTCGATGTGGTCGCGCGCTGCGGCCAGCTTGAGAACGATCGCGCCACGCGAGCGATATCGTCATTCGCCAGTGCAAAGCCGATCGCGACGGTGCTGTCTCGCACGGTTCGAAACGCTGTTGGCAGCCTTTGGCTGGCTGCCATTCTGCTCTTCTGCGCGAGCGCGCCGGCCCATGCACTGCGAACGCTCGCGAACGCAACGATCGGGACCGCGTACTCGCAGAGCCTCACGGTCTATACCGACAGCTCCGGCTGCCAAATTTCGAGTATGTCTTTCTTCGTGCCGGGTGTCACAATTTCGAATACGTCGAGCGGCGACACATGCTCCATCGCCATAAACGGCACCCCGGCGACGGCAGGTACCTATTTCGGGGTCATATCGATCATGACCGACTCACTTTCTCTCCCTTCGGATGCTGCCGGCGTGGGCCCGGGCTGGGGCAACATCTCCTACCAGATCAGGATCGACAAGGCGTCGCCGACGTTGACCGTTTCATCATCGTCATCCTCCATCATCTACGGCAGCCCGGTGACGTTGACAGCGACGCTGAGCGGAGGCTATTCGCCGAGTGGGACAATCACGTTCTACGCCAACGGAACATCGGTCGGCACCGCCAACCTCTCGGGAACGACGGCAAGCCTGACGATCAACTCGCTGCCGGTCGGATCGGACGCGATCACCGCGAGCTATTCGGGCAACTCCAACAACAACTCGGCTACGAGCGGCTCCACAACGGTCACGGTGGCCCAGATCACGCCCTCGATCGCGCTCGCCGCCTCGTCGACTTCGGCAAGCTATGGCTCATCCGTCGCGCTCGTCGCAACCCTGACCGGCGGGGCCTCGCCAAGCGGCACCGTCACCTTCCTGGAAGGCGCGACCCAGCTTGGCAGCGCCACCATCTCAGGGACGACCGCCATCCTGGCGGTGTCGTCGCTGTCCGTCGGCCCGCACACGATCACCGCGACCTATAACGGCGACACCACCAACGCGTCGGTCACGTCGGGCTCGATCACCGTGACGATCACGCAGGACGCCCCGACCGTCACCCTGGGCGCATCGTCGACGTCAACCAGCGCTGGCGACCCCGTGACACTGGTCGCTTCGCTCAGCGGCGGCACCTCGCCGGGCTGCTCTGTCACCTTTTATGACGGCGCGACCTCGCTCGGCTCCGGCACCGTTTCCGGATCGGCCGCGATGCTGACGGTATCGTCGCTGTCCACCGGATCGCATACGATCACCGCCGTCTATGGCGGCGACAGCCACAATGCCGGCGCGACGTCCAACGTCATGACGGTGACGGTCGGCAGCGCATCGCTGTCTGTCTCGATTTCGAGCTCCTCGTTGTCGCCGACGCTCGGCCAATCGGTGATCTTCACGGCGACACTTTCCGGAGGCTCCTCGCCATCAGGCTCCGTGACCTTCAAGGACGGCTCCACGACGCTGGGAGCGGCCACGATTTCGGGTTCGACCGCAACCTTCACGACCTCGTCGCTCGCGGTCGGCGCGCATCCGATCGCGGCAATTTACGGCGGCGATGGCAGCAACGGCTCGGCAAGTTCGGGCACGATCACCGTCACGGTCGGCAAGGTCTCGCCGTCACTGACCGTTTCCAGCTCGTCGAGCTCGCCGACCGTCGGTCAGTCCGTGACTTTCACGGCAACACTCTCCGGCGGCTCCTCGCCGAGCGGCTCCGTGACCTTCCAGGACGGTGCCACCGTCCTCGGCTCGGCCACGATCTCGGGCGCGAGCGCGGCGCTGACGACCTCCGCCTTCACGGTCGGCACGCATGCGATCACCGCCGTCTATGGCGGCGACGGCAGCAACGCCACAGCCACCTCCAGTGCAATCATGGTGACGGTCGGCCAGGCATCGCCTTCGGTCTCGCTCTCGGCGTCATCGGCCGCGCCGGCTGTCGGCCAGTCCGTAACCTTCACGGCAACGTTGTCCGGCGGATCGTCGCCGAGTGGCACCGTGACCTTCCAGGACGGAGCCACCGTCCTCGGCTCCGCCGCGATCGCGGGTTCGAGCGCGAGCCTCGCCACCGCGGCGCTCGCGGTCGGAACACACACGATCACCGCGGTCTATGGCGGAGACAGCGGCAACGCCGGGGCGACGTCGACCGTCGTGACGGTGACCGTCGGCAAGAGCTCGGCCTCACTCGCCCTTGTGGCTTCGTCCACCTCGCCGTCCGCCGGCCAGTCGGTCACCTTCACCGCCACGGTTTCGGGCGGATCGTCGGCGGGCGGCACCGTGACCTTCAACGACGGCGCCACCATTCTCGGCTCCGCCGCGATCTCGGGCACAACCGCAACCTTCACGACGGCGGCGCTCGCGATCGGCACGCACAGCATCACGGCGGCCTATGGCGGGGACAGCAACAATGCCGCGGCGACCTCCGGCGCCGTCACCGTCACGGTCGCCAAGGTGTTACCCTCGATCTCGGTATCGGCCTCGTTGACGTCGCCGGCCGCCGGCCAGTCGGTGGTCCTCACCGCGGTGCTCTCCGGCGGCTCCTCGCCGTCAGGCTCCGTCACCTTCAAGGACGGCACGACGACACTCGGCACGGCGACCATCTCGGGCGCGACCGCGACGCTCGCAACATCGACACTTGTCGTGGGCTTCCATTCCCTGACGGCGATCTATGGCGGCGACAGCAGCAATGCCTTGGCAACATCGAGCACGATCGCAGTGACTATCGGCAAGGCCGCGCCTTCGATCGCCGTATCGAGCTCGGCGAGCGCACCTGCGGCCGGCCAGTCCGTCACCTTGACGGCGTCACTGTCGGGAGGCGCTTCCCCGACCGGCAGCGTGAGCTTCAAGGACGGCACGATCGTGCTGGGCACGGCGACGATCTCCGGCTCGGCTGCATCCTTCACGACCTTGCCTCTGGCGTCGGGCGCGCATTCGATTGTCGCGATCTATGCCGGTGACGGCAACAATGCCGCTGCCACGTCAATCGCCATCTCGCTCACGGTCGGACGCTCCGATCCCGGCACAAGCGCGGCGGTCCGTGGAACCGTCGCCTCGCAGGTGTCGACCGCGGTCCGCTTCGGCCAAGCCCAGATCGGCAACATATTCCAGCGTCTCGAAGGCCTGCACGACGCGGATGACGGCGCACCCGGCTCCGGCCCGATCGCGGCCGCAGGCCCGTCCGGCCCATCGGCCAGCAATTCCGAAATCGACCGTCGGGCGGCCGGCCTCTTCAACGATCGGCCCGCAGCGGCACAGGCCCTCGGCTACTCCGACGAGCTGCCGATCCGCACGAACCTGACGTCGCAGTCCGACGCCGGCCGTGCCGTCAACCAGCTCGCCGCCGCGCTCCCTCAGGCGGTCGAGCGCATCAACAAGGCCAATCTGCTGCCCTTCAACGTCTGGGCATTCGGAACGGTTGGCTTCGGCAGGCTGCAAGGCGACAACAGCTACGACAACCGCTTCACGTCCTCCGGACTGACGCTCGGTTTCGATCGAACCATCACCGACGGCCTCAAGGCGGGCGCCGCATTCGGTCTCGGCTTCGACCACAACAAGATCGGAACGGACGGATCGAGGATCGACGCGCGCAGCTTCAACGCGACGATCTATGCAAGCTGGAACTTCCTGCCCCACACCTATCTGGACGTCGCCGGCGGATATGGCTGGCTCCGTTTCGACGGCAAACGCTGGTCCAACGACGGCAACGTCATGCTGGACAGTCAGCGCGCCGGCAGCCAGCTCTTCGGCACGGTCGGTGTGAGCCATGTCTCCCGGTGGGAGGGCTGGAAGCTTTCGAGCTACGGCCGCTTCGATGTCGTGAACGCGACGCTCAACACCTACAACGAGACCGGCTCGAGCCAATGGGCCCTGAGCTACGACAGGATGAACACGACCAGCGTGGCCGGCGTTCTCGGCGGTCGCCTCGCCTATCCGATCCTGCAAAGCTGGGGCGTGCTGACGCCGGCCGTTCGTGCGGAATGGCGGCATGCCTTCGACGGCGGCTATGTGCAGGGCCTGAACTACGTCGATCTGGTCGGCCTGACCTCCGGCTATGCACTCAGCGGCACCTCGACCGCGCGCGACACCATGACCGGCGGTCTCTCGTTGCGCGCCGATGTCGGCAACGCGCTGAGCCTCGATCTGGAATATCTGCTGACGAGCTCCCTCAACGGCGTCGAGAGCCAGAGGCTGCGCGGGGCAATGAAGTACGGCTTCTGATAACACCGAGCCTGGAGGACCACTGACAATGTCGATCGGAGAGGGACAGCGGCGCGAGAGCTTCATTCAGGCTCCGCCGCTGAGCGAGGATGCACTGCTGGCAATCATCGCAGTTGGCTTCGTCATGCTCCACATTCTGACGGCGGTGTCCCTGCTGTCATCCTCGGGAACGATGACCGCTGCCCCATCACTGGAACAGATGCTTGGGCATTACGACTAACGGCGTCCGAAGCCAAGGGGGCGCCCACCGCGACGAACGGCTTCTGATCGAAGAAAACTCGCGCAAACCACTCGCCGTCGTCCCGGCGAAGGCCGGGATCCATAACCACAAGCGGATGTGGTTACGGGGACTCGGAGTTACCGCTCTCGCGCAACGACCGCTCCCTGGGGTTATGGGTCCCGGCCTTCGCCGGGACGACGGCGGGGTGTTACATCCCGCCGCGAAACCCCGTCGCAAGCACATAGCGCTCCGACGAATCCTGCCGGCTCGCAGCGGGCTTCACATGCCGCACGGTCGCGAAATCGCGCTTGAGCTGGGCGAGCAGATCGGCGTCGGCGCCGCTCTGGAATGTCTTGGCGAGGAATGCCCCGCCCGGTTTCAGCACGTCGCAGGCGAACGCGGCCGCCGTCTCGATCAGGCCGACGATGCGGAGTTGGTCGGTCTTGCGGTGACCGGTGGTGTTGGCGGCCATGTCGGACATCACGATGTCGGCGCCGCCCCCGAGCATCGCAGTGAGCTTCGCGGGCGCGTCGTTGTCCATGAAGTCGAGCTGCGCGAAGTCGACGCCGGCAATCTCAGGCATGTCCAACAGATCGATCGCGACGACCTTGCCCTTGCCGTCGACCGAGCCGACGCGCTTGGCCGCGATCTGGCTCCAGCCGCCCGGCGCAGCGCCGAGGTCGACCACGGCCATGCCGGGCTTCAGCAGCCGAAACTTGTCGTCGATCTCGAGCAGCTTGAACGCGGCGCGCGAGCGATAACCCAGCGCCTTGGCCTTGACGACATAGGGGTCGTTGAGCTGCCGCTCCAGCCACAGCTTCGACGACAATTTGCGCTTGCCGCCGGTCTTGACCTGGACGTGCAAGCGGCCGGTGGTGTCCTTGGCCATCTCACCAGCTCCTGAGTGCGCCGTCCTCGCGCATCATCTCGACCAGCATGCCTTCGCGCAGGCCCCGGTCGGCGACGCGCAGGCGCGGAAGCGGAAAGGCGCGGCGGATAGCATCGAGGATGGCGCAGCCGGCCAGCACGAGATCGGCGCGCTCGACGCTGATGCAGCTGTTGTTGGCGCGCTCCTCGTAGCTCATGCCGAGCAGCTTGCTGATGGTCGCGGTGATGTCGGAATCGTTCATCCAGATGCTGTCGATGCGGCGGCGGTCGTAGCGCGCGAGGTTGAGATGGATGCCGGCGAGCGTCGTCACCGTGCCCGAGGTGCCGAGCAGGTGCATGTCGGCGAGATCGCCGCCGTGCGCTTCTGCGAACGGCGCGACGTGGTTGGCGACCTCCTGCTCCATCGCGGCATAGATGTCCGGCGTGACGTCGCGGCCGCCGAAATGCTCGGCCAGCGTCACGACGCCGAGCGGGATCGACATCCAGGCTTTGATGCGCGGCTCCGGATTTTGCGGATCGCGCTCGATCCGGACCAGCTCGGTCGAGCCGCCGCCGATGTCGAACAGGATCGCGCCCCTGCCCCGGGGGTCGACCAGCGGCGCGCAACCGAGCACGGCGAGCGAGGCCTCGGTCTCGCGGTCGATCACCTCGAGCTCGATGCCGGTCTCGGCCGCGACGCGGCTGCGGAAACCTTCCGCATTCGAGGCGGCCCGGCAGGCTTCGGTCGCGATCAGCCGAAGCCGCTTGGCTTTGCGCAGATTGATCTTGTCGCGGCAGATGCTGAGCGCGGCGACGGCGCGCTCGATCGCGGCCTCGCTGATGCAGCCGGTCGCCGAGACGCCCTCGCCGAGCCGGATGATGCGCGAGAAGGAATCGACCACGCGAAAGCCGTCGCTGGTCGGACAAGCGATCAGGAGCCTGCAATTGTTGGTGCCGAGGTCCAGCGCCGCATAGACGCCGGTTCCCGGCGCGTGCGGGGCGACGGCCGGTTCGGGGGCCAACGCCACCGCCGCCATCGACCCCTCCAGCCCACCGTGCGGCGCATGGCCGTCGCGGAGCCGCGTGTGGTCATTCATACAAATTGTCTTTCCGCGGCCCGATGGGGCCGATCTGGAATTGCTTTTTCGCCTGAAACATTAGCAGCGCGGCAAGCCTGCGCAACAACGCATCACATGGGACCATGCCCATTCGTGCGTTGTCGTGAACGGGACCGTGGGCTATTTTTGAAGGGTCCGGTCCTCCAGGCGCCCCCCAAAACGCGCGATTGCCGGCTTTTCAGGTCAATTCCATGCAAGAACACACCAAATCGTCCACGCTCGAAAACGCTATTGCACTGCAAAAATACGGCGTCGGGCAGCCGGTCCGCCGCAAGGAAGACGATACGCTGGTGCGCGGCAAGGGCCGCTACACCGACGATTTCAACCTGCCCGGCCAGGCCCATGCCGTGGTCGTCCGCTCCACCCATGCCCATGGGCTCATCCGCGGCATCGGCACCGACGCCGCCAGGGCAATGCCGGGCGTGCTGGGGGTGTGGACCGGCAAGGACCTCGATGCCGCCGGCTACGGCCCCTTCACCTGCGGCCTGCCGCTGAAGAGCCGCGACGGCTCCCCCCTGCTCCAGACCAATCGGCAGCCGCTGGCGACCGACAAGGTCCGTTTCGTTGGCGATCCCGTCGCCTTCGTGGTCGCCGACACGCTGGCGCAGGCGCGCGACGCCGCCGAGGCCGTCGAGCTCGATATCGAGCCGCTGCCAGCGGTGACCGATCCCGAGGAAGCCGCCAGACCCGGTGCGCCGCTGCTCTATGACCACATCCCGAACAATGTCGCGCTCGACTACCACTATGGCGACATGGACAAGGTGAACGCGGCCTTCGCCGGTGCCGCCCACGTCACCAAGGTCGACATCGAGAACACCCGCGTCGCCGTGGTCTCGATGGAGCCGCGCGTGGGGCTTGCCTCCTACGACAAGAAGACCGAGCGCTACACCATCCAGATGCCGACGCAGGGCGTTGCGGGCAACCGCGCCAACCTCGCCAAGAACCTGAAGGTGCCGAACGAGAAGGTGCGGGTCCTCACCGCCAATGTCGGCGGCTCCTTCGGCATGAAGAACGTCAATTACCCCGAATACATGTGCATCCTGTACGCGGCCAAGGAATTGGGAAAGCCGGTGAAGTGGCTCGACGAGCGCTCGACCAGCTTCCTCTCGGACAGCCATGGCCGTGCGCAGAAGATCCATGCCGAACTGGCGCTCGATGCGGAGGGACACTTCCTCGCGGCAAAGCTGTCCGGTTACGGCAATCTCGGTGCCTACATCACCGGCGTCTCGCCGGGGCCGCTCTCGCTCAACACGGGCAAGAACTTTTCGAGCGTCTACCGCACGCCGCTGATGGCCGTCGACATCAAGACGGTGCTCACCAACACCACGCTGATGGGCGCCTATCGCGGCGCCGGCCGGCCCGAGGCGAACTACTACATGGAGCGGCTGATCGACCGCGCCGCCGACGAGATGGGCATCAACCGGTTGACCTTGCGCAAGCGCAACTTCATCAAGCCGAACCAGATGCCGTTCCCGGCCTCCTCCGGCGTCACCTATGACAGCGGCGACTTCCAGGCGGTGTTCAACAAGGCGCTCGAAATCTCCGACCACGAGAACTTCGCCAAGCGCAAGAAGGAGAGCAGGAAGATCGGCAAGCTGCGCGGCATCGCCGTCGGCTCCTATCTCGAGGTCACCGCGCCGCCGAGCCCCGAGCTCGGCAAGATCGTGTTCGATCCCGATGGCTCGGTACAGCTCATTACCGGCACACTCGATTACGGCCAGGGCCACGCGTCCGCATTCGCGCAGGTGCTGTGCGCGCAGTTAGGGGTGCCGTTCGACAGCGTGAAGCTTGAGCAAGGCGACAGTGACATCGTCCACACCGGCAACGGCACCGGCGGTTCGCGTTCGATCACGGCGAGCGGCATGGCCATCGTGGGCGCCGCCAAGCTCGTCATCGAGAAGGGCAAGCGCGCCGCCGCGCACATGCTGGAGGCCTCCGAGGCCGACATCGAGTTCGCCGACGGCAGCTTCACCATTGCCGGCACCGATCGCAGCATCGACATCATGGAGCTCGCCAGGAAGCTGCATGACGGCAAGGTGCCGGACGGCGTGCCTGACAGCCTCGACGTCGACCATACCAGCGAACCGGTGCCCTCTGCGTTCCCGAACGGCTGCCACGTCGCCGAGGTCGAGATCGATCCTGATACCGGTGTGGTGCAGATCGTGCGCTACAGCGCGGTCAACGATTTCGGCACGGTGATCAATCCGCTGCTGGTCGCGGGCCAGCTTCATGGCGGCGTCGTCCAGGGCATCGGCCAGGCGCTGATGGAGCATGTCCGCTACGACGACAGCGGCCAGCCGATCACGGGATCGCTGATGGACTACGCGCTGCCGCGCGCGGAGGACGTTCCGAACATGACGGTCGGCGATCACCCGGTGCCGGCCACGACCAATCCGCTCGGCAGCAAGGGCTGCGGCGAAGCCGGCTGCGCCGGCAGCCTGTCGACGGTGGTGAACGCGGTGCTCGACGCCCTCTCCGACTACGGCATCAAGCACATCGACATGCCGCTGACCCCGGAGCGGGTGTGGCGTGCCATCCAGGATGCTAAGGGGAACGCGGCGTAGGGGGAGTTCCGCGATCGTGACAACGCCGGGGGCTTCGACCGGCATTCCGAAAGAGATCACTTGATCGCCGTTTCGGCGGCGATCAACTCCTTTCCCTCCGTGGTCGTGATCGTTAGCCGTATCTTTTCCCCGCTGCGGCCGTCGGCAATCGCTGCCGAAATGCGATTTCCGTTGTTCGGATCGGCGCTCACGATCCCGCTGAACAGAGCCGTGTCACCCTGTTTCAACGTGACAAGCAACGGGATGGCCGGTTCGATGCTGAAGAACTCGAGAACGGCGCGAGACGCCTCGGCCGAAAAATTGATCAGGATTTTCTCGTTCGCATGCGTCACGTTGCTCATGCCGACGGTCGGGCTGTAGGTTTCCGGAATCGACACCTCGCTGCGTGCGGGAAAGTCTGCGCTGTGGAAAAACTGGTCTGACACGCCCGCCCATAATTCGACATACGGCCGCCACTCGTTCGGATCCTTCCGGGCATCGGTTTCGCCGGTGAGCGACGGAAACCCCCACGTCCACATTTTCAAGCCCCGCGTAACGGTGTTGTCCGCAATGCGAATAATTCCTTCTGCATTGTCATGGTTGATGACGCCCCAGAAATTCCCGCCCTGCATATCCGGTGCAGCATAGGCGATGCCCATCGTTGGCCAGTTCTTGAAGTAGCGCAGGTTTTCGAAGCGCCGCCTGCCCATACCCGCGCTCTCGTCGCCGTCTGCCAGACTGGTCGACCAGGCAGGCGTCGTGTAAGTTCGGATCGGCGCGATGATCTCGGCGCCGACCGTTGCCTTGGGATTATTCGGCTCCGATCCCGGAGCGAGGGTCGTGCACGTCCAGTACTCGTATTGGACGGCCTCGTCGTTCGGATTCTTCAGCACCACGCGCGCATCGAGTGCGGCACGATCGGCCTTGAGCGTGACGTAGTAGTTCGCCTCGATGCCGGTCGCGCCCCTGAACTTGCTCGGCCGCGCGGAATAGTCGAAGTCATCCCGGAACGACATCACGACCGTGACTTCGTCGGCGCCCTCCTTCACCACCCGGAAAGCCCACGGCTTCAGCCACGTCTTGCCGTGCTCGGCATCCGGAAACGTGGGAAAGATTCCGCCGTAGACCATCAGCCAGTCGTAGTAGAAATTTCCGGCCTTCATGCCGTAGGGCACTCCGACCTCCGTTCGATAAAGCTGCTCGTGGCCAGTCGGCTTGTAGACCATGGAAAGAATACGCCCTCCGAATTCGGGCACGAGAGTTACCTTCAGATATCGATTCTCAAGCACGTAGGATTTGAAACTGCGTTCGACGATCACGCCCTTGTCGAGCGACCCGCTGACAAAGCCATTCTCCGCATCGACGGCGAACTTGACGGTGCTCCACGTCGTCGTCTGCTCGCTGAGCGACACACCATCGGGCACCTGTGCTGCGGCATGCACGACGCAAAGCGCATGGAGCGACAAAAGGAGTGCTAATCCAAAACAAACGAGGGCACGCAAGGAGACCTCAACTGGCATTCAGGCCGCCGCCTGCTCACGCGGCTGGTAGATCGCGGTGTGCTGGCAGTGCGCCAGCGGCGTCGTGCCGTTGGCGACGACCAGCGC
Organism: Bradyrhizobium sp. Unk1; assembly: GCF_059512345.1. NCBI lineage: Bacteria > Pseudomonadati > Pseudomonadota > Alphaproteobacteria > Hyphomicrobiales > Nitrobacteraceae > Bradyrhizobium > Bradyrhizobium sp. Unk1. Next base: position 80,204 of record NZ_JCAMOP010000040.1, read on the forward strand.
GTCGAGCTCGACGAAGCGGTGGCCCTTCTTCTCGTAATTCGCGGTGACTTTTGCCCGCGCGGTGATCTCGTCACCCGTGCGCGCGGCCGACAGCAGCTGCATGCGGCTCCCGACATGGATCCACGGGCCCAGGATGGTGTTGTCGACCAGCACGCGGTTCATAACACGCTGGATCAGGCCAGGATGGCCGAGACCCTCGCGCGCGAAGATCGGATCGGCCTCCCTGATGTCGGCGAGATAATCGGCGGCGTCCTGCCCGGCCCAGCGGCGCGGCGTCGTGCCCAGCCATTTGCCCACCTCGAACGCTGCCGGGCTCACAGGCTTGCGCTCGGCAATGGCCGCGACCTCGACATAGTCGTTCAATGACACCACAGATGCGGCCGCCGGGAGCGACGCTGTCCCCGCGGCGCACAGCTCGGTGCGGCTGAACACCTCGATTGTGAGAAGCTCGTTGTGCTCGGTGGCATCGACATCGGCGGTCTCGCCGTCATAGACCGGCTTGATGAAGCGGGCCTCGATCAGCCCGCGCGACAGGAAATCGCGGCCCCAGCGCGCCACCGGCACGTGCATCATGTAGGCGAAGACATCGACGCCGGGGACCAGCCCGCCGGAAAAGCCGAAGCGGCGCGCCACCGTGTCGTCATGCATCTTGTTTTCGGACTGTTTGGCGGTGTTGTAGGCCTCGACGCGGTAGGTTTCGAGCCGGTTCGGCATGGCTGGTTTTCCCCAAATTCTTGTTGTTTCAGGGCCGATCGTAGGCCCCCGGGAACACCGGTCAATCCCCTCGCCTTTGCGGCCCGAATGGGGTACCACGCGGCGAATGACTGACACCCCCACCCGCATCTATGTCGACGCCGACGCCTGTCCGGTGAAGGACGAGATCTACCGCGTCGCGCTCCGGCACGGCGTGCCCGTGAGCGTGGTTGCCGGCAATTTTATTCGCGTGCCCCAGGATCCGCTCATTGAGCGGATTGCAGCGGGCGCCGGCATGGATGCCGCCGACGACTGGATCGCAGAGCGGGCCAAGCCGGGCGACGTCGTCGTGACATCCGACATTCCGCTGGCGAGCCGTTGCGTGAAAGCGGGCGCCGACGTGATCGCGCCGAACGGCAAGCCGTTCACGGAAGAGTCGATCGGGATGACGCTGGCGGTGCGCAATCTGATGACGGATCTACGCTCGGCCGGCGAGGTCACCGGCGGGCCGCGCTCGTTCGCGCCGCGCGACCGCTCCGCCTTCCTCTCCGCGCTCGACCAGACGCTGCGCCGGATCCAGCGCCGCCGCGCCGACCAGGCCGCGACGAGCCAGAATTTGAATCAAGGCTAGTCATGGCGCCGCCCCTGATCCAACTCAAAGACATCAAGCTTACCTTCGGCGGCACGCCGCTGCTGAGCGGCGTCGAGCTCAACGTCGCGCCGAGCGAGCGCGTCTGCCTGATCGGCCGCAACGGCTCGGGCAAGTCGACACTGCTGAAGATCGCGGCCGGCCTGGTCGAACCCGACGGCGGCACGCGCTTCGTGCAACCGGGCGCCACCGTTCGCTATCTGCCGCAGGAGCCGGATTTCGGCGATCACAAGACCACGCTTGCCTATATCGAGGCGGGCCTGGCGCCCGGCGACGATCCGTACCAGGCGCGCTACCTGGTGGAGCAGCTCGGGCTTACCGGCAACGAGAACCCGGCCAACGTCTCCGGCGGCGAGGCCCGCCGTGCCGCGCTGGCACGCGTGCTGGCGCCCTCGCCCGACATCTTGCTGCTGGACGAGCCGACCAACCATCTGGATCTCTCCACCATCGAATGGCTGGAAAAGGAGCTCGACAGCCGCCGCGGCGCACTGGTGATCATCAGCCACGACCGCCGCTTCCTCACCAATCTCTCGCGCTCGACGGCGTGGCTCGACCGCGGCAAGATCAAGCAGATCGATCGTGGCTTCGCCTCGTTCGAGAGCTGGCGCGACGAGGTGCTCGCCGAGGAGGAGCGCGACCAGCACAAGCTCGACCGCAAGATCGTCGACGAGGAGCATTGGCTGCGCCACGGCGTCTCCGGCCGCCGCAAGCGCAACGTCAAGCGGCTCGGCAATCTGCATGCGCTGCGCGACCAGCGGCGCAATTATCGCGGCACGGCGGGCACCGCCAGTCTGGCCGCGGCGGAAGCCGAGCAATCCGGCAAGCTGGTGATCGAGGCCAAGGGCGTCACCAAGGCCTTTGGCGACCGCGTGATCGTCGACAATTTTTCCACCCGTATCCAGCGCGGCGACCGGCTCGGTATCGTCGGGCCGAACGGCGCCGGCAAGACCACGCTGGTCAACCTGCTGACCGGCGGCGCGGAGCCTGATTCCGGCATCGTGCGGCTCGGCGCCAATCTCGAGACGGCCACGCTCGACCAGCACCGCGAAAGCCTCGATCCCAAGTCGACGCTGGCCGAGGCGCTAACCGGCGGCCGTGGTGACCAGATCATGGTCGGCGGCAAACCGAAGCATGTGGTCGGCTACATGAAGGACTTCCTGTTCGCCCAGGAGCAGCGCGGCACGCCTGTCGAGGTGCTCTCGGGCGGCGAACGCGGCCGGCTGATGCTGGCCCGCGCGCTGGCAAAACCCTCGAACCTGCTGGTGCTGGACGAGCCGACCAACGATCTCGACCTCGAGACACTCGACGTGCTCGAGGACATGCTCGGCGACTACGACGGCACGGTGATCCTGATCAGCCACGACCGCGACTTCCTCGACCGCGTCGTCACGTCCGTGATCGCCCCCGAAGGCAACGGCAAGTGGACCGAATATGCCGGCGGCTACAGCGACATGCTGGCGCAGCGCGGTGCCGACCTCAAGCGCGAGACCACGAAGGCGCAAGCCCCCGCGGAGAAGAAAGAGGAGCGCGCCGCCGCTCCTGCCTCCACATCCAGGCGGAAGCTAAGCTTCAACGAGAAGCACGCGCTGGATACGCTGCCGAAGAAGATGGAGACGTTGCAGGCCGATATTGCCAAACTGCAGCGGGTGCTTGACGATCCCAACCTCTACGCCAAAGATCGCAAGACATTCGACGATACGTCGGCTGCCATCGCCAAGGCGCACGATGAATTGTCAGCCGCTGAAGAGCGCTGGCTCGAACTTGAAATGCTCCGCGAAGAAATCGAACAGGCTTAACCCATGACAACCACCCTCGCCGCCAAGATCGCCCGCGAATACGGCACGCCCTGTGCCGCCATCGACATGGACAAGGTCGAGCGCAACATCGCGCGAATCCAGAAAGCCTGCGACGACGCCGGCGTCGCCAACCGCCCGCATATCAAGACGCACAAGAATCCCACCATTGCGAAGATGCAGGTCGCAGCCGGCGCCAAGGGCATCACCTGCCAGAAGATCGGCGAGGCCGAGATCATGGCCAATGCCGGCATCGACGACATCCTGATCAGCTACAATCTGCTCGGCGAAGAGAAGATGGCGCGGCTCGGCGCGTTGCAGGCGAAGGCGAACATGACGGTCGCGGCCGACAACTCGACGGTCGTCGCCGGCCTGCCCAAGGCAGCCGCAGCCTCGGGTCGTCCGCTCTCGGTCGTGGTCGAATGCGACACGGGGCGCAAGCGCGCGGGCGTCGAGACCCCTGGTGAGGCGATTGCGCTGGCCCGCGAGATCGCCGGGTCCAAGGGGCTCGAATTCGCCGGCTTCATGCTCTACCCGACCGAGACCGGTTGGGCTGAGGCGCAAAAATTCTATGACGAGGCGCTGGCCGGCGTGCGCGCGCACGGGCTGGACGCCAAAATCGTCTCGACCGGCGGCACACCGAACCTCGTCAACATCGGCAAGCTCAAGGGCGGCACCGAGCATCGCTTCGGCACTTACATCTACAATGACCGCATGCAGGTCGCCGCCGGCGTCGCCACCTGGGACGACTGCGCCCTGCACATCTATTCGACGGTCGTCAGCCGCGCCGCGCCCGAGCGCGGAATTCTGGACGCCGGCTCGAAGACACTGACCACGGACACCGGCGGCCTCGACGGCCACGGCCTGATCCTGGAGCACCCCGAAGCCAAAATTGCGCGCTTCGCGGAAGAACACGGCTTCCTCGACCTCTCACGCAGCAACACGCGGCCGAACGTCGGCGACGTCGTCCGCATCGTGCCCAATCACGTCTGCGTCGTCGTCAACATGATGGACGAGGTCGTGATGATCCGCGGCGAGGAGATCATCGGCACGCTGCCGGTGGCGGCGCGCGGGAAGCTGCGGTAAGGCACGCCGCCTCCATGTTCGTCATTGCGAGGAGCTCTTGCGACGAAACAATCCAGACTGTCACCGCGCAGAGATTCTGGATTGCTTCGCTGCGCTCGCAATGACGGTGGTTAGCGCCTTAGCCACGCCAGCACACCCCTGCCCGCAGCAGCGCCCGTCGCGAACGACGCCTGCAACAGATAGCCGCCAGTCGGCGCCTCCCAGTCGAGCATCTCGCCGGCGGCGAATACGCCGGACAGCTTGGGCAGCATCAGGCGTTCGTCGAGCTCGTCGAAGGTCACCCCGCCCGCCGTCGAGATGGCGCGCTCGATCGGGGCGACGCCGGTGAGCTGGACCGGAATGGCGTTGATCAGCTTCGCAAGCTCCGCCGGCGAGAACGACGCCAGCGGCCGGCCGGATGCGATGGCGGCCTCCTGCATCAGGCCGATGCCGACCGGCGACAGCTGCGCCGCCTTGCGCAGGAAGTTCGCGAGCGATTGCTTGCCGCGCGTGCCCGATAGCCGCATGGTCAGCGCATCAGCCTCGAGGTCGGGCCGGAGCGCGATCGTCAGCGTCGCCTGCCCAAGACCCAGCACCGCCTCGCGCAGCTCGGCCGACAACGCGTAGATGGCGCCACCTTCGATGCCGCTGCGCGTGATCATGGCTTCGCCGCGCACCGTATGCGCCCCGATCGTCAGCGCCACGCCCTTGAGCGGCTGGCCCTCGAAGCGGTCACGGAACACATCGGACCATGCGACCGTGAAACCCGAATTGGCCGGCCGCAGCTTCGAGATGGCAATACCTTTCGCGGCAAGGATATCGACCCAGCCGCCGTCCGATCCCAGTCGCGGCCAGCTTGCGCCGCCGAGCGCGAGCACCGTTGCCTTGGCCGGGATGGCATGCACGCCGTCGGCTGTTTGAAACCGAAGCCGTCCTTGGTCGTCCCAGCCGGTCCAGCGATGGCGAAAGGCAAACCGTACGCCGGCGGCATCGAGCCGCCGCAGCCAGGCGCGCAGCAACGGGGAGGCCTTGAACGCCTTTGGAAACACGCGCCCGCTGCTGCCGACGAAAGTCGGCTCGCCCAGCGCCGCGCTCCAGGCGCGGAGCCCGTCGGGCGAAAACGCCGCGATCGCCGCTTGCAGCCTCGGTGCCGCCTCGCGGTAGCGCGCCATGAAATCCGGCAGCGGCTCGCTATGGGTGAGATTGAGCCCGCCCCGACCGGCCATCAGGAATTTGCGACCGGCGGACGGCATTCCGTCATAGACAGTGACGCGGGCGCCGCCTTGCGCCAGCACCTCCGCCGCCATCAGCCCGGCGGGACCGGCACCGATGACGGCGACGTCAGTCAGAGCTTGATCCCCGCCCTTGCAGCCGCCTGCGCCACGTATTTCTGCGTCTGCTCGAACGCGCCTTGCAGCGCCTTCGCCTTCGACATGTCGCTGATCTCGGCGAAATGCGCCGCGACCGCATCCGGCGTCCACTCGGCTTCCGGCAGGTTGATGCCCTCGCTCTCGACGATCTTGATCACCGCAAAGGACCCGGCACCGGCGCCCATGATGGTGCGGGTCGGTGCGTCCTCGCTCAGCATGTATTCGACAGCGGGCGTGATCGCGTTCGGCTTCATCAGTTGTAGCGCCTGCGGTGGCAGCAACTCCTCCGTCATGCGGGTCGCCGCGGTCGGCGAGATGATGTTGACGCGGATGTCGGTCTTGCGGCCCTCTTCCGCGAGCACGTTCATCAGGCCGACCATGCCGGACTTGGCCGCGCCGTAATTGGCCTGGCCGAAATTGCCGTAGAGGCCGGAGGACGACGTCGTCAGCACGATGCGGCCGTAATTGCGGTCGCGCATGCCGGCCCAGGCCGCCTTGCAGCAATAGAACGTGCCGACGAGATGCACATCGAGCACCTTCTGGAAATCGGCGGCCTCCATCTTGCCGAACGACTTGTCGCGCAAGATGCCGGCATTGGCGCACATCAGGTCGACGCTGCCCCACTCCTTGGTGGCGCGCTCGACCATCGCCGTGACCTGCTCGAAATTGGAGACGTCGGCGCCGTCGGCCATCGCGGTGCCGCCGGCTTTGCGGATCTCCTCGACCACGGCTTCGGCCGGCGACAGCGAGCCACCGCTGCCGTCACGCGCGCCGCCAAAGTCGTTGACGACGACTTTTGCGCCACGGCTGGCCAGCCCGAGCGCATGCGCGCGTCCGAGGCCATTGCCCGCGCCGGTGACGATGGCGACACGTCCGTCGAACCTGATTGCCATGAGTGCAGTTCCTGCTTCTTCTTCCTTCTCCCCTTGTGGGCCTGTTGCGTTATCGGCTCTTGAGGCTGAAGACGTCAGGAGAGAAGGCCTTGGTC
>NZ_JCAMOP010000041.1:0-82299 GCF_059512345.1 Bradyrhizobium sp. Unk1
ACCATCGCAAGCCAGCCGCCGATGATCGCCGACGAGTTGCGCCGCCAGGCCGACGTCTTCACCGACCTCGTCGAGCTACAATCCAAGCTCGGCCGCGACCCGTCCGAACGCCCGGCCCCGCGTGACCGCGACGAGGGACGCGGTCATCCGCCAAAGTTTTTACAAGAGCCTAGGGGGAATGACCCTCGCGACTGAGCCCTCCGATGACGGGGCCCAGGAATCGTACCTCAAGAGACTTTGGCCGAGGAGGCCCACAAGCCCCTTCCCGAGAAGGAACTAAACAAGGCCGAAGCCTCCGAACTCATCGATAAGTTAGTGAGTGGCGCCGCAGCGTCCGCTTCGGGGTCAAGAGCTGACGGTCGGCGAGTTGCGCTACGAGATCAGCTTAGGGCCACATGCGGCATGGCTATAGTCACGAAGTGGCCGCCAAACTAGGGGGCTTTATTGCCTTCGGGTGATCTTACGCAAGTCTCGCGAAAGACGTAAGCGCCCCTGGCGCGAGCCAGTCGTCGTCATGCAACAATTTGATCCAGGGACCGCGACACGCAAGCATCGCATTGTTCGTGTTCTCGACCTGACCACGGCCTCTGCGGGTCTCGACGACTCGGATGCGCGGTTCTGTGCTGACATATTCGGACAAGAGGCGACAACTCTCGCCCACTAGCCCTTCGTCGTCGCTGATCACCATTTCCCAATCGGCGAAGTCCTGCTGCAGCACGCTTTCCATCGCGCGTTGCAGCCCAAAAGGGCGCGTTGAAAGGTTGGGATCGCAACCGAAATGAATGGCCGTCGTTCCGAACCTTTGGAGCTGTCGTCTAAGTCGGCCTGCAACGGGTGCATTGGTAGTCTCTCATTCATCGAAGCGGCTGTAGAAGTCGCACCCGCGCCGGCGGCGCAGGCCGGTTCGCAGACACGATGAGCGTCTGGAAAAGAGCAAGCCGGGTTGGCGAAATGCTGAGCAGTGAAGCTAGGGCGGTCATCGTCCGTTCGCATGAACACCATGGCTTACTCAACCGAAGCGCCGCGCCAAAATCATCGTTCCCCTCCCCGGCTCAGCGAAGTCGCCCCCGCCGACGACATACGCACGATTGCGTTGAACCAGGTGGCCTAAAAGATGCCGCGCGCGATGCGGCGGACGCCCTAAAGAAGTAAGCAGTTGGACAACTAAGAGCTGGCCGCCCGGCTTCGGGCGGCTTTTCTTTATGAGATTCGGTCACATGGTTAGAAACGCCAGCCGAGGTTTTTTGTGCGGCCGCCCTCTCCTGTTAAGAGCCGCTCCTGCAGAAACCCAGGCCGGTGGAGATATAAATCGCTGAGGGTGATCGCTTAAGCTAATGAATCTAAATCAGCATGCACCAACGTCAACTGAGGACCAAAAATCGCATTCGGGCTCGTGCGAAACTTCTGGTAGCTGATTGCATTTGGTATTAGGTTAAGTTTGAAGAGGGTTTGTCCCAGGCGTGCCTTCAGCAGGTCCAGCAACAACAGCTTGCTCGCTCTAGTTAAATGCCGGCTTGTTGTTCACAGGCGGGGCTGTCCGAGTGGCTATCGGATCTCTCTCCGCTCTTGGCGCTACCCAATTGTATCTGGCGAAAAAGGATGCATTGGCGGGGTCTTCACCCTACCTATCTCCCTTGTCGAGGATGGGCGACAACCACAGGCGCATGCGGTTGCTTGAACGTTGAAAGACACGAGGGAGGAGGTTCGGCCAAAGCTCCCTCATGCATCAACCGGGCGCGGTCCGGACGGGTTGTAATCTGCTCCGCTGCAGCGGCGGCACGTCCGGGTGCGAACATGTCAGCTGCACTTTCTTCAGTGCAAGTCACGGGCTTCATCATTCGAAGAATTCATGGTGTGCTGAGCCGTCTTGTATGATGTTGCGATCGTAAGAAGGTGCACCGCCGCAGTCCCCAACCGCTGCATCTCCGAATCAGCAGAGTACGCTCCCGCCGCTCGGCGATATGCAAGGGCTACTGTCGCATAAGCGTCGGTGATGAATACTGTCGAAGCTTCCTCCCCGCCCTTTACGCGCTGATCACGTCGTTTAACGACGTTAAGTGCTGCCTCTGCAGTGGTTTCAGCAATGGTCGCATCCGCTGCATTGGAATCAGCGATTCCCGGGTGACATGCGGCAGAGGCTCCCTCGACCGCTTCATAGAATCGATCTTTTCCCGTCTCATCCGCCGCCAGGTAATTCCTTAAGAAGCGTCGCGCACGCGCTTCAATGTATCGCCTATCCCTGCGGATCTTCTTCCGTCGGGGGTCAACCTTAATCCAGTCGAACATGCAGGTCTCCCGGATAAGCTCCATGCGAGACGGGGCTGGAGAACGACCCGATTAACCCCGTACTCACGCCAACCGGGTCCTAAAAGATGTTCTATTTGACTTTCCGCCAGGAAAACTTCCTTCATGAAAGTCAGAACATCAAAAAACACTCGTCGCGCTCCGCCTGGACCAACCAATGTAATCGGTAAGATCATTTTTCGTTCCGTATCTCGGATCCACGGTCGAGGAGAGCGTGGCTTCCGGCGAACCGGGTTCGCCCGTAAACGTTCGCGCAAATAAACAAGCCGACTATTTGGAGAGCGGCTCGGAAAGTGCACCAGCAATGTTAATTGAGGAAGGCTTCGACGATCGAGCGTTCCGGCAACGGTTGGAGCGATTTTTTGCTTGGCGTCAATGCGCCCTACTGTGATGTGCTGGATCTGACCGCTTGTGCGGCTCTATCGGGGACCGCCGCTCGGAAGATTGAGCGAAAGTCCTGAACGGCCCGCCTGCAAACGCGATTACCCTTGGCGCTGCCAACTCCGCTGTCCAGCAGCAGGACAGCTCAGGCGTCAAGGGCCTTCCCGGAAACAAGAGCGGTCCGCCTGACAAGAAATAAGCCTTCATTGCTGACAAGGTCGTAAGCGTCGAAGTCGGCGATCGCCGACACGAATGCACAGCGATCGGCCGGCCTTTGACACCTGCATTCGCCATAAGCGCTCTCCTCTGTCGGGATTCGGACTTTTATTCGAATGACCGCCCTGTCAGCCCCCGAAACGTCCTCCTCCACACGGTTCGAGTCCGTTCTCGATGCCGTTCGCGCTCCAATCCTCGCCGGCGAATTCGAACCCGGCGAACGCCTGCACGAAGTCAAGCTGACGACGCTGCTGGGCGTCTCGCGGACGCCGGTGCGCGCAGCGCTTCAGGAGCTCGCATCGGAAGGGCTGCTCGATTACACCCCAAACCGCGGCTAATCCAGGCGGGCATTGTCACGGTAGGCGCTCTCAACGCCGGTCTAATGGTCTGGCTGATCCTTACGCTCTAAGCTGTGGTCATAAATACGCAGTTTCAGAATGCTTATTGTCCTAAGGGGAGCCTTTACCCAACTCGCGCCGGGGACGATACATGCGAGGCGAGCAGAGCCTTCATTGTAACGAATGTGGGCTTCCAACTGGGTGACCTATTGGTGCTTTGAGGGCGCTCCGAGCAGGCTAGTGGGGCGGCCGGGTCAGGCCCGCGCCAGCTGAAGTCCGGTCTAACGCCCCTATTCGACTCCCGGCTCGTGCTGTTGGGCCTCCATGGCGAAAGCCAACAGCCCGAGCACGCCACCTGCGATCGGCAGCGCGACAGAAACCCGCTGGGAGCTTTGCCCATGCGTTCGAACACCCCCACCCCGCGGTCAGACGACCTCCCTGGCGAAATAAGGCGTCGGCGGCCGTTTTCTGGCGATCTGTCGGGCAAGCTCGCAGCGACGTCTAGCGAGATCCGCAAGTTTCGCGTCAAGGAGCTGCGCGCGGCCGCTGATCGGCTTACTCGCCGTGCGGAGGCGCTCCGCGTGGAGGCAAAGCGATTACTCAAAATAGCCCGGCGCGAGGAAGCGAAGCTGGCGCGCGCCCCCCGGAAAAATCCGCGGAGCGCGGCGGCGCGCCGGCCTAAGGCTTTGCTGACTAGCGGATAATTTGTCTGCGCCCCGATTGTTTCAGTAAAAACACCCCGTACCGAAAATGGGATTCCGTAAAATGCCGGCTCAGCAAAGCTCCAGATTGCAGGTAACTACTATCAGCGAGGCTTGGTTTCGCCTCCCAATTGTTAACTTTGGAATTAGGCAACATGGGCCAGCGCCGACGCAGCACGTGCGTCGCGGACAAGAAAGGGCCGCTGCTTTGTGTACAGCGGCCCTCACTTTCGGGTTTCAAAATTTTCGAAATGAAATCTGCCAGCTTCCCCGGTTTTGCCGAGTTTTCCCGACTACGTCAGTTTCGTCAATAACATTTGTAAGGCATACCGGTGGGAGCGGCCTTGGATAGGCGAGCCTGACTGGGACGCACCAAGGCTGCACCATGCGCCTATACCGAAGTTTCCCGGTGGCAGGTCGGTAGTTGTTTCAGGAAGAGGAACCAAAAGGGGCCAAAATTTTTGAGTCATCGCTTGCTCACCGGCAGAGCTGGCGGAGCGGCCCCTGCCTACCTCATTGACTCCCCTGTCAACCGGGGCCGTCTCTCCGCACTTGCTCCCACGTCCTGAGAACGATGAAGGATTCCCGACCTCGACGACGATGTGAGGTGGCTTTCGCGTCATTCCGGAGGCGCCAGACTGTCAGATGAGAGCCGGCGCAAGCATGCCGGCACCCTACCTTCGCTCGTTCCGCGCAAGGGACGCCAGCCTATCGAGTTGCCCGGCCAAACCGACATAGGTTCGGGCAATGTTTTTCAGAGCGGCGGCGCGGTCCTTGGAGATGCCGCTGGCGGAAGAAAGTCTCTTGTAGTGGTCAGAAAGTCTCTTGTAGTGATCAGCATGTTCGCGGCAATCAGCAATGTTGCGGTCGAGGCGATCGGCCGGCACGATCGAGGGCAAGGAATGCATACGCTACTCCCATATGTTTTGCGCACCGCGTCCGACCGCTATGGTGCGCATGATCTTCGGCAATTCAGCCTGCGCCTCGCTACCCGCGTGGAAATCGCAGGCCGTTCGCCGCCCAGCTAACAATCTCATTCAACGTCCGCCGGCCAACGCCCACGAGCATAAAGAGGTCGCGCTGCGTCAGCGCCTGGACGTTCTCCCGCGTGGCCGTGCGGCCCGCCAAGGCGCGGCGCAAGGCAGTCTGTGCTCGGGGGCTCAATCCAGCAATCGACACGTCCTGCCGGGATGCATCCATCGCTAATCCCGGCGGAAAATCTGGCCCCGCCCGGCCGCGAGCGCGAGCTCAGTCCATTCGTGCGCAAGCTTCAACCAGCCTTCTCGATCGACCTAATCGAGGCTCCGAGTCGCCGCCTCGCGGCAGGCCGTCGCCTCCTTGAAAAATTGCTGAGCTGAGGCCTCCATCTTAGCGTAGTGTGACAACTTCCCGGATAGCTTAGTCTTCATCGTTGCCTCGGCGCATAACCATGCAACACGAACGGATTGAAAACCCGTGGAATTGCCACTTGTTCCCGCACCAATTGCGCCACAAGATTTTCATTTTCGTCGGACTGAACTTGCGCCGTTACTTCATTTTGAGGAATCTCCTGCGCGGAGAAGCCTCCCGCATTGCAAAGGACAGCGATCGGCGCTCAGTGGACGCTGACCCTGGCCGTGCCGCCCATGCCGAGCGCCTCGGCGCCGGCGCGGCCGAGATCGACGCAGCGGCCGCGGACGAACGGCCCGCGATCGGTCACCACGGCCCGGATCGCGCGGCCGTTGGCGAGATTGGTGATCGTCACCTCGCGGCCGAACGGCAGCGTCTTGTGCGCGATCGTGAAAGGATCCCGCCCGTAAGTGTTGAACTTGGCGCCGGATGCCGTGCGGCGGCCGTGGTAGCCGTCGCCGCAGCCGTATTGGGAGGCCTCGCAGATCTCGGCCGCGGCCGCTGGCCAGCTCGTCGCTCGGTTAGCGTTGGTGCGCCATTCCCAGGGGTATTGCGCTGAGTATTCGGAAGTGGATGAAGAGGGACCACCTTCTAGAACGCCGCCGTCTTGAGAAGATTTGCTCAGCGAAGCCACATTCGCGACAATGGATCTGGAGCAGGCCGGGTTGCTCAAAGTCGCAAAGGACTGCCGGCGGGCTGGAGGTGCGCCAGCTTCGCTCTTACTTTCGCCTCTGATGCGCGTAAGCATCTTGTCGTAGCCCAAGGGACCACTTTGGATCATTTCGCAACCGTCAGCCCGCTCATCTGGGGACTAATTCTCGCCGGCCTCGCGCTGTTCGTTGCGCTATATCTTCCTTGGTGAGATGATCGCAAATCCATCCTCTCCCAAATAGCCCGCCGGCTGGTGGACTGTCCCATTAGCCTCAAATTAGAACGCTGCCGGGCTCGAAATACACGTCCCGGCAGCGTTTTATTCTCAAACTGAGCACTGAAATCCCAGTTGGTTTTGGTTTGCAATGGCTGTGCCACAGATTTGTGACACGAGACAGCAAAACGGCCTCAAGCAGTTTCCGGGGCTGGCTCGGACGCTGAGGCCGTTCGGCGCAGCCCTCAAACAGGCGCGCGTTGCACATTTTCCCCAATCGCGGCCAGATTCGCAAGGAATACTTGGACCAACTGTACAATAATAGGCTCTTCAGTGACCGCGTGCCGTGTGGAAAAGCATGTCCAGCCGACGCCGGTTTACTCTGGCGTGGTCCGACTCCAAAGCCTGGGGAACAAAAGGAGGGCTTCAAACTTTTGCGTTGGTACGATTTTGCGTTGGTACGATAGAGACGACGCATGAACGACAAGCGAGAGACACCGCAGCGAGATCGGTTTCTTCACTGCCCAGCGTGCGCCACCCCACTTCAACTTGCCCATCAGTTCCTCGATCCCAAGCAGGGAAAGACAGTCGGCCTTTTCAAATGTGAAAAGTGCGGCGAGCGCATCTGGGATGAGTAAGGCCGCCTCACCTGGCGGCCTTAGCCGAACACCGAGCCCGCGCGGTAACGCCAACCGTCGACCCTAGCGGGCTCGCTTGGCGGTTTTCTTAGCTTTCTTCTCGACTCGCACGCCCTTGAATTTCTTTGCGGCCTTCTTGCCCTTCGCGGGCTTCTTGACACCCATGAACTCGCCTTGTCGCGCTTGGTGAAAGCGGACGCTCCGCTCAACGTTGTCTTTGTCTGCGAACGCTTCTTGACCGCACCCTTGCGCGCATTGTCGCCAGTGGGCTTATTGACCGCCATGTTACCTCCCTGAGGCCACTAAACCGGACCCGTCTTGCTTCTTAGCTTGAGGAACGAATCGACCTTCGTCAAAATATCCCGGTTCCGTTGCGTGAGTTGCTTATGCGTCAGTTACGACGGCTTTTTTCGATTGCCCGAACGGCGACGAGACTGTCTACCTGGTCGCAGATAACTCCGGCCGCAATGGCAGCACCTGGTGCGAAGCAGACTTGGAGAGGGCGGTGGAAACCGTCATCCAGGATCTGCTTGCCGGAGAATATCGCCAGCCGATCCGGGTTGTTGCCTTCAACCCAGCAGAGCGGTGGTCGGAAGATGTTTCCGGGGCCATCGCCCGCGAGATCCAGCGTCGTTGCAATCTACCAACTGAGGGACGTGCCGTCGTACCTGCAGGAGTTTGTGGATCGCTACTCACCACAAGATCTGCAGCAATTCAGTCTGCGCCTGGTGTAACGATGGCCTTCCAACGGAAAAAGCCGGAAGCGCCGGGCGTCAAGGCACCCTTTCCCGGCTTCATTGAGCCCGCGCTGCGTCCTCGATCGACCGCGTGCCGGCGGGCGATCGATGGATCCATGAAATCAAGTTCGACGGCTATCGTGTCCAGGTACATCTCGCCAACGAAGCGGTGCAGGTTTTCACCCGCCGCTGTCACGACTGGACCCGCCGCTTCAAGAAGGTCGCCGACAACGCCTGGCACATCAAGGCGAGCTCGGCCATCATCGACGGCGAGGTCGTGGTGCCGGCCGCCGATGGCAGCACCGATTTCTCCGTCTTGCAGAACGAGCTGAAGGGCGCCTCGACTAAGATCGTACTCGTCGCCTTCGACCTGCTTTATCTCAACGGCAGGGACATCCGGAAGGTGCCGCTATTCGAGCGCAAGGCCGGACTGAAGAAGATCATCACTGGCAGCGACGTGCAGTTCAGCGAGAGCTTCGAGATCGACGGCCGCGAGATGTTCACGCATGCCTGCAAGGTCGGGCTCGAAGGCGTCGTCTCGAAGGTTCGGGACAGCGTGTACCCGGTGGGCCGCAGCAATAATTGGGTGAAACCCAAAGTGAGACCCTGACGATTGCTGGCTTCGCGCTCGATGATGGCGAAAGGGACGGCATGTGTCTCGCGCGGCGCAAGGGCGACGACCTGCTCTATGCCGGCAAGGTCGACCACGGCTTCGACAAGACATCGGCGGCCGAGCTGCGGCGCCTCGAGCCGCTGGTCCGGAAGACACAGCCCTATGCCAAGAGGATTGCGCACAAAGGCATCTGGGTCGAACCGAAGCTGCTTGCTGAGATCGAGTACCGAGCGAAGTCGGCCGAGGGCAAGGTGCGGCATCCCTTCTTCAAGGGGTTGCGCGACGACCTGTAACGGCTGCCCGAAGCGGCGAAATTTTTTCAGCCCCCTCTTGAAACCAAAATCGGCTTTGCTCATTTTTTTGTCGCCATCTGACGATGGCATCCGGGCGCCTGACGGGCCCGGCCAAGAGACGGGCACCGGTTGTGTCCGGTGCCGCTCGTAGACATCTTGCTCCTAGGAGGATTTGGCTATGCGCACCTACGATTTTGCCCCCCTCTGGCGCTCGACCATTGGTTTCGACCGCCTTTTCGACCTCGCTGAAGTGGCTCAGCGGGCCAGCGAGGACAACTATCCGCCCTACAACATCGAACGGCTGGCGGATGATCGCTATCAGATCTCGCTCGCGGTGGCGGGTTTCTCGCCCGACGACATCGTCATCACCGCCGAGCAGAACGTGGTGACGGTCGAAGGCAGCAAATCCGACAAGACTGAGCGTGATTTCCTCTATCGCGGTATCTCGACCCGCGGTTTCAAGCGGCAGTTCAACCTCGCAGAGTATGTCCAGGTGAAAGGCGCCGCGTTCGACAACGGCTTGCTGACCATCGAACTCGTTCGCGAGATCCCGGAAGCCATGAAGCCCCGCCGGATTGCGATCGGCGATGTCTCGGCCGGCAACATGCGTAAGCTGGAAGCCAAAGCTGCCGCATAGCGCTGGCGCCCTTGGAGCCGTGGCGACTAATCGTGCGGCTCCCATCCTTTCGTCGATGAAAAGGAGACGACCATGCGGCCGACGACCGCTCACGACAATGTCTTCGACTTCAACGCTCTTCTTCATCCCGGCACGGTGTTTGAAGCACCGAGAGACGTGCTGGATCATCCGGCCCTGACGTTGGCCGAGAAGCGCGCAATCCTGGCATCATGGGCGTCCGACGCGTCCACGATCGCTTCTTGCCCGTCAATGCGGGCCCCTGCCGGCTTCAAGAAGCCGGTGTCGATCGACGAGATCTTGGACGCGTTGCGCGCCTTGGACGGTGGCCCCCGAACGCCCCCCGGCGGAAAGCCTTACCGTCTCCGTTCGACCGAACGTGCGGCTGCGGCGGCGTAGTTTCGGAGGCCAGATGATGATGGACGAGAACTTGGCACGCCTTCGTGCCCATCACAACAACATCAGCCGCTACCGCCGGCTCCTGCGTACCAAGCTTCTGCCTTTGGAACGCCATTTCATCGAACGGCGCCTTTTCGAGGAGGAGGCTGCTCTGCAAAGCCTTTCCGCTTCGACCTTCCCGATCGCCCTCAAGGAGCAGCTCGGTCGACCACTGCAAACGGGAGGTTTGCTGCTCGTGCCGCAGTATGAGTTCACGCTAACTAAAGAGGCCGCCAACTGAGGGGCCCTACTTCACGTCCATCGGGTTTGCGGGCGCTTCTTGACGCGCCAGTACCCGACCAACGCGCGCCACTCGAATGCGATGACTATGACGCCCATCAGAGCGGAACCGAGCCCTGCCATTATCAAAATCATTTGGAGCATCGAACCACCCGCGTGACATGTCGATGTTCCAAAGTATCAAAATGAACAAATGTTCCGAAGTCTCATCTGGGCGGCTGCAGGCCCGGCGAGCGCACCCGGTCGCTCAGATGTGCGCCCGTCTCGGCAATCCTATTCCTCCCCTGCGGGCAACTATTGGCTCGCTCTTTGAGCTTGGCTAGTTTGTTTCACTCTACGGCGCTCCGGCACAGCGCCCTCCTTGGGTCGTTAGCGACAACTCGGTACGGCGCCAGCCGCAGCCTTAGCGCTCGTACAGCCTCTGCCTTTGAGCCTTGCGCGCCATCTCCATCCATTCTTCTCCAAGCTCCAGCCACGCCTCCTTGTCGACCTCTTGCGTCGTCTTTTCAGCCTCATCCAGGCAATTTTTCGCTTGAAGAAGGTACTTTACAAAATCAGCGTGGCTCATCGAATACAATGCGGTGGCGAACATAAGGTGTCGAATGGGGAGCCGCAGGCGCTGCCCTAAGACAGCGCCTGCGGCGTGTGCTGCGACGTTCCGCACGATCGGCGCGGCAGGCCCTATTGGCTAGCACAAAGGAACCAGAAGGGCGGGCGAATATTTGAGTCGCCGCTGGCTTGCTGCCAGAGCTGGCGGAGGGGCCCCTCCTAACCCCCTTGACCCCCCTGGAGCCGGGGCCTCTCTCCGCCCTTGTGGTATCGGAGTAGCGTATGCGTTCCTCGCCCTCGATCGTGCCGGCCGACCGCCTCGATCGCGACATCTCGAAGACTTCGGCGCGCGCCGGTTGCGCCTGGCGCGAGACGGATGAGGCGGACACGACCTCGAGACCGTGCTGCAATCTCCTGTCCGCCCGGTACGCTTAAACGAGCATGCTCACAGGGAAGAGCAGGATCGCTGGTCGGCTTGAGAAGTGGGCGACCTTCCGATCGGAGACCGCCGACGTCGAGCGAAATCGTGCGAGGTCGCCTTTGCCCTGAGCGGTCTTCTGCTGGCCGGCCCCAGGATTGGGGCCTCACACAACGGTCGCGTAGCGACACTCGCATCGGGTCACCGGCTCTCAACGGGCTTGGATCATTCGCTACCCGATCTGCGGAGAGGCTTGCCCCGCTAGGTCGCATGCTCGACGGAATTAAGGAGCTTAGGCACCATACGGCAAGCAAGAAGTTAAAGGCTAATGGAAGACCGCTCGATTGAAGCGACTAAAGGCGACGCCCTGGATAAACTCCGGCGCCACATCCGCATTTTGGTCGATATTGGTCGTCTTTCGATGGACGACGCCGATATCGAGCGCTTTTTGGACCAAGCTGTGCTCCAAATTGCCCGAGCCGTGGAAATCCACCACGTAAAGGTTCTTCAATATCGTGCAGACTCGTCCGACCTACTGTTGCTTGCGGGTGTCGGCTGGAAGGAGGGTGTCGTCCGCACCGCCGCGCTCTCGGCTGACCTTCGGTCGCCACCTGGCCGCGCATTCCAAACGGCCGAGCCTGTCAGCATCAGAAATTTCGCCGAGCAGGGGGAGTTTGTTCGCTCCGAGCTTTTGGCGGAGCATGGCATTGTCGCCGTCAGCAATGTTCCGGTGCTGATTGGCGGCGCGGCCTGGGGCGTGTTGGAAGTGGATAGCACCACACCGAGAGACTTCTCGCAGGATACGACCGAGTTTCTGACAGCCGCCGCCGCGCTGATAGGAGCAGCGCTGCGCCACGACGCGCGGCCGGATGAACATGCGCGCCTTATGGCTGCGATTGCCGCAGCTCAAAAGGGGCAGATTCTGCTTCGGGAAATGCAACATCGGGTCAAGAACAACTTTCAGCTCGTTCTATCGTCGATCTCCATTCAAAAGCGCCGCTATCTTGATCTAGAATCTCACCGCGCTTTGGACCACGTGGCGAGCCGCATCAACGCCATCTCGTTGGCACATGATCAGCTTGCTCCTCGTCAAGAAGGCCAGATTGTCAGACTCTCCCATTACATCCGGGCTTTGTGCAGCGCAATCCGCAATCAAGTTGAGGAAATCGAAGTCGATGTCGAGTGCGACGAACTCGAATTGACCATGGACCGGGCCTTGCCGGTTGGCCTGATCCTGAACGAGACCGCGATGAACAGCATCAAGCATGCGTTCGGCGCAAAGGGCGGCAGGATCAAAGTGAACTTGGTAGGAGGCGTCGGGTTTGGCGAGGCCCGTTTGACAGTGTCCGACAACGGACGCGGCATTCAAAACCCTAACGAAAGTGGGTCGGGCCTTAAGTTGATTGCCTCTCTTGCGAGACAAATTGGCGGCACCGTCGATCAGAAAAGCGGCGACGCGGGCACAACAACAAGGCTCACATTTCCTCTGATCACATGATAAAAGGGGGACTGCTGAAGGAAGCCGGCTACACGGCGCCCGTTCTAGAGCGTCGTCTCTTTTGCAACTACCCTGAGCTGAAAGCCCATGGCGGGATCAGCCGAACTTCATGGCCAAGCTGCGCGAGCTGCCGGGCCCAGTAGCGGGGTCCGCCACATGCCTCCAGAGCTACCGTGCAACTCGGCTGGTCGCGCGATGCGACTTCCGAGGTCACCGACGCACTGGCCCAGCGAGCAGCCGATACCGACGCTGATGTCCCTTCTGCACAGCAAGACTTCATCGCTACCAACGCCACAAGGCGCTTCGACTACCGCTGCATTTGTGCGGAGTCGCCTGATGCCCAACAAGGGAAATCCCGGGTTGGTGCAACGACCACGACATGCGTCAACTGAGACGATCTCGGCTGGGTTTACGAGAACCATCCGGCCCCAGGGGCGCTGTCGCACCCTGCCCGGCCCGCAACGCTGCTGGCGAAGGTGAATGCCGCGCATGCCGGAAGGTTTTCGGGTGGAGTCGACAAGGACGACTGGCGGCACTGCGGTGCCTCTATCGCACCGATGTGTTGAACCGTCTGAAGTACCTTTAGAGAACGGCATCGCGGAGCTAGGAAACGTCGGACAGCTCGTGCGTTTTAAAAGGATGGGGGGACGCAGTGGAGAAGAAGCATGCGAATCGCAACTCTCGCGATGATTTTAGTTGCCGGAAGCGCGATTGCCTTCCAAGCAACGGCGCAACAGGCCGCACCTAGCGAGCAGACCAACGAGGAGATTCACCGTGATGTAGACAAAGGGCTCAAGACTAGCGAGCCGAATGAGCAGATGCAGCGTGATGCAGACAAAGGAGTAAAGACACGCAACTCTGGAGAGTCCGGATATGTGGCGGATCAAGACAAGCCGGGTACTTCGACCCATCCTCCGGGCCGACCGGGAGGTGAGCGGACCACGGGTTCGAGTAGCCAGACCGGCGCTCCGAAATAGGGCCGTTAGCAACACGCTACGTCGATGGCGAGCTGGTCACCCCCGGGTCCGCGCGACGTTTAGGTGACGATCCCAGGGCTTTAACTTTGGGCTCTAACTTTGCCGCAAACTCGACGAAAGAGTTCCTGTTGCTCGCTTCTGACCGGCGTCATGACTTTGGACAGGGCTGCCTCACAAGCGGCCCTTTCTTCTGCGGGCTTCACACCACATCTGCGGCGTATGCGTACCCCGTTCGACCGCGAACCAGTTGCCTTTCGCCTCTTGCGGCGCGACCGGTGCGCTTCTCAACTGGTCCCCGGTTCACTTTCGTTGCCTTCGAAACCGTCTTGTGGTCTACCCCGATTTCCGCCGCGGGTCGTACGCCGCGCAAGCCGACGCCCTCGATATTGAAGCACAGGCAAAGAGGCGGTTGGCTGATGAATACGGCGCGGCGCAGGCGCGTGCAGAATATTGGTCCAAGGGCAGCACAGCACTCATCTTGATAGCGGCAAGATGAGGGCCACAGTCGCCGACGTCAGGCTTTCCCACGAGGCTTCGATATTTCGGTGTCACCATGGATACGGTATTCGCGATCGAAGAACGCCCTGACAGCGCGCGCGAGTAGCGTCTGCCCATCAGCACCAGCTGTTTGCATCGACATATTAGCGGGAGTATGGGCCCTCGGATCTTTAGGTGGCTGGGCTTACAAGTGCATACCCATGCTTGATCGCAGCTTGGAACACTCGCTTCAGGTCTGCATCGCGCAAAACTTCATCTGCTGGGCTGAAGTCGCGTACGGGCCGCCAATCGAGACCCTTCGTTGCTTCGGGTAGAGTTGTTGCATCGAAGGCGTAGGCGGTGCGCCCCGGTCGTTCGCCATATGCACCCTGCTCGATGAACTTCTGCAATCGGTTCATATCCACCCCACTACTCCGCGCATCCCTAATAGGGGGAATTCAAGCTCAAAAGTTCCATTGAGACAACTGGCGACTTGGATCAAGGCGCCGAACTGCCGCTGGCATCGCCGTGAGTGCGTCCAGTTCGGCGCCCTTGTCCAGCGACGTCCCGGCGACGCGGTCTAGATCGGAGCCCAGCGCTTTCGCGCCGGTCGCGTCGCGTTGGATCGTCCTTTCTGGCTTGCCAGTCTTGGCTGCCGTGTCGGCGGTGAAGCGGGCGACGTCGTCGCCACCTTGGCGACGATTGCGACCACCCGCCTTCGTCGGCTTCGTCTCCGGATGCACCGCTTCATAAGCCGCCTTCCGCTTCGCGATAAGCTTCGCGCGCTGGGCCGGCGTCAGATCGCGGCGGATCAAGTCTTGATTTTGAGCGTCGCCAGACGAACTGACAGTTACCCGAAAGGCACGCCGAATTTAGGAACACTTTTTAGCGCCGCGAGGTTTCTTACCTCATCAGAGACTAGGCATTGCGGAGTTCTCTTCCATGGCTACCCAAATCGTGATGAACGGCAGAGGCGACAGCAGACATTTTTTTGAGCAGAAAGACCCCAAGCGGCTGGCCGAAGCTGAGCGACGCTTCAAGAAGCTGACCGGTCAGGGATTTACCGCTGCCGCTCGCACGGTGGGGGGCGACCTCAAGGTTGTGCGGATATTTGATCCGATTGCGGATGAAACGTTGTTCTATCCGCGCCTCGTCGGCGGTTAGACGACTTCGCGGCACGGCAAATGTTTCTGTTCAGACGCAGCGGCGCGAGCAGCACCCGGGCGAGCTTGCACGCCTTGCGCGCACTCTATCGAAGCTTCGTCGAAGAAAATGGGCCGGAAGCGCGTTCGCGTCGTCTTCTCCGGGATTGGTTGTCGCCAGATCAGCGCGCACAGTTCGACGCCGAAGGCTGTTTCGAAGTCACTGGCTCTCACACTGGCCGCCGATATCGCGTTCATTATGGCACCGTCAGTAATGTTGTGCGACTTGATGAAGCCGGACAGCCCGAGACCGGCTGGTGCTTCATTCCCCAAGGCGCTTTAGCGGCCGGCGATGTGATGCTCGCCCAGAAAATCGCGCTCGAAACCGACGAAATGGCCGCCCTCGCGCTTGCCAACAGGTTCTCTCCGAAGGTCCCGCGGCCTAGAGTGGTGCGCAGGGCCTACTGATGGTAGCTCATGCGGGAGCCCTCGCCGCGAGGCGCCAGGACGCAAAACAAGGACGACCTCGCGACTGCATTGAGCATCGACGCCGCCAGTGAGCGCAAGGGAGACACGATCGTTAGTGTTACTTTGATGGCTTAGTGACGGCTGACCCCTTCGCAGGTAGCGACGTGATCGCCTGAACCTTCTTTATGGTCTCCGCAAACTCGGATCGGAGATACTGTTCATGTTCCCGGTCTTCGGGCTCCGAGAGGAACGCGACCTTCACCAGGAAGCGGTTCAATAGCGATGCTATCAAAAGGTTGTCCGAGTGTTGCGATCGCAGGGCTGTGAGCTGCCGACGCATCTCGATCAGATCAAGCGTTCCGTCGTACGTCTGCTGCTTCAAATGAATGACCTGCAGTAAAACGAAGCCGTCGCGTCGAATATGATGGCGCGACGGCTTCGCCACTTGGGGACCCGGACTAAGGGCAATGTCCGGTTTAGGTAGGCTAGCGCTCCGTAGCTGCGATGCAATCGAAGACGCGGATTAAGCTTGATGTCGTCGCGCGGCGTTAATTCCGGAACTAAGCCGCGATTCTTGGCATCCTACTTGCTCAGGCACGACCGGCTTCAACTTCGCCAAGCTCCCCTGACTTTTCAAGGAAGCCCCAAGCGATGTTGAACGAGTCCTCAATAGTGCTGCCTATATATATGACGAGAAAACGTGGTCCGGCGGTCGCTGTTCCTATTTGCGAGTGAGGCCTTTGAAAGAGCTGGCCGTAACAGCCCTTCTGATGTGATGTCCCGGTACTCCACCTCCGCATAGAACTTCGGCTCGACCCATGTGGCCTTGGGCTTCTTGACAGGCTTAGTGAGTTTCGTTTCGGGCTGACTACAGTGTCGAGCGCCTTGCGGATCTCTGCAGATTTGGTTCGGCTCCAACCTGTCCCAACCTTTCCCATGTACAGCAGATCCTTCCCGTCCTGCTTGCCGAGGTAGAGCACGGCCACGCCGGTAGGATCTTGATGAAACCGACAGCGGGGAATTTGTCGCGCTGGACCGTCTTCACCTTCCACCAAGCTTCGGTCCGCTCCGATCGATACGGTGCGTCAACACGTTTTGAAACGATACCTTCGAAGTTCAGCCGGGCGGCCGTCTTGAAGAGTTCGTGCCCATCACCCTCGGCATGCTCGCTGTATAGCGCGGGATGTTCGATGCAGGTCTCGAACAGCTCCCTCAACAGCTCCTTGCGGGGCGAGCTGAGACGCCTTCCGAAGGTCTTGTCCATCGAGCCAGAGGAGATCGAAGGCGTAGTATTGCAACCGATCCTGCCGGCCTCCATCTAACTCTGCTTGCAATTCGGAGAAATTGGTGCGGCCGTCATGGACTACCACGACCTCACCGTCGATGGAACGGAAGGTCGAAGGCGCCAGCAATGGTCGAGAAGCGCTTGACCCAGTCGTGACCGTTGCGGGTGAAGGCTTTGCGGGTGTCGCCGTCGATGTGGAGCTGGATGCGGTAGCCGTCATACTTGATCTCGTGAATCCAGTCCTGGCCCGCCGGGGCTTTCATCTTGAGCGTGGCGAGCTGAGGCTTGATGAAGCCCGGCATCGCCGGTCTGGTACGCCTTGCCACTCTACGCAACTCACAAAAAGCGCGCCGCCGGTGTAGGGGGCCAGCGGCGGGCAGTCTACCCACCTTACTCAACGAGTCTCTAACTTCAGAAAAGGAGACGTGTTCCGGCCGTGAATATACCCAAACGCTCAGATACAACCGCGAACGCGTTTCCAGGTTGTGTTTTTGAGAACGGGCCCCGAACGTCCCGCGAACAGGATACGATAAAAGAGATCAGCCTCAGGGGACATCACTCGTGGTTCGGTTCGGCCCGATGCTGTGCGGCTTGTTGAGGAAGAACTCCGATTGCCGGGGGCCGATTCCGGTACTGTTTGATCGCTCAATGTGCCCGCAGGAACTATAAGTGGCAGCCATGGTTCTCCGGGTGGCGCAACGTAATGGCTGCCCAGATGTCCCAGACCGTCTCCGACTTCATCGTCCAACGTCTGCATCAATGGGGCGTCCGCCATATCTTCGGTTACCTCGGTGACGGCATTAACGGCGTGTTCGGCGCCCTGAACCGGGCAGAGGCCAAGATCGATTTCGTGCAGGCCAGGCACGAGGAGATGGCAGCGTTCATGGCCAGCGCCTACGCAAAGTTTTCCGGGGAGCTTGGCGTCTGTATCGCGACATCGGGGCCCGGTGCCTCGCATTTGATCACCGGACTCTATGATGCGCTGCTCGACCACCAGCCGGTGCTGGCGATCGTCGGCCAACAGGCGCGCAGTGCGCTCGGAGGGAGCTATCAGTAAGAACTCGATCTCGTCTCGATGTTCAAGGATGTCGCGGGCGCGTATGTGGCGCAGGCCTCTTCACCCGCTCAAGTGCGGCACCTGATCGACCGCGCGGTGCGCATCGCGCTCGCACGCCGGGCGCCGACCGCGATCATCCTGCCCAGCGATCTCCAGGAAGAGCCTTACGAAGGACCGCCCCGCGCGCACGGGACCCTGCATTTCGGTGTCGGCTATAGCGCCCCACGCGTGATACCGCGCAAGGCCGAACTCGATCATGCGGCGGCGGTGCTCAACGCCGGCAAGAAGGTCGCGATGCTGATCGGCGCCGGCGCGCTGCACGCCACCGACGAGGTGATCGCGGTCGCCAACCGCCTCTCCGCTGGCTGCGCCAAGGCGCTGCTCGGCAAGGCGGCCCTGCCGGACGATCTTACATGGGTGACGGGCTCGATCGGCCTGCTCGGCACCGAGCCAAGCTACAACATGATGATGGAATGCGACACGCTGCTGATGGTCGGCTCCGGATTCCCCTACGCAGAATTCCTCCCGAAAGAGAGAGCCGCGCGCGGCGTACAGATAGATATCGATGCCGGTATGACGTCGATCCGCTTCCCCATGGAAGTCAGCCTCGTCGGCGACGCCGCCGAGACACTGCGCGCATTGCTGCCGCGGCTAGCGCCCAAAACCGACGCCGCCTGGCGCAAGGGCATCGAAAATGATGTCGCCAAATGGTGGAAGACGCTCGACGGCCGCGCGCGTCAGCCCGCCGCGCCGATCAATCCGCAGCTCGTCGCCTGGGAACTGTCGCCGCGTCTGCCGGAACGCGCCATCATCACCAGCGATTCCGGCTCCTGTGCTAACTGGTTTGCGCGAGACCTCAAGATCCGGCGGGGCATGACGGCTTCGCTCTCCGGGGGCCTCGCTTCGATGGGCGCCGCGGTCCCTTACGCACTCGCGGCGAAATATGCCCATCCGGACCGGCCTGTGATCGCGCTGGTCGGCGACGGCGCCATGCAAATGAACAACATGGCCGAGCTGATCACCGTCGCGAAATACTGGCGATCCTGGCGCGATCCGCGCTTCGTCGTCTGTGTTTTTAATAACGAAGACCTCAACCAGGTTACTTGGGAACAGCGGATCATCAATGGCGACCCAAACTTCGAGGCCTCGCAGCGTATTCCCGACGTACCCTATTCGCGCTTTGCCGAGATGATCCGCCTGACCGGCATCTATGTCGATAGCCCGCAATTGCTCGGCTCGGCCTGGGAGCAGGCGCTGGCGAGCGAGATGCCCGTGGTACTGGACGTGAAGACTGATCCTGAGGTGCCGCCGCTGCCGCCGCACATCACCTTGCAGCAGGCGAAGAATTTCTCACTGGCCTTAGTGAAAGGCGCCCCCAACGAGACCGGGTGATTAAGGGAGCGGCAAGGCAGGTCCTGGAATCCATACTACCCGGAAAGGAGTGAAGAGCGATTTAGTGACATCCAGGACGGCGTCGACGTGAACCAATAGATAGCACTCCTCTTCTTCCACGATCACCTACCCGCCGCAAATCGCCGGAGGTTATCCATCACATCCCGCGGTGCGCTGGCGTGCCCTTGATGGGCATCCCGGAGATGTAGGACCGGCCTTCCGGGCATTCCTCCTGCACAAGCCGATCCCGCTCAGTACACAAGCCCTCGACCTTAACCTGCATCCGCTGAAGAAGGGTTTCAGCCGAGGCAGTCGAGATGCCGGCGTGCTGGCGGCCGATTTGCATACGCATGCGCTCTAATTCGGAGTGGAAGCTGAGGCCAGGCGCGGGCATCGCCCACGAGAACAAAATAAGAACTCAGCAATAGGAACATGATTTCCGCGCTCTCGTTGGCGCCTAGGAAGCCAACAGGAGTTTTCGATGAAGAAGATCATTATCGCTACCGCCGCCCTCGGTCTAATGTGCGGCTACGCCTTCGCTCAGACTTCCGGTCCCGCTCCGAAATCCGGCAACATGCAAAAACCCGGCGTGCACAACACGGAGAAGGGTTCGATGACCAAGGGCACCACCGGCATGAGCAAGGACGGCATGGCCAAAGGCGGAATGGTGAAACCCGACGCGTCCGGCCAAGGAGGCTCCGGTCCCGGCAGCGACCAGGGCGGCACGAAAGTGGCGCCCGGTAACATGAATTAAGCTAAGGCTCCTATCTGGTCCACTTCTCGACCGCGCCGCTAAGGCGGCGTGGCGATCTCACGTCACGCCGTCATAAGCGCTTGCCCGTTGCTAGGTTCGTTTTCTGCGTCGACCAAATTGAGTGCGATAACGGACCCTTCCCGCTTCAAAGCCGCCACTCTGCTCCGAGTTGACCCACGGGTTCTCATTATGCGGGTTTTGGGGCAACACATCGTCACGCGCGCGCCTCGCGCCATCCATCCGTGAAGCCTCAAGGCCATCCTTCCAGGAATCGCCGTCGCCGCCACTTCCACATCGGCGATCGCCGCCGATGGAATATTGTCACGCAACGATCGACGGCGCACGGTCCGGACTGTGTATCCGGCGACATCTCGAGTTGTCTCGCCGCAGCAAAGGATTTGTACGGAGTCGCGCCGGCACCTGTCAGCGAACACCTAAATTGTAAGGGTCTGGCGCAATTGGCTAACTGCACGCAGCGCCGGCGCGACAACTTATCCTACCGCGCCGGCTCCGGCGAAGCTTTAAGGGACGCTTCTACCCAGTTTCGAACTCGCTCTACCGCTACTGGATGGGCGTACGTCCAGCTATGAACAATTCCCCCAAGCCCGCTGCCTTCGGTCCAGTCGATATGCGTTAGCGAATGCCCGCCGAACGGAAGGGGTTCAACAGCCAACTCGACTAGAAACCCCGTCGATAGCCCGGTCCAACCAAAGGACCAGGAAGCGATGGCTTGTGTGACGTAAACACCGACCGACGCCCCTAAAAATAGAAAAACAACACACGGAAGCACGAACATTACAAAACGAAACCCAAACCAGAAAAGGAAATCAGAGACGTTGTGCACGTCAAAGACGCCTGCAAGAAAGACACAGATACCAACTATTGGAAAGAAAGATCAACGCCGTCTGAATCAATAAAGAGAGAAGAATTGAGGCTAAGCAAGTGAACAGTCCCACGAGAATACCACTCTTGCTTGAGAGGGGTCGGACAGCCTAAGAGCTTAGATACCTTTACGCCGAGCCACGCGATAAACTGGACCGCGGACAATGCAGCCGCCGCCTCATCGCCTGAGCAGCGCAGGAATAGATAGTTCCCGCTGGGCATGTCGGCCGTTTGCTGGTTTATGGTCTCTTCGACCATCGCGCTTCGCCAATCGGATTTGCTGAGTCTTCTACCCGCCAGAAACTCCGTAACGATTATCGCAACGCCGACCGTAAGGCCTAAGCGTGGATATTCGAAGTAGGCGAACGTCACCTGGCAAAGCGTAGCGAAATTTAACGCAACAAAAAGCGTTAAGAGGTAAGAGCCATCGCATTTGCTGTTGGACGAATTGCAACGAAGGGGGTCGATAGGAATGCGCATCCCTCCACGATGGCGGCTTCTCGATGGTTCTTGAGGAAGTAAGCAATTGCACTTCCGCCATGACTGTGGCCGATCAGGAAAATCTTCTCATCTGATTGGCCGAGCAAGCAGCGAGCACGGCGTCAGAAATATGCAGCGCGGCAACTTCGCGCGCCGCTGTCCAGGGGTCTGCTGCTTGTTGGGATTCTGCTCGTCTGCCATGTGAACGTTCTTTCACTTCGTGGATGATGACAATCATGCGCGAAGGTGCTCGTTCCTATTCATTGGGCTTAACGAGACCAGGGTGCTCGGCGGTCAGCCGGGCTGACATGCCGCGTCATCCGCGTGGCTTTTCGCGTTCCATGACGACGTTTTTTGCCTGCTTGTCTTTTCTCAGGGCGAGATAAACGGGGTGCCGCATCTCGCCGGAGCTCGTCCACTCAGTGAATTTCACCTCGGCGACGAGTTGCGGCTTCACCCAGGTGGTGACCGCTTCGTCCTTCACCTTTTTGCCGAAAAAAGATTTGGCGGCTTTGAGCTTGATGAGCTTTTCGTGGAGCTCTCCGAGCGTTTCGCGGCTGAAGCCGGCCCCGACATGGCCGATAGAACGCCAGCCATTCCCTTCTCGCAGCGCAAGTGTTAGCGCTCCGAAAAACGGTCTCGTCCTCCGCGGTGCCGTAAAACCTGCGATCACCACTTCCTGGCGTTTCGAGGTTTTGATCTTCAGCCAGTCGTCGGTTCGCGCGCCTGACAGGTACTTGCTGTCGGCGCGTTTTGCCATGATGCCTTCAAGACCTTTGCGCTCGGCCTCCTCAGAAAATTTCACGCCGAAGGTCTTTCGGTCGCGGCTGAACCCGATGAGCTTGTGTTTCGGCAGGATAGCCTTAAGGCGTTTTTTACGCTCCGTGAGGGGTAGGCCACGAAGGTCTTCGCCATCCTGAAACATCAGGTCGAAGGCGACGTATTGCAGTTTTGCTTCATGGCGAAGCGCGTTCTGAAGCAGCTGGAAATGCGACACGCTGTCCTTGCCGATCGCTACGAGTTCTCCATCTATGATGGCATCGCCTTTGATACCTTCCGAGCGCCTGGGCGACTTCGATATAGCTGTGGCTGATGATCTTGCCGTTGCGGCTGTAGAGAGTGACCTTGCCACCGTCGATTCTAGCGACCATGCGGAATCCGTCATACTTATCCTCGAATATCCAGCACTTATCGTCGAACGGCGCGTCGGTCAGCGTCGCGAGCATGGGCTGGAGGCGCTTCGGCAATGTAGATACGCGCGCCACTAGTATTCACCTTCTTCGAGCACGTTACGAAACGTGACCGAGTAGCGCAGGCTTTCGATGCCGGGAATGCTGTGCTGCCATTCGGTGCGCGACGGACCGCGGAGAAGGTAGACGGAGCGCGGCTCGGCAACGAGGGTGTTCCTCTCGAACGACTTAACCGTTCGCCTGCGAAGCCTGAAGATACAGGAAGACAGCAGCGAAATGCTGGCAACATCGCCAAAAACGGAGCGATCCTTATGCCAGCCGATCCCGGTGCCGGGCGCGTACTCGGTCACGAGAACCTGCTGGAAGCAGCCGGGCGCAATGCCGGCGAATGCCTCGGCACGGGCCCGAACCGGGGTCAGAAATTCAGGCATGTCCTCAGTTCTGGTGAGACCACCGCCATTGAAATCGTAGCGCCAGCCAAAAGAAACGGTACGGCGCTTCCCGGTGAAGCCGCGGAATTCAAATTCCCTGAATGGAAGCGTCTCGATATCAGTCAGAAGCGCACGCTCTTCATCAGCAGAGAGAAACTCCGGCTGATACTTCATACCTTCTGGAAGGAGACCGGCTCCGAAGAGATCGAGTGTCACGTTACTTACGGGCACTCGATTTTTTCCACGCCTTGGAGTTGACGGGCTTGGGGTCGCCCCGGTCACCCTGTCCCGCTTTCACTTTTTTCTTCGCTGTTATGCGGCGATCCTGAGAAAGCGACCGGCTCACATCATCGCTTTCCTTGATACTGCCTTGCGCATCACGGCGAACATATCGCTTGTCGCCTCGAGGCGCGATCAGCTCACGCTTCGCTGCCGCCCGCCATTTCGTAATTCGCTTCATGTGATCTGCCCGCTTTTGGTCTGGTGGTATCCCAACTTTCCGCAAAGGCGCACGGTTCCGTTTCGGGCGCGTCCTCCTGCTGCGCAGCCGACCGGGCTCTAGCGCGTTCCTTAGCAGTCCGGCGCCCGGGTCTTCGTCCGGCCAAACGGTCACGATCCCCCGCGCGTCCACGGGGATGCCGCCGCTTTAGCCGTCAAGGGCAAGCCCGCGCGAGCGCGGGTGCATCGCCGTACCCTTGACTGCCTTCCCTGCTCATTGCCGCGTGGCTAGCCTGGTTGCTGGCCGCAACCTTCTAGGTAGGAACCAAGACCGGGCCGCTCCGTTTGAGCTCACTTTCGAGGACGCCGCCGATGTCAAAGAACGATGAGCTCCGCTACGGGGCACCCGGAGAAAATGCGATTCATATCTGCGTCGACATGCAGAGGATGTTCGCGGAAAGCACGGAGTGGAAAATGCCGTGGCTGCCGCGCGTCCTGCCCAATGTCGTTTCGGTCACCGCTGCCCATCCCGAGCGCACCCCCGGTTCGTTCCGGCCCAGAAGCCCGGCCAGGGTGCCGGCCATGTGGCGGCGCTATTATGAGCGCTGGGGATCGATGACCATCGACGAGCTTGGCCCGGAGATGATCGGTCTGGTCCAGGATCTCGCGCAGTTCGTTCCGCCCGCACGCATCTTCGACAAGCACGTTTACTCGCCCTGGACAGGGAGCGATTTCCACGAGCAGCTTCGCGCGGCTCATGTCGATACGATCATCATCACCGGCGGCGAGACCGATGTCTGCGTGCTGGCGACCGTGCTCGGCGCCGTCGACTGGGGTTACCGCGTCATTCTTGTCACCGACGCCCTGTGCAGCTCGGCTGACGAAACGCACGACTCCATGATGAATATCTACTTGAACCGCTTCGGGCAGCAGGTGGAGTGCGTCACGACCGAAACGCTTCTCGGCAGCTGGGCCGGCAGCGCCAGGTCAAGGCTTGTATCATGAGTAAATCTTACCTCATGCAGATTCTCCTGCCCAAAAAGCGAGGAGACGGAGAGCCGGTTTCGCAACGCTGGTTTGAGGAATTCCGGCCGAGGCCGCTAAGCGACTTGGCGTGGCGGTCTCAAGGCCCGCTAAGGGCCGGTCCGCACTTCCATCTGAGCCAATTTGCCAATACATGGTCCCGGCGAAGCCCATGTCGAGTCTGCCAGTGCGAGCCATCGTCGAGTTCGAGGATGCGGCTCTCGGAATGCGCCTGACCTTCATGTTTTCTGTGGTGGACGCTGATTGTCACCGTGCCTTGCGCTACGCGCCGATAAATCCGCGGCGTAGCAAGCCGGCCAGCGCGCCGCGAAAACTGGCGACGCCAGCGATGTTACCGTGGGACGCGCTGAAGAGCTGTACCACCAGACGCTGATACTGTTCGGCGCTGAGCTCAAGGCGTGCCAGTATCGTGTTGCAGGATCGCGAGACCATCGAAATATCGGTCCATCCCACCCCTTCCAGGTGAATTTTGTAGCGCCAACCGGCAAGCTCGAGCGCCTCGCCTCCCGCGCCCGCGAACCGCACGGAGGTCGGCGATATTGCAAGCAGGCGGCACGACATGAGTTTTCCTTCGCCTGAGAGCCATACAGGCTCGTCCGTTTCGAACATGTGGCCGGGGCGAGGCAATTCAAAGCAGACCACAAACGCGATGAAGGCGATCAGCATCGCGATGGCCGCCCACAGGAGGTTGAAGAAATCGAGCGCGGAAATCTCGCTGGCCGCGTAGGGGGAAATGAACGCCCAAATGATGCTTGCGGCGGAACTTGCTGTGATCAACCCAAAGATGGCGGCGAGCTTCCAGTGGATGCGCGGCGCTGATCGGTCACCGCCCTTGTCCGTGATTTTGAAGGGACGGCCGAACGGCTTAACGATGGCGCTCAGCAGCGTTGCTGTCACCGCAAAGCAGGTGACGGCATGGGTGGCCTCCATGAACAAAGGCAGCGTCCGCGCGCGCGATATCCAGCCCATATAGATAATCTGCCCGAGCAGCGCCGGCACGCCATAGCGCAGGAAGGAATGATAATCGGCTTCGAATGCCGGCAGCCCGCCGAACCAATAAATCGTCGGCGCGATCAACAGCAGCACCATGAAGGGTTTAGAGAACCAGTTCAGCACACCGTGCAGATAATGCCAGCGCTGGGTGAAGCTGAAGCCGCCGCCGAGCAGCGGACCGCCACGCAGCAGGGCAACCTGTATGGTGCCGAGGCACCAGCGAGCGCGCTGGGTAACGTATTCCGGAATTCCTTCGGCTGAAAGTCCGAAACTGAGCGGCTCGTTCAACCAGGACGTGCGATAGCCGTGCGCCAGCATGGTGTAGGTGAGGTTGATATCCTCCGATATTGCCTGGTCGGGAAAGCCGCCGATCTCGTCAAGCCGGTCGCGGCGAACGACAAAGGAGGTGCCGACGCAGAACGCGCAGCCCCACGCATCCTTGGCCGGTTGAAAGATGTCGAAGAAGAAGCGTTGATCGTCGATCCAGCTCTTCGCGGCCAGCAGATTGTGTTGGATCGGATCGGCGTTGTAGTAAAATTGCGGGGTCTGCACGATCGCGACCTCCGGATCGGACAGCAATAGGCCAACGGTACGTTTTAGAAAGTCCCGCCGTGGCGCGAAATCCGCATCGAGCACCAGAATGACGGGTGCGTTGGTCGCGCGGGCGGTTATGGCCAACCCATTATTGAGGTTGCCGGCCTTGGCGCCCTTATTGTCGGGCCGCGTCAGATGACGCGCGCCGACCCGCTCGCAATATTCCCGCAGCCAGTCGCGCCGCGTGTCATCAAGCACCCAGACTGTCGCATTGGTATAGTCGAGCGCCAGTGCGCTCAGAATCGACCGCTCGAGGACTTCGAGAGGTTCGTCATAGGTGCAGATGAAGATGTCGACGGCGGGATGACCATCCTCCCCGGACAAAAGCTGTTGTGCCGCGTCGGCCTCCGCGGTGCGGTCGGTACTGCGGAACAGGATGACGATCGAGATCAGCGTGTACAGGATTGCGAGCAATTCGAACGCAATGAAGAGCCGCGGCCAAAGGCTTTGCGCTGACGGCTCAAACGGCGGCAGCGTATCGTTCCACCGCCACAGCGCATAAAGGACGAGAAGGGCTGCGGTCGTCGCCCCGAACAGAAAGCGGTCTCTGGCACGCAACGGATCCAGCAGTCGCGCCATAACCAAAAGTCCAAGCAGAATTCCGATGTCGATGGTCAAGATGGATGAATTATCGGCGGCGGTTGGTGCCATCAACGTATCCTTTTCCCGGTGAACGGGTTCCAACCTGTTTCGGCCAGTACGGCCCACGCGGTCGCGCCGAGATGCGGGCGGCGGTAGTAGAAGAAGTCGGGATCGCCGCTACCGGTGGGGTCGATCGATAAACCCGTTGTCAGTCGCGCCGGGCGTGAGGCATTGAGCAGGCCGGTTGGTGTCCGGTCCTCATTTAGGTTTGCCAGTAGCCGATCGCTCTCCTGTGCGTTGCCGCTGATCCGGTAGGCCAGTGCCGCCTGCGCCGTGCCCTCAACCCAGAGGCCGTCGCGATCGCCGTTGAAATCGAAGCCGCCAGCGACTGCCAGTTGAGCTTTCGCGAAGCCGAGCGCGCTCTTCCAGACCTCGGGCGATTCAGGAATGGCCATCCAGGGCCAAAGCTGAGCGTCGAGCGCGAGCAGACCTTCGTCCGCAAGATTGCCGTCAAGCTTCGTCCCAAGCAGGAAATGGTCTCCGCGAAAGGCACGATCGAGCAGTCGCCTGGCCTGCCCCGCCGCGCCGTCGTATTTTCGTTCGCCAGTCAAACGAAACAGCCAGCGCGCGGCCGCGTGAACATCGGCATTGTGCTCGGTCGACATCCAGGTGAGCCTGACCTGCTTCGGGTCGTAGCCGTGAAAGCCGCCGTAAAAGCCATCCGAGGAAGCGGTCGCCTCGATGACCCAATCGATCAGACGTCTCGCGTCGACGAGATACTGAGGATCGTCGGTCGCCTGATGGAGCGTCAGCAGTGCCAATGCGGCCCAGGCAACGTTTCCCGTCGAAGTGCCGTCCTGTGCCGCATCCTCCGCCCAGATCTTGGCATGTCCATCCCACCAGCCGGGTAGATTGGGAGCATCCTGCTTCACCGCACCGGCACGATAGGCATTGCGCACGCGGCCGTCATCAAAGCTTCGGTCCTTGCGTGCGGCGCGGCTCAGCGCATTGCCGATGGATCTTGCATCCGACACATTGCCGCAAGCAATCAGCGCAATGGCGGCGAGCGCATTATCGTAGACGAACGCTGTTGTGGCGAGACCAGCCGGAAGGTTCGCTTCATCCGTGCCGGGTTCATAACTCCGGATGAAAGCCGCGTCGGCTGCGCGTGTGTGCGGCGCGACCGCCTTGTCCAACCCGGCGCAGAAAGTGCTTGCGGTTTGCGCCGTTTGGCCTGCGGCCGCCGGCGAGCCCACGACTGCCGCGCACAGTGCCATAAGGATGAGAGGCTTCATCGTGATACGAGGTTGCGAATTCCGGGCGCTCCGTCATCGTCGGCCATTGGTTCCTGCGGCTTCGAGGCGCGGAAAGCATCATGCAGACGAGCGACTCCGGCTCGGCGGGTATCCGCATCCAAAGACACATTTTTCGCGGTGTCGGTGTTGTCTGCGTCGTCCCGAATCCACGAAGCGACAGAATGGCCTAACCGGTGCCAGGTGACCGACATTGAGGGGACCACACCATTCTCGCGCGTCACCGTCACCCATTGGCCGACCGGACAAGAGGATTGGTCTGCAGTCCCCGTTTGCTGCGCTGATGTGCGGTCTCCGCCGGCACCATCCGGCGTGATGATGGCGTAGAGCTCACGCCGTTCGGTTTGCGGAAACGGAACCGCAAAGCGCTCGTCGACCTTGTCGCTGGTCTTCGGTAGCACCGCGCTGACGACGCCGGACTGCAACGAACTTCCGTCGATGCGAACGCGGGTGCCGGGCATCATGCTCTGACCCTGCCGGTAGGAGAAGATGGCAACAACAAAGCGCTTGTCGCAGTCGATGATGGAACTGATGGTATCGCCGGCGTTCACATGCCGTCCCATCGCGGCCCCGACGGTCAACACCTTCCCCTGGCCGTGCGAAAGGACATTGGCATCCGCCAAAGTTGCTAGCCTTCCTTGTTCGGCGTCGATCAAGTACTCCAGGTCGGCGAGTACCGCAGATTGCTGCCTTTCTTCGATTTTCATCCGCCTGGCGTCCAGATCGATGTCCCTGCGCTTCTGAGCCAGATTATTGAGAGCAACCAGTTCGTCTCCAACATAGATCCCCCTGCTCAGGGCATTGAGCTGTGAGATCTTTTGATTCAGCTTGGCGACCTCTGCTTCCGCACCATGCATGGCAGCAGCATATTGCTGGGTCGTCGGCCTAAGCATCTCGATACTTGCGGCATTGCGTGTCACCATATTGCTCTGCCGGTCCACCAAGGCCTTCTTTTCACCGCTCGTAGCGTTGGATTGAGCAACGCGGGCGCGAAGCTCCTCGATCTGCGACTGGAACTGACCCTTAAGTTGGCTGGTCTGGTTAGCGAGTTCGTCGTCGAGGGACGAAACATAGTTGAGATCGGACTCGTGCTTTGCGCGCGTAGCGTCGAGCTTTTGACGCGCATCAGACGCCTTCTCCTGCAGCGAGATGAGCGTCCCCCGATCAAGTCTTGGATTCCTAATCTGCGCCAGCGTGTCGCCATCGCGGACGTCCCGCCCGGGAAGTACTGTCAACAAACCAATTTCGCCGCTGATTGGCGCGGTCAGAAGAGTGACAGGGGCGTTAACCACCGCGCGGTCGGATTGATCTGCGACGATCGGCGGCGCTACCGCTGTCAGCATCAGTACAGACAGAATGCCCGCCACGCCTATGGTGAATATTCTCAATAATGCGGGATGCCCCCGGACAGGGCTGCCGGTTTTGGATCTATCAATCATCAGCATTCTCTCGGTTGGACGTGCCCTAAAAAGCGCTTAACTAGCGATCAATTGCTGGATTTTCCCGACGCTCGCTAAAGACTGCAACAATGCAGAGCCCGTTTAGTTGCTGCCGAAAATGAAGGCGGGTGAACGCCCTGCAGGAAGAGCGTTAGACGCACAACGGACGTGAACGGTAGCTAGCCGATTGGTTCCCGATTTCCGCGCGGTGCGGTCAGTTGCCGCGAGCGAACAGATCCGCACACTGTCGTCAGCTTCGACTATATCAAGGCCGACAGTCGCCCCGACGAATTTGCCCGGGCCTGCGCATCCCTTGTCATCGTTGATGAAGCGCACGCCTGCATGGGAAACGCTCCTTGCGGTCATCTCAAGCGGGCAGCGTTGTTGTTTGCTGTACCCGTAAGAATACGGGGCTGAAAGCTTGGGGAGCCGCCAGCCGGGCGTCGCAACGCAATTTCGCGCGGCCTTTTAGGCCTGGTGTTGACTTCAAAGGTGCGCGCGTTGCCGAAAGTTCCCGTGTCCTTAATTGTACGTCGACGGCGGATGCGTATCGTATATAAACTCTGTCTGCGACCGTCGGCAGGCAGATCTCCGATGGACCGGATTGGATTCACGGGATCAAGGCTGACGGCTACCGGATGCTAGTCAGCTCTCTTTTTTGAAAATTCTCATGCGGACCTTATTCATCATCTTGGGCATTTGGCTGCTGATAAATGCCCTCTTCGTCGTGATCATGCTTCCGCCGCGGAAGCCTCGGAGGTCGAACGGTGAGAGCGGGCCGAGCGGCCTCTGGCCTGCATTGATCAATCGAAGTATCCACTCTCCAGACCAAGACGACGACCGCTTCTCGCTACGCCACGCTCTCATCGCGATTGCGCTCGGCGCCTTCTTTTCCCTAACGCCACCTCTGCTGGAGGTTTACGATGCAATCAGGGCATTCCTTTCCCGGTCAACGACAGGGGAAGGCGGACGAAGATCCGGTTAGCGGTGGACCGCCTGAGTATATTTTTTGCGCTTGCTCGCAACGAGCTCGAAAAAGATTTGAATAACCTTCCCCCAACTCAGACTGACTTACCAACCACTCCTCGCGGCCTTGAAATGTCTACGGCCGGTACGGGGTCCACTGGACTTGATGTCTTGCGG
This sequence comes from Bradyrhizobium sp. Unk1, assembly GCF_059512345.1. Taxonomy (NCBI): domain Bacteria; kingdom Pseudomonadati; phylum Pseudomonadota; class Alphaproteobacteria; order Hyphomicrobiales; family Nitrobacteraceae; genus Bradyrhizobium; species Bradyrhizobium sp. Unk1. The sequence continues at coordinate 30,334 of NZ_JCAMOP010000041.1, forward strand.
ATACTTGAGCTCGCGAGCTTGGGACAATCGGCTGGGTTCGCGTAAACCATGCGGGCCGCCCCTTGCCCTCAACCGGCATTTGGTCGCATCAGCCTTGCGGTCGCCACATAACCGTGGCGGAGGAACATTTCTGAGCAGCTTCGCTTGATGCCGTGGAGATCAAAGGACTTGACGGCGGGTCGTGCAACGCGCTTCGAGAGGTTGAGCCGCGCATGAATCCGATGGAAGCCGAATCTGTCGACCAATTGCCGCGCGGAGCCCAGTGGCAGTATGAGCCGAAGTGGGACGGCTTCCGGTGTCTTTTGATCCGCGACGGCAACCAGATAAGCATGCAATCCAAAAGCGGCCGCGATCTCGTTCGCTACTTCCCGGAGGTTGCCGCGGCCGCTGCCGCCTTATCGCCGAAAGTGCTCACCCTGGACGGTGAGTTGATTGTCCAGCTCGCGGAGGGATATTCATTCGACGCGCTGCTTCAGCGCATTCATCCGGCGGCCAGCCGGGTCAAGCGTCTTGCCGAAGAAAGGCCCGCAAACTTCATGGTTTTCGACCTGCTGCGATCGGGCACGATAGATTTTTCGGTTCTACCGCTCATGAAGCGACGCGCCGCCCTCGAAGCGTTTTCGCGAAAAGCTTTCCGTACCGACGGCCTCTTTCGTCTATCACCGGCGAGCCGCAACTATGCGGATGCCGACGCTTGGCTCAACAGCGTAAATGAGGATCATGACGGCGTGGTCGCCAAGCGCCTCGACCTGCCCTATCGAGGCGGTACCCGGGATGGCATGCAGAAGATCAAGCTGCTGCGATCGGCCGATTGCGTTGTCGGTGGGTTTCGTTATGCAGAGAAGAAGCAGGGCAATCGCAAGGTGGTCGGCTCGTTGCTGCTCGGTCTCTACGACGAGGAAGGCCTTCTGCACCATGTCGGGTTTAGCTCCGGCATCCGGTCATCCGATCGGCTGGCTTTCACGGACCGTCTGGAGAAGATTATCAAATCGCAGAGCTTCAGCGGCAATACACCCGGCGGCCCAAGTCGCTGGTCGACGAAGCGATCAGCCGAGTGGAAGGCCGTGCGCCCGACTTACGTTATTGAAGTGTCGTACGATCACGTAACCGGCGATCGGTTTCGGCACGGCACGAAGATCATCCGCTGGCGACCCGACAAGAAGCCCTCACAATGCCGCATGGATCAGCTTCGTCAGAAGGCAGCCACGCGACCGTTGAAAGCCAGGGCATAGCGGGGGTTGTGGAAGGCCCACGGACGTTTCCAAAAGAATGCAGGCCAGGACATCTCGTCGAGGTCCTGGCCTGCAGGGTCAGTAGAGTCTCAGGACTGGCCGCCCTTGCGTCCGGCTTCGCTGGCCTTTTCGCGATCATTGGCGAAGTTGCCGGGATTGTCCGACGAACTGCCGCCCTGCTGGCCGGGCTTGCTTCCGCCTTGTGTCTGTTGACCCTGCTGGCCGTGGCTCTGCTCGCCACCCTTCTTGCCGGCTTCCGATGCGCGCTGCGGATCGTTGGCGAAGTTTCCTGAGCCACCGCGTTGTTCATCTGCCATCTGTCTTCTCCTTCTTGGTTGCCCGGCCCATGGAAGGCTAGTGGCGAGATCCCCGGCTCGTTCCTTAGACAAACGACGAAGGTTGGTCAGAGATTATTCGCCAGCATACTGCGGGTCGCTTGCCGCACGGCTTCGATGCCACTCACATTTTTCATCAAAGCGATCTCGCCTTGTTGTTCATGTCGTATGGCATGCGCCATCAAGCGCAGGCGCGGATCGCCGGAAGAATGCCATTGGCTATCCGCCATCTGGACGGCCCCTGCATGATGCAGGCTCATCAGGCGAATGAAGACAGCATCGAACTCCCCATCGACCGCGTTGCGCACATCCGCCATTTGTGCCGGCGTCAGATAGCCGGGCATAGCCGCCCGCTCCTCGCCGGTGCAGACCGCCATCGGCTCGCTAAACCATCCGCGCCACCAATGCTCGAAGATACGGTTTTCGCCTACCTGACTGGCCGCCATCAGGGCCGCGAGCGCACGCAAACGCGGATCTTGCGCGCGCTGTTGGCCAACCCTTGCAAGCTCAATACCTTGCTCATGATGCGTTACCATATGGCGCATGTAGCGCTGATCGCTGGCCACATCCCGGCTCAGGATCGGCGGTGGCCAACCCAACCTTTCGACCATGGCAACCAGGCCTAACGTTGCAAGCACGAGGAGTGCTCCGGCCGCCCAGCGTTTGGCAAAGCGTACGGCAGGCGTCGGCGGCGCACGCCCCAGCGGCCAGCGCAGCCAAGCGAACAGGGGGTAGATCGAGGCGGACGAAAGGTGGACGAGAAAGCCGATCCAATAGGGTTGTTGCAAGGTAAAGATCGGCTGAAAGAACGGGAACAGCGGCACAAGCACGAACCACTCGGTCGCCGAGGTAAAGACAGCCCAAGGAATGGCCAGCCAAAAGAGAGTGCCGGGCGCGAGACGGCTCGTCCAGCGCCCGAACAGGCCAAAAAATACCAGCGCCCAGGAGAAATCCGCCCATTGATGAAAGGCGATGCCAAGGGCGATGGCCTGATATGAGGGCGCAGCGCTCAACATGACGTCGCGGCCGGGAATAGCAGCGACCGTCATCCAGTCGACCGCCGCGTCCCGGCCCAACTGCGCTGCCGCAAGCTGGCTGATGAGCGTCGAAAATGTGCTGCTGACGAGGCCGAGCTGCGCGGCCGCCAGCCAATTTGACTTTGCCTCTTTAGCGTCGCCCTCTCCCATCAGCCGAACGGCTTCATCACGACCTTGATGCATCCATCCTGCTTAGCGCGGAACGTCTTATAGAGATCCGGGCCTTCCTCGAGCGTCGCGCGATGGGTGACGACAAAACTTGGATCGATCTCGCCCTTTTCGATGCGTTGCATCAGCTTGGGCAGATAGTGCTGGACGGGGGTCTGGGCCATGCGGAAGGTCAGCCCGCGATTGATGGCGCTGCCCATCGGAATGTTGTCGAGCATGCCGCCATATACACCGACGATCGAGACGGTGCCGAAGTTGCGGCAGCATTGGATCGCCTGCCGCAGCACATGCGGCCGATCGGTTCCCATGAAAGTCGCTACCTTGATGCGATCCATCACGGACTCCTTGCTCGCCATGGTCTCCGGCTCGGTGCCAACCGCATCGATGCAGGCATCATCTCCGCGGCCTTGCGTCAGCTGCTGGATGCGCTCGTAGACATCTTCTTTCATGAAATCCAGCGTGAGCGCGCCCGACTGCATGGCGAGCGTTAGCCGTTCGGGCACTGTATCAATCGCGATCACGCGTTCGGCGCCTAGCAGAAACGCGCTCTTGATCGCAAACTGGCCGACCGGCCCGCAGCCCCAGACGGCGACCGTCTCGCCGCCTTTGAGGTTGCAGAATTCTGCCGCCATATAGCCGGTCGGGAAAATATCGGAGAGAAACAGCACCTGCTCGTCGGTCAGCCCCTCGGGGATCTTATACGGCCCGACGTCAGCATATGGGACGCGCATATATTCGGCCTGGCCACCGGCAAAGCCGCCCAACATGTGCGAATACCCAAAGAGGCCGGCGGGCGAATGACCCCACATCTTCTCGGCCTGCTTGGCATTGGGGTTGGAGCGTTCGCAGCCGGAATAAAAGCCGTTCTTGCAGAAGAAACACTCGCCACAGGCGATGGTGAACGGCACCACGACGCGATCGCCAACCTTGAGCTTGCTGTTGTCCTTGCCGACCTCGACGACCTCACCCATGGTCTCATGGCCGAGCACGTCGCCCCTTTCCATGGTCGGCATGATCCCGTCAAACAGATGCAGATCCGAGCCGCAGATCGCGCAGGCTGTCACCTTGATGATCGCGTCTCGTCCGTCCTGGATCTTCGGATCAGGAACCGTTTCGCAGCGAATGTCGCTTTTGCCGTGCCAGGTGAGGGCTTTCATGGACCGCTCCAAGGGTTGCGCGACCAGACCAAGCCTCAATCTTGCGGCTGGTTCCTAGCCGCTTAGGAACGCTCTCGCCTGTGCCCCATTAGGCTCAAAGCCACGCAAAAAACCGAGAGGGAATGCCTATGGCCGGACAGTTTGCAATCTTAACGGGCGCCTCGACCGGCATCGGCTTTGAGCTCGCCCGGCTCTGCGCCTCCAAAGGATATGACCTTCTCATCGCCGCGGATGAGCCCGAGATCGAGACGGCGGCAGAGGCGCTGCGCAAGGAAGTCAACAGCATCGCCGTTGTGGCGCTGAAAGCCGATCTCGCTACCATTGAAGGCGTCGACAAACTCTACGAGGTGGCACAAGGCCGCAAGGTCGACGTGCTGATGGCCAATGCAGGCCGCGGTCTGGGCCATGCTTTCCTGGATCAGGAGTGGGCGCGTATCCGGCAGGTGATCGACACCAACGTCATGGGCACGACCTATCTGCTCCATCGCGTGGGCCAGGACATGCGCCGGCGCAATGAGGGACGGATCCTTATTACCGGGTCGATCGCCGGCTTTATCCCCGGCAGCTTTCAGGCCGTCTACAATGCCTCTAAGTCGTACCTGAACTCCCTCTCTTTTGCGCTACGCGAGGAACTGCGCGACACGAAGGTGACGGTCACCTGCCTGATGCCGGGTGCCACCGAGACCGAGTTCTTCGCACGGGCAGATATGCTCGATACCAAGGTCGGCTCCGAGGACAAGGACGATGCCGCGATGGTCGCCCGCAAGGGTTTCGAGGCGATGATGTCGGGCGAAGGCGACGTCGTGACCGGTCTCAAGAACAAGATCCAGTCGGCGGTCGCCAATGTGATGCCGGCCGAAACGCTCGCCAAGCAGCATCGCAAACAGGCGGAGCCCGGCACCGCAAAATCCTGAGGGCTCCTCAAGCTGTCATTGATCCGTTGGCCCCTTAGCGGATCGCTGTCGCGCCATGCATCCGAGGGCAACGCAGACGATGCGCGAGGCGGCGAGCACGCCTAAGCCTCGTACGTCCGCATCCGGCACCAGCTCCACGAGATCAAAACCAACGATCCGCGCCCGCCTTGTCACGCCATGTAACAGCTCGACCACGTCGAGATAGCCTAACCCGCCCGGTTGAGGAACGAGAACAGCAGGGATCACGCTGGGATCAAGGCCATCGCAATCGAGCGTTATGATGCAACGGCTGCCCGGCGGGATGTGATCGAGGATGGGTTGCACGCCGTTCTGTCGCACTGTCGCCGCACTGAACAGTGTCGCGCCCCAAGCACGGGCATCGGCGAGATCGACCGCCCGCGAGCCACCAATCCCGCGTTGCCCCACCTGAATGATGCACTCCACCCATGGCATCTCGCTGGCCCGCCGCATCGTGCTCGAGAATGTGTGCTTGAGACCAGCGCGCTCGTCACGCCAGTCGAGATGCGCATCGATCTGCAGGATGGTGAGCGGACCAAACTGCTCGAATCCCGCGAAGAATGGAATGGGGACCGAGTCATCGCCGCCAAGCAGCAGTGGCACGGCACCCGCCTTCAGAATGCTGGCTGTTGTCGATGCGACAAGCGACCGGTTCTCCTGGGGTGTCGCCGGATTGGTCGGAAGATCGCCAAGATCAACGGCCCGCAGCCCCTCGGCCACCAAGGGGCCATTCTGATCGAAATCCCACCGCAAGGGATCACGCGCAATTTGCTGGGTACTTTCGCGAAGGGCTGAAGGAGCACAGGCGGCATGGCTGTTAACGCCTGGCACATGCGGCGTCGCGTCCGGCGCACCAAAGATCACGACATCCGCGCTTGAGAATGTGTCGGGCGCCGCCGCAGGGAGGCCCAGAAAGGTGGCGGGGTGACCGGATGTGTCATGGCATGTATGGAAGGCCTAAATGCCTATTGGTATTGGCAACGGCAATTGCATGTCCGCGAAGCATCCTTCATAGCGGTCGGTAAAGGCATGCAGGGCCTCCGGTATATCGCGGAGCTGGAGGTCGCAGCGTCGCCGCAATTCGTGAACCACTTCAGCCGACGCATCGCGCACCCAGCCTTGAGCGAGATTGAAGACTGCGACCCGGCGCCGACATTTGCATTTCCCCTCCAGCAAATCCATCACAACGGCTTCGAAGTCGCTGCCAAGGACCGGCGCCTCGCACCAGACAGGGGCCGAGGCGCCATGATCGTCCTCAACGAGATCGATGTCCTGCTCGCCATGCTGAGGGACGATGGACGACATCAGAAACGCCTCCGATTACAGCGCATGGTGACCGACGCAGAAGCAAAGCTGCGCAGTTGCTGTGGCACCGCCCTCATCCGCCTACTGTTCGGTCTGTTCGACGGCCGCCGGCATCTTGGCGACCGACATCAGAGACCGCGCGACTTGGTTGAGCAATTGGTCAGCGTTTTCCTCCTCTGCCAGTGACTTCGATAGGAGGCTGACCACGGCGCTATGGCGTAGCTGCTGGGCGAGGTTGCGCGCTGTCGTGTAGCCGGCAATCTCATAATGCTCGACCCGCTGCGCCGCGCCGATCAGGGCGAGGTCGGCCGCGGCGTCTTCCTTCTCCTCGCCCTCGGTCATGACTTCCTGACCTTCTTCGACAAGACCCATCATGCCCTTGCAGGGCTTGGCGCGCGCGGACTTGCCGAGCAACTCAAAGCATTCATTGATGCGCTCGATCTGGGTTTCGGTCTCGCCGAGATGCAGCTCGAACAGCTCGCGCAACTGGTCGAACCGCGCCGCTTCCGCCATCTTGGGAAGCGCCTTCGTCAACTGCTTCTCGGCGTGAAGGATGTCGCGGAGCTCGTCGATCAGCAGGTCGCCAAGACCGGTCTCGTCGACCGGCGGTGAGCTTTCGGTGACGATAGCCGACGCGGGTCCTGGTTCCCCGGCCTGAATGGCCGGCGATTCCGTAAAGACCCATTCGCCGCCCTCGTTCCAGGGCCCGCGGGTGTCGATCTCACCATGATCGCCGGTGCCCGTGGAGTCGTTGAAGAACTGGTCGACGAGACCCGGTGTGGGCGCGATGCGGCCAATGCTGAAGGCCGGCTTGCTCATGCTCTCGAGGGCGAGCGAGAATGCCTTCATATGGGTGATTTCGCGGGTCATGAGGAACTGCAAGGCGTCCTTAGTGCCGGCGTCGTCAGTAAAGTTGATCAGGCGTTCGTAGACGATCTTCGCCCGCGCTTCGGCGGCGATATTGCTGCGCAGATCCACGTCCAGTTCGCCCGTGATCTTCAGGTAATCGGCGGTCCAGGCATTGCCTTGCGAATTGAAGAGGTTCACGCCGCCCCCACCCGCGATCGCGATCAGCGGATCGGCCTCGGCCGCCTGGCGATCAAACTTCGCCGGCTTGAGATGCATGCGGGCCAGCGTACCGACGACTTCCAGATGACTCAGCTCTTCGGTGCCGATATCCATCAGGAGGTCCTTGCGATCGGGGTCCTCGCAATTGAGGCCCTGGATCGAATACTGCATCGCGGCTGCAAGTTCGCCGTTAGCGCCGCCGAACTGTTCAAGAAGCATATTGCCAAAGCGCGGGTCCGGCTCATCGACGCGGACGGTGAACATCAACTTCTTGACGTGGTGATACATGGAAGAGCCTCGGGCTTGAAGGGAGATGAGTCCCGAACAGCCAGGCGCTGCGGTTGTTCCTATCGAGGCGGAAGTGTCTCTGTGGCGGTCCAAGGTGGTCGCGCCAATTCGCTGATCAGATTTCGGCTTCCCGATTCATGGGCCAAAACGATCCGGACCTCATGCTTGCAGGAACGGATGGTTGCCCAGCACATTCATTGTGCGGGAGGCCTTCCGTAGGAGGATCAAATGGACAGCGAAGACGCCTTGGCAAAAGTGAAGGACGTTTCGGAAGGCGTACGTGAGACCGCCCGCACGGTGCGGCAAAGCCTGGAAGAAGGGCAGCCGCCGGGCCAGGCGCTCGCCTTTCTGCGCGACGTGGTGCGAGAGGCCCCGCTGCCCTCGCTGCTCGTCGCCTTCATGCTGGGCTGCCTGATCGCGCGTCGTTAGCCAGCAATATCGCGGTCAATCGCAAGATCATCGAGCAGGGGTGAAGAGCCTCCGGCAAGCAACGCGGCCAGAAGTTCCGCCGCAAGAAAGCTGAAGGTAATGCCGTTGCCGCCATAGCCAAAGGCGGCAAAGATATTCTTGCAGCCGGGCACCGCGCCGATCAACGGCAGGCCGTCATGGGTGGTATCGAAAGCGCCCGACCAGGTGAAGTCGACCCGGTCCGATGCCTGCGGCCAAAGGGCCTTCAGACAATCCTTGAGCGCCGCAACCTTTGCCGGTGTGGCGTCATTGCGAGCCTCGGGCTCGATCAGCGCATGATCATCCTCGCCACCAAGGATGACGCGGCCATCAGCTGTGGTCCGCGCATAATGATAGTTCCGGCTCGCTTCCCAGATCATCGCCTGTTCGGGCCAAAGATTGCCTGGCTGCCGCCGGGTCGCGATAGCCCAACTGGAGGCTGGTCGGGCTGTGAGCTTCACGATGTCGGGTACCACATAGCCGGTCGCGAGCACGACATGGCGCGCCTCGATCGAAAGCCCGCTTTCGAGGCCGACGGTTACGCTTTAAGCCGCGCTATCAAAGGCAACCGCATTGGCCTTGAGAAGGCGTGCACCGCGCTGGACGGAGATATCGAGCAGGCCATGCGTGAGCAGCACGGGATCGGCATCAGCCGCGTCCCTTGACAAAAGGGCGCCCGCCCGCGCGATGCCAAAGCGCTTCAGCAGCGAGGCATGATCGAGAAAGCGGGATGGCTGATCGGCGCGGTTTCTCAGCGCATATTCATCCTGAACAAGCTTCGGACTGTCATCGACAGCGAGATAGAGCGAAAGACGAGGCCGCATCTGGCAGGCTATTCCATGATGGGCAACGAGAGACAGCAGGCCTTGCGCGGCATGGTGGCTGGCCCGATAGCAGCGCACGGCTTTCTCGAAGCCGTAGAGCTGCGCGAGCTCAAACAATGGCCGGTCGATTTCCCAGAGCAGCATGGCGGTGCTGGCCGCCGTGCTGCCGAGACTGGGAAGTTCGCGGTCGATAACAACAACCTGGTGGCCTTGCCGGGTCAGGCGCTCGGCCACCAGTGCGCCGGTAATACCGGCGCCAATGATCAGAATCCCGCAACGAGAGCTTTCAGCGATCGGTTCAATCGGCCGCGGCGGCAGGACGGCCCACGGTGTACGCGGGCTGCGCAGATCATCCTGCTCGATGTCATCGCCCTTGAAGATGGAACGCTCCCAAGTGCCTTGATCCGCTAGACCTTCACCGCGCGCAAAGCCGACACGGCCGGTGCATTGATCGGCTGTCCGTTGGGGGCAAAGATCGAACCGTGGCACGGGCAGTCCCAGCAGCTCTCAAAGCTGTTCCAGTGCAGATGACAGCCGATATGGGTGCAACTGGCCGAATGAAGATGCAGTTCGCCGGCCTTGTCCTTGTAGGCGGCGATCTTTTCGAGACCTCGGCGCAGGATAGCGCCCTCACCCGGCTCAAGCTCTTCGAGGGAAGCGATTTCACCCGGTGCCACGTATTCCGCGAGATTTTGCAGGATCGTCATGTTCTCGCGTAGGAAGTTCCGCGCCGCTGCGAGCGGCTTGCGATCCGGCGCATAGACGGGCTTCCAGGGATGATCTTCGCCCAGAATGAGCGCCGTGTTCAGCATCGCGCCCATCACGCCATGGGTTAGACCCTGGCCTGAATCTCCCATCGCGAGGTAGATACGCTCGCTGCCGGGCTCGCGGCCGATGAAGCCGGCATAGTCGATCGTGTCGAGAACCTGACCCGACCAGCGATGGGTGATGCGGCCCAAAGCCGGAATCAATTCGCGTGCCCAGCTTTCCAGCCCGGCAAAGCGTTTGTCGGCGTCGTTGGCTTCGCCGCTTTTATGGTCTTCGCCGCCGACAAGAACGAAATCATGATCGTCTGGGCCGGTTTGCAGCCGTACATAGTGGTAGGGATCTTCGGTGTCCCAATAGAGCGCATCGGGAAGTTCGCCCCGTTCAATGGCGAAAGCGAGGACATACGTGCGATAGGGAGCCACCTTCGTGTGCAGTTGAAAGCGATCGGCGATGGATGCGTTGGTCGCGATCACGGCGTGGCTGGCCGTGACCTGCCCTTGCGATGTTCGCAGCGTGACGGCGCCGTCCTGCTCGGCAACTTCTTCCACTGGACTGTTGGCAAAGAAACGAACGCCGCCGCTCTCGCAAACGGCCGCAAGTCCGGCGAGATATTTAAGGGGGTGGAATTTTGCTTGGCGTGGATATCGAAGGACATGCCGGTTCTCGCAGCCGTTGAGCGGCACGCCGACCAGCCGGTGAACGGGAGCGCCGACCTCGCGCACCGCTTCCAGCTCCTCATCGAATATATCGGCCGGCATGCCGTTGCCTTGAAAAAGATAGCCGTCAGTACGGAGGAAATCGCAGGCTATATTCTCGCCGGCCTGGATGTCCTCGATCCGGTCGACGGCGGCAGCCTGACTTTCGTAGAACAGCTTGGCGGCATCGGCGCCGCGCATCTTCTTGAATTCGCACATCAGATCATCACAAAGCGGCGCAAGGTGCGCCGACGTGCGCGCCGTCATACCGCTTGCGATGCCTTTGCGATCAATGACAATGACCGACAGGCCGCGTTTCATGAGTTCGTACGCCGTCGAGAGCCCGGCGATGCCGGAGCCGACCACGGCGACATCGCAGTGCACATCGCCTTTGAGCGCTCCCGCTTCCGGCAGGATCTCGGTCTCCATCCAGAGCGATGTGCTGACCATGTTGAACTCCACCCAAAGAGGCAAAACGCGGCCTGTTCGCGCGGGTTCCGGCGGACGCGCGATACGCCACGTCATCATCTTCCCGGCCGGCTGCGGCGTTGTCGCATAGGAACTGTCACGCTGAGCGTGCGTTTCCCCCGCTTTGGAGCAAGGAGTAAGCCATGGGACTATTCACCAAAGACATCAAGACGATGGACGACCTGCTGCTGCATGGCTTGCAGGACATCTATTATGCCGAACGGCAGATCACCAAGGCCTTGCCGAAAATGATCGACAAGGCCACCAACCGTGATCTGGCCACGGGCCTCAAGAACCATCTTGAGGAGACCAACAAGCAGATCGAACGGCTTGAGAAGGTCTTCGAGAAACTCGGCCAATCGCCAAGCGGCACGCAATGCCCGGCCATCGACGGCATCATCAAGGAAGCCGATGAAACGGCCGGCGAGATCGAAGACAAGACGGTGCTGGATGCGGCGATCGTAGCCAACGCGCAGGCCGTCGAGCACTACGAGATTTGCCGCTATGGCACCTTGATCGCTTGGGCGGAAGAGCTCGGCCACGACGACATCGTGCGCTTCCTGGCGACGAACCTCAACGAAGAGAAGGCGGCGAACACCAAGCTCAACACAGTCGCGTTGCGCAAGGGCGTCAACAAGAAGGCCTCCACCGCCGCATGATCCGGCAGGGCCCGACGGATCGTTTTCCAGCGGGCCTGCTACTCCTTTCGAGGCCAAGTCATCCGTCATGACTAATCTCACAAAACTGCCGAGTTGGGCCGACGTGAACAACATCTTCGCCGTGGTCGAGACGCCGCGCGGCAGTTCGTGCAAGCTCGAATTCGATCCTAAGCTCGGTGCTTTTGCTCTTGCGAAGCCGTTGATGGCGGGCCTGACCTATCCCTACGATTGGGGTTTCATTCCCTCGACCAAGGCCGAGGATGGCGATCCACTGGATGTGCTGATCCTGCACGACGCGCAAACCTATCCCGGTGTTGTGCTACGCTGCCGGCCGATCGGCATTCTCGAAGTCGAGCAGAAGAAAAAGGGCAAGAGCGAGCGGAACGACCGCATTTTTGCGGTGCCGGACCGGTCCCCGCTCGAAACGAATCTTAAGGATATCCGCAGTCTTCCATCGCATGCGCGCGATGATCTCGAACAGTTCTTCCGGGCAACGAATGCCCTGGAGAACAAGGAGCTGAAGTTTCTCGGATGGCATGGGCCGAACCGTGCGACCAAGGCCATCAAACGGCTGGCCCGCTGAACCGCACGCAAACTAGAACTTCAGAGTCGTTCGCAGGCCAAGCACGGTCGCATTGTGAAGAACCTTACCGGGCATTGCACTGGAAGGGCTGGTGGCGCCTCCGCCCGGATGGATGATGTATTGAAGATTGGGCTGTAACGTCCACCCGTCTCTGATCTGATATTGATACACGGCTGTCAGAAGGCCTTCGAAACTTCGCATCGGCCAGGTTGGATCGACGAATGTGCGATAGTCCGCATCGAGCGTCTGCGCGCGTTTCGACACATGCGCGTAGCCGGCCGCGATTCCGAACTTGTCGTCCGGACGGCGGTCGTTGAGTCCGATGAACTCGATGCCAGCATCGGCGTAGCGATCGATGAGATTGCGGTCGGCGGGCGCACCCGAGACGCGCGCAAAGATGCCGATGCCGCGATCATCGCTTTTCGGCACACGATAGAGCTTCTGCTCGAATACCATCCAGCCGCCGACATCACCGGACAAGAGCAGAGGTTCGCCGCTGCTAACGGGTGAAGCGAGTGAGACGCCATTGGACGCCAATCTCTGATCGGCGAAAGACCCAAAATGTCGCCAGCCGCCAAACTTGATCTGGCCGGCCGGGTTCGGATCGCCCTTCGTGTTATTCCAGGCATACTGGATCTGGCCGAGCAGGAGGGGCGGATCGTTGACGCGGAAGTTGACGCCATAGCGGTTACGCTCCTGCGGATCCCCGGGGCCGGGCCCAGCCTGATCGCCATCGAAGATGCCGCCAAGAACGGACAACTGCTCAGTGACATTCACCAGAAGCCGGGCTCCCATGGCAGCCAAGGGAGGCGACGGACCGCCGCTCGGCAGATCAAGCGAGGTAATGGCTGGCCAGCCCATGGAGGCGTTGGTCAAGACGTCGGTGTATTTGGTATTGAAGAACTCGCTGTCGGCAGCGAGTTGCCCCACCTTGAGCGAGACTTTCTTGTTGCCCCACTGCTTTTCAAAATACGCCTCGTAAAGACGCGTGGAGGGCAACGCCTCGATCCCGCTGACCACAAGATAATTCTGTAGACTTCCGCGCGACAACCCGCCGCCATGGATCTGGAACATGTTGGCATGGAATGTCAGCTGGTCGAGGCCGGCGAGCTTTTGCAGGTCTAGGTCCACGGCGAGGTTCAACCGACCTTCGTAGACAGAACCCTGTTTCAGTCCGCCGGAAGGGTTGTCCAACACTTCGCCGATATAGGTGGCTGCGAATTTGACGCCGTACTTTTGCAAGGGATTGGGCAGAAGACCAAGCGTCTTTTCCTCCACGGTGCTTTCGCCTGTGTCGGGATCGGCGGGTTTATCGTCGTCGGTCTTCTTGTTTTCCTGGGCGGCCGCCGTTCCCGCCGCAAAGAGAGTGGCGGCAAGAAGCAATCGGCCAAGTCGTCTTTTGGTACGGCTCACAGTTTCGATCCTGAACGGCGGGACGCCCGCACATCGGGCCATGTGATCGGCTTCAATTCAAGCCCGTTGATCGAAGAGTTTGCTTTGCAATCGCAAGACTAACCTATGTTAAGCGCGCGCAAAGTTCCCTCGTCCTGGCACATCAAGGCGAGCTCGGCCATCATCGACGGCGAGGTCGTGGTGCCGGCCGCCGATGGCAGCACCGATTTCTCCGTCTTGCAGACCGAGCTAAAGGGCACCTCGACCAAGATGGTACTCGTGGCCTTCGACCTGCTTTATCTCAACGGCAGGGACATCCGGAAGGTGCCGCTATTCGAGCGCAAGGCCGCACTGAAGAAAATCCCGATCGGCTACGACGCGGCGGCCGTCGACCCGTTCGTAACTTTCGCGTAGGGCCGACATGACCTCCTCCGTCGCGGTCTGATGGATCATGTGGCCGTTTCCCGCGATCCGGTGAAAACTGCTGTGCGGTATGTCGGAATGTAGCCTGGCCGACTGGGCCTCGGTATCGACGAGTTTGTCCTGCGCGCCCGCGATGATGGCCACCGGCATTTTGAGATCGCCGTAGTACCCGCGCTCCCTCAGCGCGTCCGGTACCATCAGCGTGGCTTCCGCCGCGGCCGCCCTCAGTTGGGACGGCCGGAGCGCCATTTCCTTCGGAAAACCATTGAACTTTGCGGGCACAAGTCGCGGTCCGAACATCTTCGCCATCATCATCGGCCAGGCGAGCCGCTCGACCAGAGGCGAAAGGGTATGGCTGAGAATGTCGCCGACCAGGGGCAGCGAGGCCGGCAGGGATATGAAGGTGTCGGACCGGACAGAAGGATAGTAGTATCCCGAGGCGAGAACCAGTCCCCGGACGAAGGCGGGATACTGGTGGGCCATTGCGACGGCGACCGGTGCGCCCCACGAGTGACCCAGAACGATCGCTGTGGAAACGCCGATCTTTTCCAGCGCAAGCTTCAATAGCTTAGCTTGAGCATCCGGTGTCCATACGACACTACGCGGGCGCCTGCTGTGTCCGAACCCTGGGCGGTCGAATGCGACGACGCGGTATTGCCTGGCCGCAATGTCGAAGAGCCCGCTGCACTCAAAATCCTGAACCACGCTGCCGTTGCCATGCAGAAGGACGATCGGATCGCCATCGCCGCGCTCCATGTAGTGCAGCCGGACGCCGTTCGCTTCGACGAAGCGGCCCTTGGGCGGATTTTTTGCTTCCGCCCGTTTCGCGAGGTACCGATTGACTGCTGCGATTGCCACCATGGAGGCAACGATGATGGACGCGGACGCGATCAGGAAGCCGCTGGGCGCGGCCGAACGGGGTCGGCGCGCGTAGGCCGCTTGGACGACTTTCATCGGAAGCTTTCTGCAGTGGCCGGCAATCCGCACGGCGTCCGAAAATGTTTCGGAGCAGGATGAACATGCGGCGATCGACATCGTTCCAACCCAAGCCTTGGCCACCTTTTCGGCTCGCCAGTTGTCGGAAACAATGGGTCAACGTTCTTGGCTCACCGATCCGAACCCGGAGTTCGGCGAGTGCACTGCTCTCCGAGTCCGAGGAGGCCGGCTGATGGCCGTCAGTTGGGCGGACACTCGGGGCAGGTATCGGCGATGTATGACAGCTGAACCAGCGGACAATCTGGATCGCCCCAGTTTCGATCAACCGGCCAAGCTTCTGCATCCGCAAAAGCTCACACGGCCAAATATCATCCCGTCAAGCAGCCGATTGCGTTGTCGATGTCCAGCACGTGTCCTCGCGCGCCGCCGTTACCTCGCTGGTATTCGGTCGGGCCGCCTCCTTGAGAGTGTCTCTCAGTCCCAGCTCACGGGCCAACACTTGACGGTCACAGGCATTCTCCCACAGCGACACGATGATCGCCGCCACGCAGTTGCTGATCATGCTGGTCAGCGCCCTCGCTTCCGACATGAAACGATCGATACCGACGAGCAGCGCCACGCCGGTTACGGGCAAGTCCGGCATGACAGTGAGAGTTGCGACAAGCGCGACGAACCCGCTGCCAGTGACGCCGGCCGCCCCTTTTGACGTCAGCAGCATCAGTCCGAGCATTGCCGCAATCTGTCCCCAAGACAGATGGATGTCGCAGGCCTGCGCGATGAAGATGGACGCCAGAGTGAGATAGATGGCGCTGCCGTCCAGATTGAAAGAGTAACCCATCGGCAGCACGAGTCCTGATACGCCTTTCCGGCATCCGAGCTGCTCCAGCTTGCGCAGCGCGCCAGGCAGCGCCGGCTCCGACTACGACGTGCCGAGCACGATCAGCAGTTCTTCCCTGAAGTAGCGGATGGTCTTCCACAGGCTGAAGCCGTTCAGCCGCGCCAGCGTTCCAAGCACGACAACCACGAAGATGGAGCAGGCGATATAGAATGTCAGGATCAGCAGTCCGAGTGAGCCAATCGAACGAATGCCATAGCGGCCCACCGTGAACGCCATGGCGCCAAAGGCGCCGAGCGGGGCAAGCTTCATGACGAAACCGAAGGCCACAAACAGCACATGAGAGAACGAGGTGACGGCCTTGGTCACTACCATACCGTCGTCGCCGACCCGGCTCAGCCCAAAGGCGATGAGAATGGAGACCAGCAGGACTGGCAGCACTTCGCCATCGGCGAATGCGCCAAAGAACGAATGCGGGATGATGTGCAGCATGAAGTCCGCAAATCCGCTCGCACCTGCCTGCTTGGCGAATTTCGCAGCAACCGACGGATCCAGCGTACTGACGGACACATGCATGCCGACGCCCGGCTGGATCAGCAATACGGCAACCAGCCCGGCCAGCAGCGCGAGCACGGTCAGCAGGTAGAACAGCGCCATGGATTTCACCAGCGTGCGGCCGACCTCGCGGGAATCGCTGATGCTGTTGATGCCGCTGACGATGGTGCAGAACACGATCGGCGCGATCATCATCTTGACCAGCTTGACGAAACCATCCCCCAGGGGCTTCAGCGCGGCACCAAATTCGGGCCAGAGGTGGCCGGTGAGGACGCCCAAGACGAGGCCAATCAGCACCTGGACGTAGAGGACCCGGTAGAATGGCTTTCTCATGTCGATGCGCGCAGATGCAGCCAGCGCTTGCGTGTGCATTCTCGTTTCTCCCAAAATTCCGCTTTTTCGGCTCTGATTTTTCTCAAGGCGGACCGAGTTCAGGCCGCCAGGATCGAATGAGGCACGTGCGCTCGCCGGGCGAAGACGTGACCTTGGAAAATTCGACGGGCCGTCCGCTGCACCCGCGCAACCGGGCCGGGCTCCAGCCGAACCACGAGCTGGCCGGAGGGATGGGTGAGCGTGATCGGCACCGGCGGCGCGAGCGGCCCGACCATCTCTGCGGCGATCGTCCCTGACGTCACGCACGCCGTCGCAATCGCCACCGCGCCGGTCACCGCCAGAGCGCTATGGCAGTCGTGCGGCATGAAATACCGCGTGTTCAACGTCGCTTCCGTCGCGGGAGCAATCAGGACCGGTTTCGGAATCACCATCGACGCCGAGTTTGGAAACCCCATCCGGCGTCCGGCCTCGACGCGCAAGCTCTCGAGCCGCGCGCGGAAGCCGCTGTCGACGAACTCCGAAGGTGCCTCACGACCGGTCCATCCCAGATCCGCCGCGCGGACCAGCATGACGGGCATGGCTGCGTCGATGCAGCTGACTTCGATCCCTTCGATGCGGTCGACCGGCCGTCCTGTCGGCAGGAGGCGACCGGTGCGCGCGCCGGCCGCGTTAGGGAACGACAGTTCGATGGGCGCGGCCGTTCCCGGCACCCCGTCAATCCGCGCCTCGCCTTCATAGGTCACCCGCCCGCCCGGGGTGGAAACCGTCGCATCGATCAGCTTGCCGGTGTTGACATTATGGATGCGCACCTGGGTGCGATCTGCGGCAGCGGCGACCAGACCGGCTTCGATTGCGAACGGTCCCACCGCTGCCAGCATGTTTCCGCAATTGGGTGAGGTATCGACCATCCCCTCGCGAACCCGCACCTGGGCAAACAAATAATCGACATCGGCGCCGGGCACCGATGCCGGTCCGATGATCGCGACCTTGTTGATGACGGCATTGCCGCCGCCGATTCCATCGATGCCCAGATCGTGCCCGCCCCCCATGACCGACAGGAGGATCGCATCGCGCGCCCCGGGATCGGCCGGGAGATCGCTGGCCAGGAAAAACGGCCCGCGCGAGGTTCCGCCGCGCATGACCACACAGGGAATGGCAATCTGATCGTTCATTGGAGCTGTTCCGTTCGGCGACATCTTCGCACGAACAGAGCATGGGGTCTTGCAACTCTTCTGTAAAATGCAAATATCTGAAGTATTAATGCGTCATTCGGTATAATAGGAACCAGCCATGAACGCAGAATTGCTCGACCTCAAGGCGTTCATTACTGTCGCGGAGACTGGAAGCTTTGTCCGCACCGCCAAGGCGCTGAACCTGTCGCAGCCGGCGCTCAGCCGACGCATTCAGAAGCTGGAAGAAAGCCTCGGCGCGCCGTTGCTGGAACGCTCGACGCGTCACGTCAATCTCACCATGACCGGCCGCGACTTCCTGCCGAAGGTGCGCCGTCTCATCGACGAGTTCGAGACCTCGGTGCTCGCCATCCATGATATCGGCGCGCGCAGTTCGGGCTTGGTCTCGGTGGCTGCGGTGCCGACAGCGGTGTTTTATTTCCTGCCGCGTGCGATCGGCCGTTTTGCCGAGGCGTATCCGCGCATTCGCATCCGGATTCTGGATATCGGGGCCAATGAGGGATTGGAAGCGGTCGCGCGCGGAGAAGCCGACTTCGGCATCAATTTCATCGGCGCTTCGCATGCCGAAATCGAATTCGAGAAACTGGTTGAAGATCCTTTCGTCCTGGCCTGCCGCCACGACCATCCGTTGGCATCGCGCAAACAGGTAAGCTGGTCGGAGATCGTGTCGCACCGTGTTATTACCGTCGGTCGCAATAGTGGTAACCGCGCGTTGATCGACAATGCGCTGGCCCGACACGGCCTGCAGCTGAACTGGTCCTATGAAGTTGCTCACCTCTCCGGTTCACTCGGTCTCGTCGAAGCGGGACTGGGCATCGCCGTACTGCCGAGGCTTGCGACGCCGGCCGCCGGCCATCCGATCATTCACACCATCAGGTTGACCGAGCCGGAGGTGTCGCGGACGATCGGAATCGTGCGCAGGCACGGGTCGACGCTATCCCCTCATGCCAGCCAATTTCTCAAGATGCTCCTCGAGGCATGGCGCTCGCCTTCCCGGACGACTATTCGCGGTAGGCCGCGCCCCCGACCCTAGAGCCAAAGACGACCACCAACGTCGCTTACAATCTCTGCGGCCGTTCGTCTTGGCCGCGTGTCAATGAGAAACGTTGAGCGCGACGAGAAAGCGTGAGACCATGTTGTACGCAGCGATGGTCGCCACGACTTCCACGATCCCGTCGTCGTCGAACGTTTCCCTGAGCCTCCCAAAGAGTGCGTCCGACACTATGATATCGCGCGTCATCGCATCGGTAAGCTCGAGCACAGCGCTTCGCGGGAAGCGAACGCTGCCGCGATGCCATCCTGTTTGAGAGTCTCGATCTTCTCGTCGCTAAGACCAGCGCGCTTCGCGATCGGCGCGTGGGCGGAAATTCAGACCCCGCACATGCTCCACAAGCCTGCTCACGTTGGCTGTGAAAAGATTATTCTTGACCTCCGGTGCAAACGTCGTGCACACGCCGCCTTCTAACCGATAGAAACACTTGAACTCTCGCTCCAATCCATCATGGGCAAGTTTGAGCTAGCTTCAGACGAACGGCGGCTAGTCCGCGCTCTGTCGCTAGCCTTGCATCGACACCTGGCAGCTTTTTTGGGGATCCGCCACGAGAACGTGCTTGGCAACCGGCCGACCGAGGGTAGCCGCACGTATGACCACAGGGAAGCAGGCTAGCTGTATCCTGGCGCGAATGAGACACACCCCCGCGTTCTCGCGGCGGATTTCCCCCGAGCTTTGCATCTCCGCCTGCCCTCTCAGTCAAGAGGGCGCAGGGAAGGTCGGTGCCGGCTGGCACCCGCGGTCCGCTGCGCGAAAGGACACGCAGGAAGAACCGCACAGCAGCATACAGGTGAAGCCCAACACACAGCCTTCCCTGCGCAGTGGTCGGACGGCTTATGCCGCGCTCTCCCGGGAGCCGAGTTCCTTCTGGCCTCCCTCGCCCCAGCGAAATTCACCGGCATCGCGCCGGTTGACGCGATTGTCGCCTCCGCAAGAGCTTGCAACGACGGCCAGGACCACACGTCTATATTTTGGCATTCGGTGAAACACGCTGAAACTAAGAAAACCCTTTAAAACAAGCGGCTTTTGATTAGCCTGATGCGGGCTGTTTCAGCGGGCTTCACCAAAATAAGGGCCCGGCCCTAGGCCTTTCAGCGTCCGCACGACAAACTGAAAGCCTCGAAGCCGAGCCCTTTGGTCCCAGGCCTTACGAGCCGAAACCACATGGATACTACCATTGTCCCCTCCCCCGTCGGCAAGCGGGGCCGCAATAGCAGCGTCATTCTGACCGACCGCCTGTGCGAGAAGCGGGTCACAAGCCGGACCAAGTTCTATGACCGTAAGTGCCCTGGCCTCTACGTCAGCATCACGACCGCGGGCATGGCCACCTTCTCTTTCAAGTTCACCGACCGGCAGACCGGCAAGCAGCGCACCGGCTGGCTTGGCGTCTACAATCCAGAGACCTTCACGGTCGAGGACGCCCGTAGCAAGGTCTACGGCCTCAAGTCCATGGGCGGCGAGGCGCTCGCCGAGACTTTCCGCGACCAGAAGACGGCCAAGGTCAAGCGCGGCAAGACCGTCTCCGAGATCATCGACGAGCGGATCAAGTGGATGAAGACGCCGGTCAAGAAGCCGGATGGTGAAATGCGGCCCCGGCTGGAGAGCTGGGAGAACACCGCAAGCCACCTCGAGCGGTTCATCCGGCCCCGCCTTGGCAAGAAGCTGGCCATGGAGGTCACCAAGCACGACATCGCGACGCTATCGAACGACATCGTCGCGGGCAAGTTCGGCAAGCCTTCCGTGAGCAACGCGCGCCACATGCGCAAGGCGGCCTCTGGCCTGTTCAACTGGGCGGCGGAAGCCGGGCGCGACTACGTGACCGCCAGCCCTGCGTCAACCTGCCAAAGCTCGACCCCGAGCATCCCCGCACCCGCGTCCTCTCCGAAGACGAGATCAGGACTATCTGGCACGGCCTCGACCGGAAAGACCTACCGTGGGACCGAAAGGCCCGCCTCGCCCTCAAGTTCGAGCTCGTCACCATGCTGCGGTCACGCGAACTGCTTGGCGCGCGCCGCGATGAACTCTTCGAGCTCGACGGCGAGCACCCGCGCTTCGACGTGCCCCTCAAGCGGGTCAAGAAGCGCCGGGTGATCCAGCAGCCGTTGTCTGACCTGGCCGTCGATATCATCCGCGAGGCGCTCGCCTCCGATGAGCAGCAGTATGTTTTCGAGAGCCCGATGTACGAGGGCCAGCCGATCCACCGCAAAGCTATGGCCGACGCCCTGCGCGGCACCAAGAGAAGAACAAGGACAAGACCAAAACCGCCGGTCTTTGTGAGCTGCTCGGCCTCAAACCGTTCACACCCCACGACCTCCGGCGGACGGCGGCTACGTTGGCTGGCGATCTTGGCTTCGATGACGCTGCCATCGCAAAGTGCCTTGACCATGCCGTCAGTAGGAAGGGCGACGTGATCGTGCCTACGGTCACCGGCAAGGTCTACAATCACTCCGGGCGGATGAGGGAAAAGCGCGCGGTGCTGGATGGCGTCGCGGCCGAGCTGGGCCGGATCATCGGCAAGCCGCCAGTGAAGGCCGTTGCACTGGAGAGTTGCGGCTCGCGGCCCAATCTAACGGCCGCATGAGATAGCTCGCCTGTGGCGCGACCGTCGCGTAGGCTCGTCGGCACCCGGAGTTCGGTTTGTATCGCGTAGATATTTTGACCCGGGGCTGGTTTTTCTCGCATTTTTTAGACACGGCGCAAATGCGACTTAGAGGACCGCCAATCTGGCGGCCCTTCTTTCGTGGCCGGGCGACCTCGACCGCGGACTCGCAAGACCCGCGCATACCGCCTATCTCAAGCCATGCGTAGTGCGCGTTGAATCGCATTGGGGCCGGTCAAACTGACGAGGGACCAATGACCGTCTTTGTTTACGTCAACACACGAGCAAGCAGGTCGGCGACGCAGACCATATCAAGTTGTTCGCCACGGTCGAGGCCGCGGAAAACGTGGTTCGAGGAAAATGACCCCGAGGGCGTCGCGTTCGAGTACGACGTTCTGGAGTGAGCAGAATCGCTGTAGGCAAGCTGATGAAGCTTGCCGCCGAACGACCCTACTCTGATCCTGAGACCGCTGCGCGAAAGCTAGTCGAGCTCGCAGCCACCATCGAGTTGGTCCAGGACGCCGCATCCATATCGAGAGGATCAACGCGCCCTTCCTGTTCAAGCTGAGGGGCAGTGGCAGCGAGTTCGGCGCCGGGCTCAAGCACGCGATCGAGCGTGGCTGGCTCCAGATCCACGAGAGTGGGACTTTTGTACGATTGTTGGACCCGGGCGGCCTACTCACTCAATAGATCAGGGTAAAGGACAACCAGCCCGAGAGAAGCGCGCAGAAACCAATTCCAACATAAGCCAATGCAAGGCGCATCGGGTATTCCCTCCGAGACGCGAAATATGCCGTCAGTCTTTCATGCCGGCGGGCCGTCGACAACGAATCTGAAGTTGTATCCTTGCGCTTCTTGCGCCGCGCGCCGCCTGCAGCATGAAAGAGGCCGCCTACTGAGGCGGCCTGCCTTAGTGCCTGCTGATCGGCTCAAATCTATCGAGCCTGGTTGCGCCTTCCCAAAGCTCTACCGCGTGCCCGTCTACAAGCAATTTGGCTCGCTCCCTAGCCTCCGCCTCGTCGTGTACCTCAAGGTCAACTCGGAGCGTTATGTGCCCCTCGTCATCGATTATGTATGCGCGAAACTCTCGCATGACTCCGCCCAAAACATCGCCCCGTTCCGAAGCAGGAACGCTAACGAAATTAGGCGACAATTTCAAACTAGGCCACTGAGCCCGGAAACCGGCTAATGAACAAAAATGAGGTACAGGAGGGCTGCCGCCAGCAGGACGCCCAAAACCGTATTGGCATTGGGACCCATCTTTTGAATCCTCTGCCCGTGGAGGCCCCAGCATCGGGCCGGGGGGCGTAATGATGCTGGGGCTTCCGGACAGGCTTCTGTCTCGTGGGACCGAGACCGTCACCGCATAACACAAGCCGGGCGCGACATAGACGTTCCCAGCCAAGTTCTAAATCTCCCCTGCGTGTTGCTTGTTTCACACAGCGCGCGCTCGGCCGATCGGGGTCCAGCTGCACCGTTGACGTTTTGCGGATTCTGCCGAGCCAGGGAACATCGTTGTTTTTGCCTAATTTTCCCGACGCCCTCGACGATTCTCGCCGAGGGCAACCTATAGGCCTCGGCTCATCCCCATTTGAGCTGAGGCCTTTTTTGGGAATTGTATAGGCGTCCGCACGACGAAAAGTTTCGCAAGAGTTCCTTCACCTTGATCTAGGGATACGGCCGGTTAGGCAATAGCGGGAGATCGCTTCGCATGGAAGATGGCGCTCAGCCGTTACCTCGGATGCGAGATACATGAAAATGTCAGGCATAGCTTTCGTTGTTTACAATCCGCCCCGGCTGGGGCTCCCGTACCTTGCCGTGACGATTGCACCGAACGGCGAAGTCGTAGCAGTGCCATTCGAAACTCCAGCAGAGGCCGAAAACCACAACATTGAGAGCGCTGCCAACACTACGCGCTCTGCGCCCGCGAGCAGTCGCGAATGACGCCCGCCATCTTGGGGCCAGCCCCGCTCCAGATCCGCCATCCCCACAAACACCCCCGTGGTTCGGCTGAACCTTTTCGCCGCGCATCTCCTAGTGGATATCCGGGAACCGGACGTTGACGCTTTCGGCGCAGTTGAAGCAGCGCGCATTTCCGGTTGTTCCCGATCTTTAAGGCGGGCGTAACATGGGTTCTATCCCGCCCAACACGTCTTCAATAGGAACGCTGGCGCTCGAACAGCATTTGAATCACGCTTCGAGCCAGTCCAATTTGTCCCAGAGCGCTTTGCACATCGCGACTGCGCGGCTCCAGCATGCTCGCAACCCTACCGCTGGAGCCGCCTTTTTCGGCGCTCTTTTCCCATGCATGCACTCGTCACAATCTTCGTTCACTTTAGACAGATGCGACTTGACCGGGGCTCCTGTGAAGAACCCAAACAACAATCCAAATTGCGACAGCGGCAAGTGCCGCTACTCCGCAGGAGAGGTCCGGAGCTACCCCGACAGCCATCCGGCGCTGACCCTATGCAGAACGTGCTGGGCGCACGAGAGTGCGCGCAGGAGATTTAAGACTGGCCTGCCTGCGCTGAAGTGGGCGCCGGGCGACGGACGCGTCAGCGTTCGGTCCTCATATACGGATGAACTCAGACGTCGGTTGAAACAAATCCGGAGCGGCATTCAAGGAAAGTGATGCTTCACCTCGCGGATGCCGAGACCTTGTTTTCGAATTTCCGAAGATGCTCCAGATAAATGCGCTCAACACGATTGAAACAGCGAGCAGGAGCAAAAGGTCACGGACCATGATGTCCTCCCTTTTGCTGTTCAATCGGGGAATAAGCCCAACGTTCCTAGCCGAGCCGTTCGTGGCCAGGCTGCAACGGTCATGAATTCGAGGGCTCGCAGCCGGGTGGCGGCGCGGCTTATCGTTGCTGGACGGCTTATGAAATCACCCAGTTGATCAGGCGCCAACTGGTCCATCCGATGGCACCGATCCACACAACCGAGGCCGCGCCAGCGACGGATAAGAATACGACTGGCAACAGATAGCCATCAGTCCATCGACGGTCGTTGACCGGCGAGGTTTGCTCAGTCCTACTAAGCAGGTCGTCCCGTCTCGGAAAGACGGACATATCGGCTGCAGAATGACCTAGAAAATCGCTCATTGATGAATGTCCGTTTTGGGGGCGCGCGATCACCGAGATCTCGCTACAGTTTCTCGATCACGACAGCGGCTGACACGCGCAGAAAAGGCCCGTTCTGATCTCGCAGTTCGATTTTGGTCACGCCCGGAGTGCCACGGCGCGATCCATCCAAAATCGCCTGACCTAGCAATTCCAGAGCCATCTGCGGGGCCACGCAGGTGTCCGGCAATTCGACGCCCTCGTCGTCGATGATCGTGTCGGCATCACTGCGAATGTCGAAATAGATGGTGGGCATGCGGCGGGAAGAACCGGCATAAGTACTAGGGGTTCCTATTTTTCCCGGCTGCCGATTGTCTGCACGGCTGGGTGCAGACGTGGTGCTACATGCGGGATATGCAGCCTGCTGTCATCGGTTCCATCGGTGCGGCTGAACAAGCACCGCCATCGAAGGAACACCTCAGACAGGATATATCAGCCTGATAGCCAAGACGGTCATAAACGCGCCAAGGGCGATGACAGCAATTTTGAAATGAAGATCCTTATCCAAGCCACTTGCCTCCACTCACGCAGCGGCGTCAGCCCCTGGCCACTGGCAAACCGGAAAAACCCGGCAGCCCTTGGAGGAAACCGCCGGGCTGATCCGCCGATCACACCACTTCAGTGGCTGACAGGCTGAATAAATGGCGCTGGCTCGTCTGTCCGAATCCCGACAAACCGTCTCGGTTTAGTCGGACGTGTGGCCGACAAGTCACGTCCCCAGCTTGCACTCCCCTGCCTGGCTGGAGCCACTTGCAGCTCAGTGGTAGAGCGGCTGACCTGTAATCAGTGTGTTGCCGGTTCGAGTCCGACCACGGGCGCCGGCAAGCCATCGCGCAGGAACATCGCGGCTAGTGCCAAGTTTTCCCGGCGCCCTCGGGCTCGCCGAGGGTAACCTCTAGGCCCCGGCTCATCCCCATTTGAGCTGGGGCCCTTTTCTTTCCGGGACAAGGGTCTCAAGGGGACGATAAGAGCAGCCGAATATTTGAATTGTCGCTGGCTCGCTGCCAGAGTTGGCGGAGCGGCCCCGGCCTCCCCCTTGACCCCCTGCAGCCGGGGCCGTCTCTCCGCCGTGTAGTAACGGAGTAGCGTAGGCGTTCCTCGCCCTCGTTGCTCCAGAAGTTCTCGCGATCGATCTTCAGTGCCGCCGGAAAACTTCAGTGCCGCCGGAAAACGTATCGACGTTTAAGTCTTGCGGTTGTCGTCCGAGCGGCATACTCGATGCGATCTATGTCGGCGTTATCGGCCGCAGTAACGTCCAAACGCCAATTCATGTCGTTCGGATAACCTTCGTCGCATTCGATTTCGACCGCGATGACCAATTCGCCTCCCGGAAAGCTCCGGATCTCCTGCAGTGCTATCAGCTCCAGATCTGTCTTTGACACGCTGATCATTATCTTTCCTTGACACGCTGATCATTGCGAGGCTCCGCCCGCCACTTCCTCCGACAATACGTTGCGTTATTGCCTCGTTCCTAAAGCGTGAGACGAACAGCATGCCGTCTTGTCGCACACGGTAAGGCACAGCAGACCCCATCAGTTCTGGAGGAACCAGGCTCTCCACGGTTCATTGTCGCTCGAGGAGGACGCCATGACTGACACGCCATCCCAAACCCCAACCTCAACTTTCGCTGCCGCCAACGAAACGGTCCGCGAGGTCGCACGCGATGTCCGCGAGGGGCTCGGCGACGGAAAGCCGCCCGGCCAGTGGAAGGCTATCGTCAGCGACCTAACGCGCGAGGCTCCGCTCTCATCGCTCGGAATCGCCTTCCTGATTGGATATGTATTGGCGCGCCGTTGATCGCTCTCCGCTCTTGGCGTGGTGGAGGAGGAATGTCCGGCCCTTCGAGGCCGAGGCCGAAGCCAACGGCAAGAACGCCGAATGCGTCAAAGCGCGCTGGCCAATTTCCACGATAACCGCGGCACAGCCGCGACGCTGCTCGTTGAGGCCGGCGCAACGGCCCCGGAGATCGCCGAGGCGATATGCTGGAGCGCCGATAAGGCGCAGAAGGTGATCGATCCCTACCTCGCCAGACGTGGCGTGCTGGCCGACAATGCAATAGCGAAGCTTGAGCAATTTCGAGATCGAAAGACTGCACCACCAGAGTAGAAGCCAAGCAGCGGCTACTGGAGGAGTATGATTTGTGCCTTCGGTTTTGCAGCTTCTACGGCGTGAAGCGTCGCAGCGCGATGGCTGCTTGCTGCGCTGCGTCTAAACACTCTCGGAACCACGCATCGGACCATCGGTATGCATTCACCTTTGTTCTGCACGTGGATGCGCGTGCAGGAACACAGGCCGATGAGTTCGCATTGTCTATCAGTTTCATTTGTGCGTGAGGCCGATCATGCAAGTTCTTTGTAGAATGATCGCGATTGCAACAATCCCAGCTTGGATGGCGATCTACTCAACTCCTGCTGTCGGACAAAACTTCGATGACAGGTGGTCCATCATTCCAAGAGCTCACGCGGAGCCAGCTCCTGAAGGAAGCGACCAGACAAAGAAGGACGAAACGCACACGCAACCTTCGACCACACAGCAAACGCAACCTCAGACTTCGGAAGAGCCCTCGAAAGATCGTTCAAGAGCTCAATCTCAGAATCGAGTCTTCTCCGGCACGGCCTCCTACTATTCTTATGCCAAAGGCAAGACAGCGAGTGGTTCATCGTTTGATCGTAATCGGCTAACAGCAGCGCACCGCCGCCTGCCCTTCGGTACCAAGTTGCGCGTCACCCACGGAAGCCGAAGCGTCATCGTCATAGTCAATGACCGCGGTCCGTTCGTCCGCGGTCGTGTCCTCGACCTTTCGTTGGCCGCGGCGCGGAGCTTGGGTATTACGGATCGTGGCGTGGCTCAGGTTCATGCGGAGGTGTTGTGAACATTTCGACCACTCGAGGAGTATCGGACAGATCGCTTGTGCAGATAGATAGGTGACAAGGATCGCTGACGCTTCGCCTTCTCCGACTGCGCGGGTTGCTCGATAAGGGTCATAGGAAAAAAGGAAATCAACTGCTAGGCGGGCAACAGCCGGGCCGTCTCTCGCTGGCTCTGATTATCTCGCAGCGCGAGTCCCCGACAATGCCTTCGCCGAAGGGCGCCGCGATCGCGACTGGCGGGCCGAGGTTGCGGCCAAGCGGGCGCGGGGCGAGAAGCTCGATAGCGAGATCCGGAGCACGCTGATGCGCTGCGTATGCGGGACCACATTCGACAGCTGGAAACCGGCTGAGAGCTACCCGCACCGCGCACACATCACCGCCGCGCAGGCGGCCATTGGGACACGCCGATGAAGCACACCGAAGAACGAGCCTATGCTGCCCCGGAGGCGGCCGCGCGCAAGCTTGTCGAGACTCGCGGCGAGCGTCGCGGCTGTCCAGGACGGCCGCATCTATATCGAGAGGATCAACGCGCCCTTCTTGTTTAAGCTGAAGGGCAGTGGCAGCGAGTTCGGCGCCGGGCTCAAACACGCGGTCGAGCGCGGCTGGCTGTCGAAGCACGAGAGCGGCACTTACGTGAAGCTGATGCCACCCCGTGAAGATCCGCTGACTGGCAAATTGCACATCGGCTAGGGCGCGTGCTCTTAAAAAGCGCCGAAGTCGGCTTTTGGAATTTTAGCAGAATTCTCTGCTCAACCAGACCGGTTTTAACCCCGAACGGACATTCTGAGTGAGTCGCGCGCCAAGAGTTTCAATAACTCGGCGGGTTGCAGGTATCAGCCCTGACAATGGCAATCGGCCTGACGCACAGTGTCTTCGTTCCATTCAATGAAGCCATCGGCATTCTTTGAAGGTGCGCGAAACATTTTCGCATCCCTGTAACTTGAGTTGATCGTGGGGCCTAATCGAAAGGTCGCGATATGAAACCGACCAGCAGAATATCGGACCACATCGATCATCAGACTGCCCGCTCGATCTGTGACGAGGTGGGTGACAGATTGCAACAGAACTTATCTCTCGAAGCCTCGCTTCTGCCGCCATACCTCGAACGTCTAGTCGATGAATTGCGCAAACAGGAGCGTCATCCAATTGATGGCGTCGCAGCGCCCGCTAACCGTTTCCTTCATGCGACGCGACGGGTAGTCGCGGCCGTCTGAGCGCGTAAAGAAGAAGCCGTCGCGCTCAACGTGGTCACACCGTCACAATCGCATTCGGTCACAGCGTCATCGGCGTACAACTGCAAGATCGCTTCAATATCGCCAGCCTCGATAATGGGGCTGTGCTGAACCTACAGCCTATTGCGGCGCTCGCGGCGGCTGCTTGGCTTTAAACATGTCACTGAGGGTCGTCCTCTTCCTTGACGAGGGTTAACAGCCGGAGCGTCAGGAAGGTGAACAGCGCGATCGTCACCGCGACATCGTAGCTGCCGAGCCCGACCGAGACTCCGATCGCGCCGGTGGCCCACAGGCTCGCGGCGGTCGCGGTACCCTGTACCATGTTGCCCTGCTTGAGGATCGCGCCGCCGCCGATGAAGCCAATGCCGGTGATTAGGCCTTCGATGACCTTTGCCATCCCGTCGGGCGAGGACGCCAGGAGGTGTTCGCTGGCCTGGATGAAGCCGCAACTAGCCAGCGCGACCAGCGGAAAGGTACGGAGCCCCGCGCTGCGCGCCCGCTTTTCGCGGTCCCACCCAATCGGCACGGCGAGCGCGAACGCCGCCGCCAGCGTGACGAAATGAACGCCTATCTGGAAACTGTTCAAGGCAAGTCCCTGAATGAAAGTCAGGAGCCATTAGACCAAGGAGATGGGCACCTCGGCAATGCGGCGTAAGGTTTCATCGCAAGCGTCCGGCAGCTTCGGCCCGTGTGCATTCACTCCTGGATCCCAGACGACGTCGTGAAGTTCAAGTGAGACGCTGAACAAGTCCGCTATTGGCCTTAGCGGACTCTGCGCTGCTGTTGGCGAATAAGCGGACATTTCACGAAGGCCCGCTGAGGGCCACTTCCGGACACGGCGCGACTGGTTGGCCTCGATGAGCTCGTCACCCTCCATGCACGATCCTAACGCAC
This sequence comes from Bradyrhizobium sp. Unk1, assembly GCF_059512345.1. Taxonomy (NCBI): domain Bacteria; kingdom Pseudomonadati; phylum Pseudomonadota; class Alphaproteobacteria; order Hyphomicrobiales; family Nitrobacteraceae; genus Bradyrhizobium; species Bradyrhizobium sp. Unk1. The sequence goes on from NZ_JCAMOP010000041.1 coordinate 59,732, forward strand.
GCAAGGCGCATCGCCCCGTTCGAAATCCGCGTTTGCGTTCATCCTTTGCCGCAGCGGGTACGGCCTGCAGTTATCGTCCCGGCAGAGCCGTGAGCTCTCGGGGGCGCTTGATGCGCCAGAACGGATATGCCGCCAATTGTTTCGACTGCTGGCCGAACATATCGACCCGTCTGCTTGTAAACTCCGTAATGACGCCGAAAAATTCAGTTAGTGACCTGATCGTCGCAAGTCTCAGGCCGAATTCAAAAGCAAATTGCGCGTTGGCCTCGGCAATCTCAAGAAGCTTCGCTTGATACGCCTGCATGTTTGCCGTCGCTAAAGCAAAGCCTTTCGTTGGATCGCTATCCGTCATTCTCTGGCTGAGGTCATCTGGTAAGGCATCCACCCGAGGCTCAATGATTGGAACCTCGTGTTTAGGATCATGAAGCTCAGGAGGCGGTTCAATCGAGACTGCCGCAACAGAGCGAAGTAAATTCACTTTCGGGCTTCTAACAATGTTCTGCTTGTTCCGTTGGGCCCGCGCGGCCATTTTCGGATTGCGGGCGCGTTTTGGCGCTGTCGCCGGTTTGCGTTTGCTCATCTGACGCTCCAAGAAAATGGGTGGCGACCACAACGGTCATTTCTGAAAGGACAACAGGCTTTGTGACGTGGCGTTCCAAACCCGTGCATTGTTGGAGTTCCGCATGAACTGAGATCAATCGCACGTTCTGCGATGTCGACGATGATTTTAGGTCGCAACTCCAACCAACAAACGTCTAACTGGCGATCTTCCCGACCTATGCTCAACGGCGTCAGTCTGAGAACAATCAGCCCTCCGCTCGTGTGCTCTCCAAAGACCGCTTTAAGTTGCGGCGACTACACAAGCGTTCATGCCTTGATTTTCGCGAGACTTCCTTGAAGCGAACCTTCGTGGTGGAGGCTTTGCGAGAGGAAGAGTACGAGGTCATCCATGTGGCTGACGGCGAAGAGGCGTTGGCGTGTTACGGGCGGCGGGTCGCCGACGTTCTCATCACGGACGTCAAGCTGCCCGGAGGCATCGACGGATGGCAGATCGCCGAACGTTGCCGAGAGGAGGATCCCAATCGCCCGGTGATCTATGCGACCTGTTTCTCTCCCGTCGCGCCCCGCGCTGGCGGATAGAGGCCGGCTTCGGCGACACAAGCTGATCCGGAAACTCGGCGATGTGCTCGAGGACGACCTGAGCGCCCTGTGAAGCCAGACTACCCACCGAGCGAATGCTCGAGGAAGAAGCGCAGCATTTCCCTCGTCGCATCCGGCCCTTGCGGATCAGTGTAGGACCCGGCGGGGCTGCCGCCTGACCACGCGTGTCCGGCGCCATCGATGTTCCAGTGTTCGGAAATCGCCCGACCGGCCCCGTCGATCAGGACGGTGCGAGTATAGGCATGGCCGTGGGGTACGCGTCCGCGAATTACCTTCGTCATCGGCCTCGTTGCCCTGGCGGACTGCTCGATAATCTGATCGCCATTCTTTGGATGCACCGTAGTGCCGCGATCGCCATGGAAAACGATGGTCGGCACAGAAGTTTTGCCGTCCGCAATTGCCTTGGAGCCGCCTCCCTTCGCATGGCGACGAACGCGGAGGGAAGATCGCTTGCGGCTCCACACGCGAGGCCTGAATGAATACCGACGGCCGCGTACAGGTCGCTATACGTTGCGCCCATGATGGCGGCGGCGGCCCCGCCGGCCGACAGACCCGCGACGTATACGCGCTTTCGGATCGATCGCATGGTCGCGCATGATCTGGCGGGTAATGCCGGCGATCATCGAGGGCTCGCCCCCGCCGCGGCGCTGGTCGCCCGTGCGAAACCAGTTCCAGCACTTCGACTGGTTGGCTCCGCTCGGCTGCTCAGGATAGACCACGAAGCAATTCTGCTCTTCCGCCAGGAAGTTCATCCGGGTGCCGCCGCTGGAGACGGCGGGGCGCGCCTAATCGGACTTCCGATCCCGGAATAATCCCGCATGCCGTCGAGCGGTAAGGAGCGTCTGCGTCCCTGAGCAGAGCGGGCCGGCGCAGTCTGCGGAACTTCCCGCTCCTCGACAACGTCGGCCGTGGCGTCGATAGTAAGCGGATCGAGCCGCGGTTGCCGAGCCTGAGAGGCGCCGCGAGACTCCGGTCTTGGAGCGCTACCGCCTTGGAGCATGCGCTGCAGTAGCGCGGTGGCCTCGACCAATTGGCCGGCACGCGTGAGGCGGGTTGCTTCGCGGACTATGTCTTGATTCAGCATCGTTCACCTCGTTCTGTCGGCGAGAGCGGCCTTGACCGCGGGGGTGGCATGGAGGGCTCCGAGCACGGAAACCGAGCCGATAGTGGCGCGGGCGAGTTCGGCCGTGACGTCCTTCGCGATGCTGGCAAGGCCAAGCACATTGATGTTCAGCATCTCGCCGGCTCGCTGCGCCGCTTCGAGGTCCGCGCGCGTGTAATTCCGGAGGCCGAGATCCAAGCCTTTGCGGGCGGTAGATTGCTTGACCACGTCGGCGTGACGCTCAAGCTGATTGCGGATCGCCGTCCGGATGAAATCCGTGCGGTTCGAATAGAACCCGTCCTTCACCATCAGATCGACGTGGCCCAGGTCGACGAAGCCGAGATTGATGGTGATCTTTTCGGATTCCGGAGGCTTCGGCCTCAGTTCTTGAACATTCGAAGGCATTCTTTTTGCCATCCACTTGCCATCTGAATGGATGGTATATGGATGGCGCAGTGCTCCCTGCAAGAGGCGCCCTCGATGGAACTTTCCGAACAGCCGCGCGTCGTCTCCCCGGCCGCGAGCGAGCCCGCCTGGCCCAGGTCTCCGACGAAGAGCACGATGAAAACGCCGGCCCAGATCAAGGAGGCCGACGAACCTACTTCCGCCTGAGACCCTTGAACGAGCTCTGCCGTAAACTGCCCCTCGGAAGTGATGTGCCGATACCCCGAATCCGCAAAGAACATTGGCTCGACGAGGCGGACCGCCGAGGAAGGGTCGTTTGGGCCTATGCATAGTCCGGTGGAACAGGTGGACAATCCGCCGCCATGCCAATTCTGAATCCCTGTCCCGTACTAACGAGCCAGAACGACCGAGGGGGCGGAAGGTTCGTCCAGGGAGCGACACGGATGCGCGGTGACCGATGCCGACGCCCTGCCAAAGGGGGACCTGTCGCTGACGCGAGGGCTTTGACGGGGCCGCCGCCAGGGCGGCTAAATCCCGACCTTGCTTCCTACCCGTTTCGTTGCGCGGTCCAATACCCCGAGCAGCGCCCGCCTGCTGCGTGGCCACTCCAGATACCGCGGCCGGCGCTGCGCGTCAGCCTTCCCGCCCCCGATGCGTATTTGTCGTGGACACTAACCGCCGCGTGAACTGCACCCGATCGTCCCACGTATCCTCTAAACTTCACGAGATTGGGGTGTGTCACTACGCCGTCGTTTATGTTCACGGAAAAATTGTAGGTCGGATCGCAGCTTCCGCGTTGTGTAACGAAGACGAGATCCCAGGGACCGTCGTAAGAGGTCCGGGCTTCGGCGGCCGTCGCCAGGATAAGGCAGGCACAGCCGATGACATTCGCGATCAGTCGCTTGTTCATGATCTTCTCTCCAGATGTATTGGTTGATGCTCTGTAAGTCAGTCGTAGGCGTTGGGCATTGTCGCATTCTCTTGGTCTAGCGCAGTCATTCGTCGACCATCTTCTTTGATCGCACGTTTCAGAAGGCACTTCGTTATTTGGGCGGGCTCTAAGCGGCCGTCCAGCCGCCGTCGATAGAGAGGTTGGCGCCGGTGATCTGGGCGGCGTCCTGGCTGCATAGGAATAGCGCCAGCGAAGCTACCTGTTCTACCCTGACGAATTCCTCGGTCGGCTGAGCCGCGAGCGGGACCTCGCTGATCACCTGATCCCTCCTCATGTTGCGTGCCACCATCGTGTTCGGGATCTGCTTCTCCACCAGCGGCGTCCAGACGTATCCGGGGCTGATGCATTTGCAGGTGATTTTTGACCGGGCGAGCTCCAGCGCCACCGTCTTGGTGAGTCCCACGATGCCGTGCTTGGCCGCGACGTAGGCCGACTTGAAGGGAGAAGCGACCACCGAATGTGCCGAGGCCGTGGTGATGATCCGACCCCAACCGCACTTCTTCATACCGGGCACGGCTGCACGGATGGCATGGAACGCGGAGGACAGGTTGATCCCGATGATCGCATTCCACTTGTCGACCGGAAACTCCTCGACAGGGGCGACGTGCTGGACGCCGGCATTGTTCACGAGGACATCGACGCTGCCGAAGGTGCTTTCCCCCAGCGTGATGAGCTCGGCGATTTGGTCCGGGCTGGCCATGTCCGCAGGCGAATAGACCGCCTTTACGCCAAAATCCCTCTCGATCGCAGAGCGCTCGTTCTCGACATGGGCCGGCGCACCCATTCCATTGAGCACGACGTTGGCCCCGGCGCCTGCGAAAGCACGAGCATATCCGAGACCGATGCCGCTGGTGGAGCCGGTCACGACTGCGACTTTACCTTTCAGAATACTCATTTGGCCCTTCCTTGTTTGATCTGTGAGCGTGCTGCGGCTCGTCGCCGCGATGTTTCCGGGCCTCTAGGCAGCCCATCGAGGCCGTCCATCAGGTGACGAGGGCGCTCTCGTAGCTCCCGACCGGGCGTCGGATCGGCTGCTGCAGATAGTCGTGAACGACCTTGCCCAATCCCAGCGTAAGATCTGCACGGATGTGAACCGCGGAGACGATCTCGAGCACAGGCAAATCGGACACGGGAGCGAGGGCGTGAGGCGTCAAGGAGAGAGCGGCGGGTCCGGTCCACGCCCCCTTCAGGACAAGTTGCTCGAGGTGATATTCGACGAGTTCGCAGATCCGCGGAGTGCCGTCGACGTGCGGAATGATCTTGAGAAGGAAGTTCGGCTCCTGCAGAGCGGCCTTGACGTGCGCCAGGTCGGCTTCGCGGTGCTTGTATCCCATCGTGCCGGTTGCTACGCGCAACGGACCGTAATCGAGTGTGCCGATGAGCGTATCGAGCTCGGTCCGCAACGTCGGCTGGCCGAGCTTTTTCGGAAAGCCCCAGAGCTCTCGGCCGCCCGCGATCGGTCCCTCATCGTTCAGGAACATGCAGTGGGTGTAGCCGCCCCTGCGACCCCGGAACGACACCGGGATGACCTGGCCGCTCTCGGTATAGTCGCCGAAACCATTGGAATCCGGCATGCGGATGAATTCGTACTTGACCAGCGCTTCGCGTTCATCGAGTTCAAGCGGAGCCGGGACAACCGATCGCAGCTTCGCCGGATCGGTCCGATAGGTGATGATCAGGTATTCGCGGTCGACGAAACGATAAGGTCCCGGCGGATATGCTGGATTTGCCAGCGGCATGGCGAACGCACGCCTCACGACTTCATTCTCGCGCATTTGAATTCTCCTGTGACTGGGAAGAGCCGGCTGGCCTATTCGCGACCGTCCTGCTCAAGATCGAACGTGGAGACGCCGTCCGCAGTCGTCGGGCGGGCCAGCACCTCGGGATGCCGAAGGGTGCGTAAGGCATCGTGATAGCCGGCGCGCCAATGATCCTGCATCGACAGACGGGAAAACTCGTAGTCCTTGGAGTGGCCTTCGTAGTCCCGCGCGCGATAGATCAGGTGGACGAGGCTGTGCACGTTGTTAGAGGCAACGGTCCTGAGCAGCTTGACGTCCTCCTGCTCGCGCAGGTCTTCCGGGAGCCTGCTCAAGAGGGCCGCCAAATCTCGCTGCAACCGGTGCAGGCTCTTGAATTGGTCCGTGCTCGCCCGCGTGCGACTGGAGTATTGGATCTCCTTCTGACGAGTGATGACTTCCGCCATGTTGCCCGGGATCTGGCCGCGCGCACTCCAGAGATCGACCTGAAACACGAGCGTGTCCTGACGTGCGCCACACTCGATCACCCACTGCAATGGAGTGTTGGATACGAGGCCGCCATCCCAATACTGTTCACCATCGATTTCGACCGCCGGAAACCCCGGCGGCAGCGCCCCACTCGCCAGAATATGCTCGGGCCGGATCGTATGGGTGGCAGTGTCAAAATAGACCAGATTGCCGGTCCTCACGTTCACGGCCCCTGCGCTGAACCGCGTCATACCGGAGTTGATGCGATCGAAATCGACGAGGCGCTCCAGTGTCGTCTTCAGCGCGCTCGTGTCGTAGATGCTGGTGGCGGCAAGCGTTCTACCCGCTTGCAGCCACGGCGCGAACGGCCGCGCGGAAAAAAATCCGTTCGCGCCGAATACCGCCGCAAAGCCCGCATTCACCTGATTGAGAAAATTGCGAGTGTGATCGCCGTTCATTAGATCGGTGAACGGTGCGTCCAGCGTCACCTGTGTCCAAAACTCGCGAAGCCGGTCAACCCGGGCGTTTGGCGGATTGCCGGCGATGATTGCGGCATTGATCGCCCCGATCGAAATGCCGGCGATCCAGTCTGGATGGATGTCGGCGTCGGCCAAGGCCTCGTAGACGCCTCCCTGGTAGGCCCCCAAGGCGCCGCCGCCCTGCAACAGCAGGGCGATGCAATCGAACGGCAGACGCCGGTCGGCGGTCGCGAGGTTTGGTCGAGGCTGAAAGTTCATGGTTCTGTGCCCTTGATTTGCGGTTGTTCAAGCCAGCGCCTGTTCGGCCGGCCGAGCCCGTAAGGCCGATCATTTAATGAACTATACTGTATAGTTTATTAAATGGTCAAGACGATTGCGTTCACATGCGCGTGCTGCAGCTGATGTGTCCCCGCTATGGAGTCGTCAGCCACGCCGATCTGTTCGGCAGGCCGACGCAACGCCAAAGGACGGACTTTCGTGATTGTCAGTCGCAGACCAGAACGCGGCGGTGGCGAGTGTAGGTGTAGTAGCAGTCGCCATCGGACGAGTAGCCGCGTCCATAGGCATAGCCCGCAGCGGCTCCTGCGTAGGCGCTCGCCGCATACGCACCGCGATAGCCGTACCTCGATCCATCGTAGCGACCGTAGCCGCCGAAGCGGCCGTAGGTGACCGACGCGGAGCGAGTGACGTTCGCTACCGCCGGTCCGCCCCGCCCGGCCCCCGCCAGGTCGCCGCGCGCCGCAGGTCCGGCACCGAGACGAGGAACCGAGCCAGCGAGGCCGGCACGCGGCGCACCGCCAAGTCCTATCGGAGGACGAGCCGCAAAGGCTGGAGGACCACCGGCTGCCACCGGAGGCGGACCACGGGCTGCAATCGGCGGAGGTCCCGCCATCGGAGGCGGCGGTGGAAACTGCGCGAATGCGGCGTGTGACGACAGCGTCATTGTTGCGAGAGTCGTTGTGAGCGACAGCATCAGTGTCTTTCGTGTCATGGTGTTTTCTCTCTCAAGACTGTGTTTCGAGGACGGGCGTCGGCTTGGAGGCGGAGACGTGTTCAGGCATCGGCGCGTCCGGACGCTGGGTGTCGTGCGCAGGCACGGCAGGCTCCTCCGCCGAGGTTTCGTGGTCGAGATCAGGCTGAATGCGGAACCAGGCCACATAAAGCGCCGGCAGGAACAACAGCGTCAGCAGAGTGCCTACGATGATGCCGCCCATCATGGCGTAGGCCATCGGGCCCCAGAAGATCTCGCGCGCGATCGGAATCAGGGCGAGACTTGCGGCGGCGGCCGTCAGCAGAATCGGCCGCATGCGATGCTCAGTCGCCTCCACCACGGCGTTCCAGGCCGGACGCCCCTCCTTCCTGAGGTCCTCGATCTGCACGATCAGGATCACCGAGTTTCGGACCAGGATGCCGATCAGGGCGAGAACGCCGAGGATGGCGACGAAGCCGAGGGGCGCTCCGCTCGGCAACAGCGCCATGACAACGCCGATCACGGCGAGCGGGGCGACCGCAAACACCAGGAACAAGCGATGGAAGCTCTGCAGCTGGATCATCAGCACCGTCGCCATGACGAACAGCATGAGCGGAACGATGGCCACGATCGGCGCCTGGCTCTTGGCGCTCTCCTCCACCGAGCCGCCGGTATTAACGGAGTAGCCCGCCGGCAGCTCCTTGGTGAACTCGACCACCTTCGGCGCGAGCTGATCGACCACCGTCTTGGGCTGCGCGCTGCCGACGATGCCCGCCTTCAACGTGATGGTCGGGATCCGCGCGCGCCGCCAGATCGTCGGCTGCTCAAGCTCGTAACGCAGATTGGCCACGGCCCCGAGGGGGACGGACTGACCACCGACGCCCGTCAACTGCAGATCGCGCAGAGTATTGATGGACGCTCGTTCCGCCGCAGTCGCCCGTCCCGTGACATTGACCAGGTAGATGCTGTCGCGCACCTGGGTAATAGCCGTGCCCTCGAGCACGGAATTCAAGGTGGTGGCGATGTCCTCCGAGGTCACGCCGAGTTGACGCGCCTTGTCCTGGAGAACGTCGACCTTGACGACGCGCGCCGGCTCCATCCAGTCGAAGACGACGTTGCCCAAATCGGGGCTGCTCCGGACGATTGCGGCAAGCTTCTGCGAAAGATCTCGCAGCTTGGCGATGTCAGGCCCGCTCAAGCGGTACTGAACAGGACGCCCGACCGGAGGACCGACCTCGAGCAACTTGACGTAGGTGTCGGTGCCGGGGAACGTCTTCTTCAGGTAGCCCTCGAACTGCGCCTTGACCTGGTCGCGCGCCTTGATGCCGCCCTTGGTCACGACCACCATCTGGCCGAACCAGGTGTTGGCCGTCTGCACGTCGAAAGACAGGACGAAACGCGGCGAGCCGGTGCCGACATAGGTCGACCAGTGATCGACCGAATGGTTGTCCTGAAGCTGTTCGCGCTCGAACCGCGCCATCTGCGCGTTGGTATCGGCGATGGAGGCGTTCTGCGGCAAATTCCAATCGATCACGAGCTCGGCGCGGTCCGAGGACGGGAAGAACTGTTGCTGCACGAATTGAAGACCGAACAAAGCGACCAGGAAGGCGGCGACCGTCACCGAGATGGTCATCCAGCGATGATGCATGCAGAACAGAAGCAGACGCGCAAACAACTGCGCCACGCGGCCCTTCTCGCCATGATGGCCCTTCATTTTGGCGGGCAGGATCGTGACGCCGAGAAGCGGCGTGAACAGCACCGCGACGATCCAGGACACGATCAGGGAGACGGCGATCACCACGAACAGCGTGAAGGTGAACTCACCGGCATTGCTGCTGTTGAGCCCGATCGGGATGAACCCGGCCACCGTGACCAGCGTGCCCGTCAGCATCGGAAACGCGGTCGACGTATAGACGTGGGTCGCGGCCTTCTCCAGGGGCTCGCCGATCTCAAGCCGCGCCACCATCATTTCGACGGCGATCATGGCATCGTCGACGAGCAGGCCCAGCGCAATGATCAAGGCGCCCAGCGAGATTCGCTGGAGCGAGATCCCGGCGTAGGCCATCACGACGAAGGTGATGGCGAGCACCAGCGGAATCGCGACGGCGACCACCAGGCCTGCGCGCAAGCCGAGGCTGAGAAAGCTGATGCCGAGCACGATGATCACGGCCTCGAACAACGCTTCCGTGAAGCCGGAGACGGCATGCTCGACAATGACGGGCTGATCGGCGACCTGATGAACGCCGACGCCGATCGGCAGGTCGGCGATGATCTTGGTCATTTCCTCCTTCAGCTCCTCGCCGAAGTGAAGCAGGTTCGCGCCGGACTTCATGCCGATGGCAAGCGCGATCGCAGGCTCGCCGTTGTACCTGAACAACGTCTTGGCCGGATCCTCATAGCCCCGCGTGATGGTCGCAACATCAGTTAACGGAAAAAAACGATCGTTGATGCGGAGGTTGACCGCCTTCAGGCTTGCCTCCGAGGTGAACTGGCCGTTCACCCGCACGCTGATCCGCTCCGACCCCTCCTGGAACACACCGGAGGGCGCGACCGCGTTCTGCCCCTGCAGCGAGGCCATGATGGCGTGGACGTCGAGGCCGAGGGCCGCGATCTTGCGGGTGGAGAATTCGAGATAAATCACCTCGTCCTGCGCACCGAGAATGTCGACCTTGCCGACGTCCGGCACGGTCAGCACCTTGGCGCGGATGTCTTCGACGTGATCGCGCAGCTGACGCTGGCTCAAGCCGTCGCTGGTGAAGGCGTAGATGTTGCCGAACACATCGCCGAAGCGGTCGTTGAAGCCGGGCCCGATCACCCCTTGCGGAAACTCGCCCCTGATGTCCGCGATCATGTTGCGGACCCGAATCCAGGTTGGCTTCACGTCGCCAGCCTTGGTGGTGTCGCGCAGATAGACGAAGACGGTGGTCTGGCCCGCAACAGTGACGCTCTTGGTGTAGTCGAGCGATTCCAGCTCTTCCAGCTTCTTCTCGATCCTGTCGGTGACCTGCCGCGTCATTTCCGCGGGCGAGGCACCCGGCCACTGCGCCTTGATCACCATGGTTTTGATGGTGAAGTCGGGGTCTTCCTGCCGGCCCAGCTGAAGGTACGCAAACAGGCCTGCCGCCATGAAGGCGATCATGAAATACCAGACGAGCGAACGATGGCCGAGCGCCCAGTCGGAGAGGTTGAACGACTTCATGGCTTCTGATCCTGTTCGATGCGGACTTGCTGTCCTTGCTTGAGGCTGTGGATTCCGGCGGTAACGACGCGGGCGCCGGGGGCAAGACCCCCGACGACGCGGAGACCGGTTGGATCGGCAACGACATCGACCTTTTGCAGCGAGGCGGTATCGGCGGTCTGATCGACGACCCAGACGAAATTTCCGCCCTCCTTGGCGAGCAGGGCCGAGGCAGGCACGTGCAGGGTTCGGGGTTGAGCCCTGTCGAGCTTGGCGGTCACGGTCGCGCCGAGCCGAAAGCTGTCAGGCGGATTGTCGAGGGCAATGCGGATGCGCCGCAATCGGGTGACCGGATCGGCTTGGGGCGCAATCTCCCGGACGGTCCCTTGCACCTGGACAGCGGGGAGAAGCTGCAGGGTGACCGTGAATGGCAGTCCGACCTCCGGCGGCAGCGGAAAGTCCTCGCCGATATCGACGACTGCCTCGCGAACGTCCGGCCTTGCGATCGTCACCACGGTTTGGCCAGGGGACACTACCTGGCCGACTTCCGCCCCGATAGCGGTGACCACGCCGGCGAAGTCGGCATTGATCTGCGAATAGCCGAGCTGCTCGATCGCTTTGGTCAGATTTGCCTGCTCGTGAGCTACCGTTGCTTCGCCGCCCGCACGCGCCTGCTCGGCATTGTCCAGAGTCTGCTTCGTGGTCGCGTCGGTGGTGATGAGCGTCCGCTGCCGTTCCTCCGTCGCTCGAACCGTCGCGAACTGGGCCTCGGCCTTGGCAAGCTGCCCTTTGGCCGCGCGAACGGCGAGCTCGAGGGCCGTCGAGTCAATGATGCCGATCGTCTGACCTTCCTTCACGAGATCACCGACGTAGACGGGACGCGTCGTCAGGCGTCCCAGCACGCGGAAGCTGAGATTGGTCTTGTAGCGGGGCTCGATAACGCCCACCGCGGCCGCATCGTCGGAATGGTCGGCTTCGAGAAGCACCGATTGGACGGGACGCAAGGGCTCAGGCGCCTTCGCTTCCTGCTGACATCCGGCAAGCGCAAGCGCGCATGCAAGCGCGCCCGCCATAGTCACGGGGCTCGTCATGAGGGATCTCCTTCGTAAGTCACGGGCTGGCCCACGCTCAGGAGCTTGCCACCGTCCACCACCACTCGCTCGCCCGGCTCGAGACCCGCCTTGATCAACACTTCGCCTGCCTCGTAGCCACCGACGATCACCGGCTTCAGGGAGGCGATCCGCGTCGCCGGATCGACGGTCCAGACCGCAGGCCTAGTGCCCGCCGCCATCAAGGCGCTCCATGGCAAAGCGATCTGCCGCTCGGCCCTTACTTTCACCATTCCCGCGACGGCGCTTCCAAGCGACATCGTGGCGGGCGGGGCCTTTATCGCCACCTTCACCCGAATGGTCGAACTCCTCGGATCGACGGCCGGAGAGACCTCTCGAACCTGGCCGCTCGCGGTCACGCCCGAATCGGCCACGAGCCTCAACGAAACGTCGCCGCCGTCGGCATTCCCAAGGAACATCGACTCGTAGACATCGAACACCGCATCCCGTTCGCCATCTTGCGCCAACGAAAAGACCGGCTGCGCAGCCTGTACGACTTGACCGGTTTCCAGGTTGCGCGCGGTAACGACGCCGTCCGCTTCGGCCCGCAGCGCGGTGTAGCCGAGGGCGTCTTTCGACGTCCCCAGCAACGCTCGCGCCGATTCAAGCGCGCCTTCAGCGGTTCGCAATCCTTCCTGCGCCTGGTCGTAGGCCGTGCGCGTGGTGAAGCCGCTTGCGATCAAGGACTTCTGGCGCTCAAAAGTCGCCTTCGCCACACGCAGCTGGGCTTCGGCAGCGAGCACAGCGGCCGTCGCGGCATCGACATCAGCCTCCTGCTCGGCGGGGTCAAGAAGGGCCAGCACTTCGCCCGCCTGGACGTGGGTCCCGACTTCGACGAAGCGCGCGATCACACGTCCACTGACACGGAACGACAGATCGGCGCGGAAGCGAGGCTGGACCTCCCCCGTCAAGGTGATCGAGGCTTGCCGATCCTTCGGCTGCACGATTTCCGTGCGTACGAACGCGGCGCGCGCGGCGGGAGCGGCCGCGTGATCGTCGCAGCCGGCGAGCGCGGCTGCGACGAGCGCGAACGTCAGTCCGCCGATCTGCTTCATCAAGCGCTTGGCACGGACGGATTTCGGACAGGGAGGTTTCATAGCGCGACCATGCGGTTGGAGGGTGAGAACAGCTGACCCAAGGCATCGGACGGTTTCGGGTCCGGCTTGGCTGCAACGGGATGATTGGCTTGGTGCGAGACGGCGGCAGGCGAGCAAAGAGGCGCGACGTCGGCAGCCTTGGCCTTAAGGGGCCGCGTCAGCCTCATGCGGCGCGTCGCCATCCCCCAATTTGTCTGCCGTTCGCGCTCGGTCAGCGGAAACGAGAGAACGACGGACGTGAACTCGCTGCCGAAACCCTGCTCGATTCGACCGCCCAGGCCCCCGGCTAGGTCGTTGCCGATCCGAACCCGCCGTCCGGAATCCGACCGCACCGAACGCGACCCGTTGTCCAGCACGATGCAGTTCACCAGCGCCCCGCGGCGGGTCAGCTTGACCTTGATCTCACCGGCACGTGCATCGAAACAGGCGTGTTTGGCCGCCGTCGCGATCAGGTCATGGACGATCAGACCAAGCCGCCAGCACCGCTCCGACTGAAGGGGCACGCACTCAGTGTCGAAGATCAGCCGGATCTTCATGCTGTCCAGTCGGGATCGGCGCATCGCGCAGCCCAATTTATGGACGTGCGCTGCAGCATCGACCAGGGCTTCGCCTTGAGTCTGCGCGAGCATCCGATGCACTTCGGCATGTCCGTGCAGCAGCGAGGCCACATCGCTCAAGGCGGCCTTCGCTTCAGCCCCTTCAGCCCGGATGATCGCAGCCGAGACCAGATCGATCGCCGAGGCGACGCCGTCCGCGACCCTGTGGTGCGATTCCCGCAACAAGATGCCTTCTGGTAGACGATGCGAATCTTGGCTCAAAACCGGCACTGCGTTCTCCTGAAGTGGATATTATGATCGGCGGCAACGCGCAGACTCTTGCGGCCCCGATCACCCAAAAGGCGCCGCAAGCGTTAATTAAACTATACTGTATATTTTCTTTTCCTTGCCTTTCCCCGCCGCCTGTGTCAAGTGCCATCTGCGTACGCACAGACTCGTGATTGGGAGACCGTCGATGACGAAGAAGACCACCCCGAAACGGGGCCGGCCGCCGAAGGAATTCGCCGGCGACGTCCAGGCCCGGATCCTCGATGCGGCCCAGCAGCTTTTTCTCGACAAGGGCTATCGCAGCGCCAGCATCGACGACATCTCCGAGCTGGCCCCTGCGAGCAAGCCGACGATCTATGCGCATTTCCAAGGCAAGGAGGCGCTGTTCGCGGCGGTGGTGGCCCGGACCATCAGCGGCCTGTCGGATTTCGAAGGCTTCGAGCCGGAGGGCCGCACCCTTCAGGACAAGCTCATGAGCCTGGGCACCGCGATCGTGGAGAAGGTAATCGAAGAATCGCTGGGGATGGTTCGCGCCACGATCGCGGAAGCGCAGCGTTTTCCGGAGTTGAGCCGCAACGTCCACGACGCCGCGCGGGATCGTTCCGTCGGCGCCATTTCTCAGCTGCTGAACGAGACGACCCAGAAGGTCGCGCGCGCACCGAAAGGCCCCTTCACGGGCAAGCGCAGCATCGCCACCGCTCAGATCTTCCTGGATCTGATCCTGCTCCCGATGCTTTTCCGTTCGCTGGTGGGGGAAACGCCGAAAGACTTGCGACGGGAGTTGCCGTCATTCGTGCGGGAACGCGTCCGGTTTTTCCTGTCGGCGTGCGAGGCGGATTGGACGCCTTGAATCGCGCCTCCGCCGGACGCTAGGCCCGGCACGTCGCGCGGTAGTGCAGCAGCTGGCCGGCGACCTGCGCCGGCGCGGCGCTGCGGAGCGCGCCCGAGCAGAAGCTCATCATCTCTTCGAAGGCCGCCCTACCAGCCATCGTTCTCATGGGCGACGGATCGAGGTATGCACCCATCGCCTCGCACGTGCAGCGGGCCAGCGCCGTCGGGCTTCCCGCCCGGAATTCGCCACTCGCCTGCCCAGCCGCGATGATTGACCGGACGAGGCCGCTAACCCTGTCGGCGTGGGACAAGACGACCGGCCAATTCGCTTGTCCTGCGGCAACCACCAGTTCGTGCAGCCTCGTATCGTGCGCCAGCCTATGTTCATGACGCTGGGAGATCTTCCAAAAGGCGGCTTCCAGACGCTTTTCACCGGAGACACCACTGCGGGCCTCGATTCCCGCATCGGCGCACACCTCGGCGAGGAGTCCTGCCACCACGGCCTCCTCCACCGCCTGGCGGGAAGGAAAGAACCGGTAGATATTTGCCGGGGACATCGAGGCGCTGCGGGCGATGTCCGCAACGGTCGTCTTCCGATAGCCGATGGCCCGGTACAGTCGAATAGCGGCCTGCACGATTCTTTCGTGAGGGCACGGCGATCCGCCCGGGGATGCCTGGGTCTGGTTCATCTCCGGCCTCAATGCGGCGGAATCGCCTGCACCTCGCGTCGGCACGCCTCGCCGAATTCACGCAGCGGATCCATCTCCTCAAGGAATCCCGGCAAGTCGACGAACGACGTGTTCGGTGCAAGGTAGGTCTCGATAATCAGCCGTCCCGCCCGCTCCGCGGCATGGACCACCTCGTCGTCGGACAGTATCCGCATGCGCCCGATCAGCGCATACAAATTCACCAGTGCCGGAATCTCCGATTTGTCGCTGGTCAGCGCGTCCGCATAGAGCCGGGACGCCTCCTCGATGAAGCATCGATACAGCTTTTCACGTTTGACGAACGCGTGAGCATGATGGCGTTCGCGGACCCTCCGACGGCGGGTCGCCCACCCCGTCACGATCGTGGAAATCGCTCCAAAGGCCGAGCCTCCGAACGCGGCGAAAGCGGGAAAATAGATCGTGTTCATGCGATCATTCCTCATCTTTTGCGCCGCGATGCCGACGCGCTTCCATCGTTCTGATCGAGGCTGCGGCGCCCGCGTGGTCGAAGACGGCTCCGCAAGCTTCGCTCAGGTCCGACCTTCTTTGCCTGAGACAGGCTTCCACGCCGACCGGATCGGGAATGTAGCCGATGCACAGGCGAAACGCGTCAGGCGCGCAGGCGGCCCTCTGCTCGGCCGTGCCGCGGTCCTCCTCCGCGAACGCCGCACTGGCCACCGAAACTAGCGTCACACCGACGAGCACTGCTCGCATCTTAAACATACCCCGCGCAGCGCGACCTGGCCCGAAGTCCCGGGGCCGAGCAGCGAGAACACGCGCTTGTGAGTCTCTGCGCTTGACACCTCCGCGACCCGTGCGGTATTCGAAATATACGGTATAGTTTATTTAGAGATTGGAACGATGTCAAGCTTGTTGTTGGCGCTCGCAAGGGAAAATCCCTGGCCCGCGATCGCACTCGCATCCCTCAACTTGATGGTGGCCTTGTCGCTCGTAGGCATGAGCCTGCTGCTGACGGCAACCGTCGCGGCACTCGCCTGGCTTCGCGAGCTTGCCGACCGCGAGCCCGCCCCTCTGCGATATTTCGAACCGGCGAGGCTCCGGATGCCTTGGAGGACGCTCGCTCGCACCCCTCGACAATCCTGGTGGAGGTTCTGACATGCTCGACGTGATCGAAGTCTTCGACGTCATGCACCAGGATCCGGCCACCGGCCATTCAGTCTGGACCGGACTTACGGGCACGCGCACAGCCCTCAAGCGCGACGGGCACATGATCGAACCGAAGGCGATGGCCTATTGCCCGGTCGAATGGATCGACGAGCGCGGCTATCTCGATGCGCAGCCTGCGCGTCGGCATCCGCGGCCCTGGGGCATCTGACAATGAGAGGGTCGCGTGCCATGTCCACGATCGAGTTACCGTGAGCAGGAAATCCATGCTGTCACGAAGTGCGAGCGGCCTCGTCGAACCGGAGCTACCGCTGCGGGGCTATTTTCACTGGGTTGGAGGCGCGCTGCTCTTGCTGCTTCTGGCAGCCGATTGGACGTTGCCTGCTCCTGCGCCGAGCCCACTCACGGACTCGCATTCTGCGCTGCCGCCGATCCGGATCCACTCCGACACTAAGGGACCGGAGGCGGCCGTCATTGATACCAGCCGGTTTGGACTGCGCGCGAGGCTCGCCGAGCACGATATCGCCGAACCTCCATCGGGGTTGCCCGAAATTGCGTTCGAAAGTAGTGACGAGAGTCCGACGCAGCCGACTGATCTGCGCATTCGGCAAAGCCTAGCGCAGTCGCAGCCTAACGTTCACGACCACGCGGACGAAACCGCCAATCCAGGCGACATCGCGGCGCGAGAGCGCAAACCCGCCCGAGCACAGCCCGTAAAGCGGCGGCCCACTCTGCATCCTGCTTTCGGAAACAGCCTTGGTGGCTGCGGTTCATCGATCCGCGAGCGCCGCCATTGCCGATACGCGTCGGCGCCGAACTAAGCCGCCAGCCATGTTTTGAAGAACACAACAGGACTTATCCGATGCCAAAGATGCAGTTGCTTGCCCTCATGGTTTGCTCCGCCGCCCTGGGTGGGACGGGAGCGATGGCCGACATCACCCGGGCCCCTTCTGACGCGGCACAGCAAAGCGTCGCCGCGCAGGAAAATGTCGACGAAGCGGCCATCCGCCGTGTGCTCGAGCAATTAAATGCCGCCCGCGTGCCGCTAAATCAGGCGATGACCATCGCCGAGCGCCTGCACCGCGGCTCAAAGACTGCTGACGTCAACTTCGAGATATCCGGTCCGCCCGTCTACCGCGTGCGCACGGTCAAGAATGAGCACATCTACGAAAATGTGATAGATGCGAGCACCGGGAGCGTGTCGCAGCGCGAGATTGCATCGTCATTGAAGGAACTCCATCGAGAAGATCTCGCCAATGTCATTGCCCTGAAGTGGATCAAGCAGGAGCTGTCGGATGCGGTGCGGGTCGCAGAGAAAGCGGCGGAGGGAAAAGCGCTCGCTGGCGGACTGATGAAGCAAGACGGCAAACTCAATTTCGTTGTCGTCGTCGCCACCGGCGACCGCTTGAAGGAAGTGCTGCTCGAGCCGCCCAAGGTCGGGCGTCGGGAGTCAACGCACCACTAAGCCGCTGCACCGGCGGTATGCGATCGTCGACGGCACGCCTGCGCCGCCGGCAACAATTAGGTCGGCCCGAGGCCAAGGTCATCCGCATATCCAACGACGTGCCGGACGATCTGAGCGCGCTCTGAGCGCGGGGCCTGCGGAGCTCGAAGAAGGGCACGCCGTGGCTCAGAGGCAAAATCGAGCGCTGGTTCGGATCGCAATCGGAATTTCTACATACCCTGCCCGGCACGACGTTCGCGAGTTTCTAGAAGCGCAAATTCTACAAGTCGGATAGGTGAACACCTTTTTCGTACTCTCGCCGGTGAACTTTCGGCAAAAGCTTCCAGCTCCGGCTTACACCTGTGGGTGTTCGAGGCAAATGTGGCGGCCTTCGCTTCTACGAACGACTTGGGGGTCGTGTAGTCGAAAGGGATACGTCTGAGATTCCAGCGACTGGCGGAAAGGCTGTCTTGCGAGTGCACTGGCCAACCATCGTACAGATTGGTTGAACGAGACGATACAGCTTCCGCTCCTGGCCCGTTTGAGACCTGGCGAGGGGTACTAAAGATGTCCGCTCACTGAGGCTGACCGGAAGTCGTCTCGGGAGAACCAAACCGACGCGATTGACCCGAAGCGGAAATTTAGGCGTAAGCACAGATGGCGAGGAACGGATCGGCCTTGCAGAGTTTGTCGTTTCAGATCCCTTCCGTGGAAAACGCCCTCGGAGCGTTGTTCTAATCCCTGCGGACCGGCCCCGACCGATCGGGCTACAGGTGCGCAGGTGGATGCCCCTCTTCGCAATAAGCTCTTAGCCCTTCTTCCCATCGAGGACCTCAACGCCATAACCGGCGCATCATCTTTCGTGATGCTTGCTCAGGGTGATGTTGTTCAAAAGGAGGAGCACAGCATCTCGACGATTTACTTCCCGCTCTCGGGCATGCTTTCGCTTTTGGTTGTATTGAGGGACGGCCGGACGGCTGAAACCTGCGTCGTCGGTCGAGAAGGCATGATGGGAGCCCGCGCAGGACTGGGACCTCACACGTCGCGCATTCGCGTTGTTGCTCAGCTTCCCGTTCACGCCTTGGCAATTTCGGCAGACTATTTCCGGAACCTGGTTGCGAAGAGTACCCCCATGGCGGAGTTATGCCTCAGGAATACTGACGTTCTCTTGGATCAAACAAGGATTACGGCTGCCTGCAATTCGTTTCATGGCGTCGAGGAACGCTGCTGCCGATGGCTGCTCCACACGGCAGACCGCGCGGAAAGCGATCAGTTTGTTCTCAAACAAGCGCTGTTGTCCGAGATGCTCGGTGTGCGCCGCACTTCCGTCACCGATGTCGCAAACAGCCTGCAAAAGAAGGGGGCCATTGCCTATTCGCGTGGGAAAATCAGGCTGCTGGATCGCCATGCCCTGCAACGGCTGTCGTGCGAATGCTACGAACTGCTCAAGAGAAATGGTTCCTAAGACTTCGCCCAGCTCTTCAAGGAATTATGTCGACAACCGGACATAAGGGGTATCTACTGTCTTCATCACCGCGTGGCCTATGGCATCTATCGGTGATGAGAACGCCAGTTGCGCTCCCGCCCAATTTCAGGGAGCAGCGCCATGCAGAAGCAGCGACGCCGTTTCACACAAGTCAGTCCCCTCGAAGAGCGTTTAGCTGGAGAGGCGAAACGATTGCGCGAGGAAGCCAAGTTGCTTCCACCCGGCGCGGTGCGCGAGACTTTGCTCAGAAGAGCCCGGCAAGCCGAAACAGGTTCTCACATTAGCGAATGGCTCCGGTCGCCCGGTTTGCAGCCTCCCAAGTGAGCGCTTTTGGATGGACGATTATCTCCGATTGTGAGGTCGATCGGTACAAACGCAGGGCGTTGCATCTTCCATCAGGAGGGTGCGCGCCTTTTGTGTTAGAGATGCGCAGCGCCGGACGTAGCCAACAGGAGGGGGTAGGCTTACCCCGCAAACCATTGCCGCGAAAGAAAGTCCCAACCGATTTGCGGTCGCTGGCGCGGGGGCACACCGAGCTATGCATCAAGGTGTTGGCCGGGATCGTCAGCCAAGAGACCGTGCCAGCGGCGGCGCAGGTGGCGGCGGCAGGTATCCTGCTGGACCGTCGCTGGGGACGTGCGCCTCAAGTCCATAGCAACGACGATGGCGGCAGCATTCGGGTCATCATCAGGCAGATCATCGATATCGACAGAGAAGAGCCGCTGGTGCTTGAACACGAAGCACTGAAAAAATGGGCCCCTTCGATCAGCCGAAACCTTGTTGCAATCGAGGTAATTAGCACACAGGGCATTCTGCTCTATGTGCCACCTCCAGCGGAGACTTAGCCCGGCGTCTCAACCCCAGTCGTCGCGCCCCTGTCCGATCTAGTAGGCGCGACGAGGCTGCCTATAGGCTGGTTCCCGTGGCACTTGTGCGTTCGCAAAATACGGATTGGTAACGCACGTGGCGGAGAGGCCCGATGCATTGGCGCGGCACTGCGCCATCGAGCTATAGCCGCAGTAGAAAGTTTCGCCTCCGCCCCAGTACCAACGTTGTAGGCAGATCGGTGCATTCCCGCCATATGTTTGGGCCTGAGTTGGTGGGACCGTCAAAACCGCGATCGTTGCCCAAATCGCCAAGGCTGGAATGCGCATCAGAATTTCCTTACGGATCGACGCCGTCGCATCAGCGCGTCGAAGCAGACAAAGCCTATTGCTTCAGATCAATTCACATTCGCGCGAATAGCTGGACTAGGGCTGTGGTGGTTCAACGCTGCAACGGGCGCAACCTCAGGCTTGCTCGCCACATGAGGGGCGAAGATGGGTTTCCGCGCGGAAAGCTGAGGATGATTGACGGGCGGCAGCGCAAACGCCAAGGGCCGATCCTTGGGGCAGGTAATTCGGTCAAGGCAAAGCCACAGCGCCACCAGATCGCCCGCAAAAGCCGCCGCGAAATGCCGATTGAGACGTTAACCGCCAGCTCGGTGCTATACGCTCATGCAGCATCAAGCGCGACGCTTTGCGGCGATCCTTCCAACTCGTCTTCTAAGTCCAGAACGATATCGTGGAGCAAACGTGCCGCGAGCGGATCCGTGGTTTCCTGCGCCATCACTCGATAGCGAGCTACCTGATTTCTTCGCTCATTCCAACTCTCGCTGTCAGCCATGGTGTTTGTCCCCCATGCTCTGCCCCCCAACGGGGCGCATTGGCTCACCCAATTAGGGAATTATTGCGGCGCGGAAATAGGACAGCAATCGAGACGCATAGCAAAAGGCTCGCGGCAAATTCGCGTTTAGATCGAGGTGATTGGCTCAGGGCATTATGCCCAACCGAGCATTGCAGCAAGTCGGTCAGCTGTGCGGCGGCGTCGCTCCTGAACTCCTTGCATTATCTCTAGACGACGGTCTTCTGCTCTTGATCGTTGCCCTGACCGAAAGTCTCGGTCGGCGCGCGATCGATCAGGACGACGTGAGCGCGGCCGTTCAGATCGGCCGCCTTCAGGTACTTGCTCGGAAAGAGTTCGTTGCGCTTTGCCATTATTCGGTACCTTCCAGGTCAGGTTTGGATTCGGGAATGATGTCGGGCTAGTCGTGTTTCGGCACGGTGGTCCTCCTGTTGTTGTTCTGGAAAACAAAGGTCTCGGTGCGAAATGCCCGGCTCCCCTGCTGGGCATTTTGCGTTCATCTTGAACCATGTTGAGATTTCGTAACAGGTAAAGCGGCAGGTCGATTTTGAGCCGCAGCTTTGGCTAAAGCGGGGATCGATATTTCGACAGCTACTTTAGGTCCGTGCGCGCCGCGTGCTTGCGATCACGTCGATGCTACGGATAGTTGGGCGTCGCCCCTTTTCAATTCCGATCAGCTCAAACAGGGCTTCAAAGAAAGCCTTGCGCGGTAACTTGCGTGATGGCCTGAAGCCAATTTCTTCTAGCAATTGGAGTGCCGGTTCGATTACCTGCTCGGTTTCTGGGTCCTTCCTGTAGTCGCCGGGTTGCCGTCTAAGCAGACGCGCGAGAATATCGGGACTATTCCTCAAAAAATAAATTCCATGGTCCCGCCGGGCGATCATGGAGTCGAGATCGCTGATCGCCCCCCGTCCCACCTGCGATTATCGACCCGTCCGCGTATGGAGAGATATTTCGCAATTTCGTCTTCGCGCCACGCTGCGGGCACATCCGCGAGTCGCGACGCAAAGCTTATCTCGCTGTAAATGGGATCGAGCGACCGAAGCGCCTTGAGCACCATCGCTTGGCCTTTCGCATACTGCTCCAACACCTCTTGGAAGCCTGCGATGGTGGCCTGATTGCTCGCCCCGGCAAAGCTGGCTGCTCTCGGGAGTGTCGACGC
This sequence comes from Bradyrhizobium sp. Unk1, assembly GCF_059512345.1. Lineage (NCBI taxonomy): Bacteria > Pseudomonadati > Pseudomonadota > Alphaproteobacteria > Hyphomicrobiales > Nitrobacteraceae > Bradyrhizobium > Bradyrhizobium sp. Unk1. Next base: position 81,672 of record NZ_JCAMOP010000041.1, read on the forward strand.
CCCAGAGCCTGATGCGCGCTCCGTGGATTTCAAGAGTGTCGCCGTCGATGATGCTGGCTTGGCCGATTAGGTCAACAGTGAAAGCTGCGCTCGTACACGCAACGAGCGACAACAAGGCGGCGGCGCAATGTCGGAAGGCCGCTAGGCACAAATCCAAATGATCACCAGCGTTATCGGCAGGCTGATACCTAATGTGCCACCAATCATCAACGCGAACGCAGAAAGCAAATTCCCATCAGGCTTTGCTGCTCGGTCGGACATAGCCCGTTACTCCATCGAGCTGCCCCGAGAGGAGGCTGAACGGTTATGGTTAAAGGAAAGGTTAATTCGCTTTTTTTTCTTAGCGACTGCTGGGGCTTATGCGGCGGCGCGATTTTCCTTATCCTTACCCCGCATCACGATCCTGAGCGCCTCATCCTGCAACGGCCGCTGCAACGCCTTGGCCTCGTCCCACGGCGCGCGCATCCACACGTCCCGCTCTTCGTCGGTGGTCAAGATCACCGGCATGGCCTTCGGATGGATCGACAAGACGACACGTTCGGTGACGTCGCCAGGAAGCCGCAGCAGCCGAGTGAGGGCGGCTGCATCTCGCTGCCATAGCGGCAGGTCAGCTAGACTTGTTGCCGAA
>NZ_JCAMOP010000042.1:0-79722 GCF_059512345.1 Bradyrhizobium sp. Unk1
CGCCAGCTGATCAGCCCGGCCCATGCCGGCGAACGCGGTGACCCGCCGCCAGCTACACCACGCTTAGGGACACGATCCCGTCTCAGTTGGCGGCCTCTCACGGCTGTCCTAATTAGGACAGCACCAATCCGGGGGCTGTCCCAATAGGACACCCGGCAAATCGAATTAGGACACTGAGAAATTCATGGGTGGCAGAAGCAAAAACGCCGCCCGCTTAAAATGAGCGCGGGCGGCGGCTTTCCAGCCCCGGTGGGTTTAGAGCAAAACTCCGGTGAGGATGAGGTTGCACAAGTTGTGCCAAGGTTTTGTGTCGCGTATTAGGACAGGTGGCCTGACTGAAACCAGTGGCGGCATGACCCGTATCTAAGCCGATGGTCGCCACCGACTTCAGCCTCCTTGCGGCCATCCGGCCCCGTTGTGCTGCTCGCGCGCCGGGGCCGTTCTTTTGACACCCGCGAAGGCGGATTAGCGGTGCGACAAGCATTCCAATCTCGCGCTTGACGATCGGCAGTTTCCATATGGTTGAAGGGAGGCGGCTCCAAGTGAATTCATCCGCCGAACGATATCAGCGCGAACCGGCCTACCGGCTCAGTGACCTTTGAAATGAAAGAGGCCGCCAACTGAGGCGGCCTTAATTCATCTTCTGGCGGAGCTTCCGGATAATCTCGCGCAGGCTGGCTGTGTATTCCTCGATGATCTGGCGTGCCTCTTCCAAGCGGGGGGATTGGGCTCTTTCGCGTCGATCTGTTCCTCGGGCTTGGTCCGAGAGCGGCACCTGGCCTTACCGCATACCCATGAAGAGCGCTGCAACAAACAGCGCGGCGCCGAAGGCTGCAATGCCAAGGCAGATGCGCGCGTGAACTGAATACGGATTGACGTGGGGCTGCTCGATCATGGGCCTCACCTCGGCGGCTGCAAGCCGGGAGACTTCGCCCAATCGTCCAGATGGTTTGCCACGTCGGCTTGGCGGGCCTTCCTAACGAGGGCTTCACGCTCTGCACCCGGCGGAAGTTTCGCGGCCTGCTCTTCGAGGTGCTTCGCCCATGCGGACAGGCGGTCTTGAAGCGTAAGCTGTTGCTTGAAACGACGCCGTTTGAACATGGCGCGCTCCTGTCCATGGGAGGAAGGCGGGAGCGCTAATGGCGTTCTCATCACAGATAAAAGCCACGGTCCTTTCTGTGATGAATGAAAATAGCACGGCGAGGATTTGGGTTCCTTGCCGAATGTTAACTTCTCGAACTGGAACACTCCCAAGATCAAACCAGGCCACCGCGTTCAGAAACGGGCCAACGCCAAAATCCGGATGCTTGGCCTAAGTAGGACACGAGCGCTGTCAGATCAGGACACCAATAAAAACGCCGCCCGCTTAAATGTTGCGCGGGCGGCGGCTTTCCAGCCCCGGAGAGGTCGATGCAAAACCCCGGTGACGATTAGTCTGCACAACCTGTGCCAAGGTTTTATGTCACGTTGCGGGACACTGCCGAATTCAACTTGGGACACTGGGGCGACGCCGCAACGCGGCGCTTTGCCAAGCCCCGCATCTTCAAGCTGATCCATCGGGATCAACCAGTCGGTACCAAGGGGCTTCCCTGGCAGAAGGAAGACTTCACGAAACGAAAGAGGCCGCCAACCGGGGCGGCCTCACGAGATCCGGCCCATCGCCAACGCGCGCATTGTACGATGGACCGTTCCGGGTGGATGGCGCGAGAGTGTCGCGCCACAGACCGGAATCTCAATCGCTTTATTGGAAAGTCGTTCCCGTCAGGCCGCCTACTGAGGCGGTCTTGCGTCATCCGCCCACAAGGCGGGTTGTCGTGACCAGAAATACGAAGCCGATCCCGGTCGCGGCGAGGAAGGCGACAAAATACCAGACGCGATACATGCCGAGCTAACCCGGGCGTGCCGCGATGGTTCAGGAGGTCGGCGAGCTCTCCGCCCATCTGGTGGTCTAGGCCGAGGTTGGACGGAGAGCCGCGCGCCGGACCCCCGTCGCATGACAATGCTAGGAACGTGCCATGACAGTTGTGTGAAATTGTCGGCGCCGCTCAGTGGAGATTGAACTTATCCAGAGGCAGACGAAGCTCCGCCGCGCGCTCCTCGCGATCTCGCCTGCGGAACTCATTTTCCTTCTGTTCGAATTTGATCATTTCCTGCGCGGCGGCTTCCAAGAGCCGATTGCGCCTGTCCGCCTGCTGCGTGTTTTCCGTCATCACCCAGGCTCCCTCAACGACTAGCGGCACCATCCTCAGACAGGCCGGACACCGCAAAAGATTCGCTGGGGATTGCGGATTTATGACGGCGACGTTCCGCTCCCGGATACACCAATCGTAGTCCCGAGAACAAAAACGGGCCGCTGTCGTTTTCAAATCAGGCCATCGAGGTCGGAAACAGGTCTGTGCCAAAATCCGGGTACTGGCCGGCGACGCAAGAGGCTGCACCAATTCCTTTCCGATATCGGCGTGAAGGCGCTACGCCAGCATCTGGGTCAGCTTCCAGGTATTGCTCAGGTATCGCGAGATCAGGGCGAGTACGAGGGGCACGTCAGAAGGATTTTCGGTCAACAGTATGAAATGGACTTGTGAACGAGGCCGCCAACTGAGGCGGCCTTACGGGGCGGCGAAATGAAGTACGACGGCCGCCATGATGCAAACGCCCAAGGCAATTGCCGCCCCGTAGCGCGGGTTGGGCCACGCCCCGGTCGTGATCAGTACCAGGGCGGCCACTCCGGCAAGTTTGAGAGCATTTATGACCATGCCTTTAATATGAGCCGTCCAACGAACTAGGTCACTCACAAATTCGAAAGACACTCAGGGTCAATACGGAAAGCACCTGTCTAAAGTGTTGGCCCTACGATAATACCTATGCTCAACAATTGAGCTTATAAGTTATCCCTGACATCTGCTGCCAAAGTTACCTTCGGGTGTTTCGCCTGCAGATGCACGCAAAAATAGTGCAAGAACAAAACAGGCCACTCCCAAATTCAAACTAGGCCGCCGCGCTCGGAAACAGGCCAGTACCAAAATCCGCGAAAGAACATATTGCGAACCAGGAACAAATGGGGTACATTGCTTTTATCGACGACCCGCCGCGCCAATCGTTTGTCCCGCACCCGAATCCTCGCCATAAGGAGCACGACCCAATGTCCAACACTGCCCTGCGTATCGTCGAAGGATCTTCCATGGACAAGAGTAAAGCTCTGGCCGCCGCGCTCTCCCAGATCGAGCGCCAGTTCGGCAAGGGCTCGGTGATGAAGCTCGGCAAGAACGACCGGTCGATGGATGTCGAGGCGGTGTCCTCGGGGTCCCTCGGGCTCGACATTGCGCTCGGGATCGGCGGTCTGCCGAAGGGGCGCGTCGTGGAAATCTACGGGCCGGAATCGTCGGGCAAGACCACGCTGGCGCTGCACACGGTGGCGGAAGCGCAGAAGAAGGGCGGCATCTGTGCCTTCATCGACGCCGAGCACGCGCTCGACCCGGTCTATGCGCGCAAGCTGGGCGTCAACATCGACGAGCTCCTGATTTCGCAGCCGGACACGGGCGAGCAGGCGCTGGAAATCTGCGACACGCTGGTGCGCTCGGGTGCGGTGGACGTGCTGGTGGTCGATTCGGTCGCGGCTCTGGTGCCGAAGGCCGAGCTTGAGGGCGAGATGGGCGATGCGCTGCCGGGTCTCCAGGCTCGTCTGATGAGCCAGGCGCTGCGCAAGCTGACGGCCTCGATCAACAAATCCAACACCATGGTGATCTTCATCAACCAGATCCGCATGAAGATCGGTGTGATGTACGGCTCGCCGGAAACCACGACCGGCGGCAACGCGCTGAAATTCTATGCCTCCGTCCGCCTCGACATCCGCCGCATCGGCGCGATCAAGGAGCGCGACGAAGTGGTCGGCAACACCACGCGCGTCAAGGTGGTAAAGAACAAGCTGGCGCCGCCCTTCAAGCAGGTCGAGTTCGACATCATGTACGGCGAGGGCGTTTCCAAGATGGGCGAGATCCTCGATCTCGGCGTCAAGGCCGGCATCGTCGAAAAGTCCGGCGCCTGGTTCTCCTATGACAGCCAGCGCCTCGGTCAGGGCCGCGAGAACTCGAAGGCGTTTTTGAAGGCCAACCCCGACATCACCGCCAAGATCGAGACCTCGATCCGCCAGAACTCCGGCCTGATCGCCGAGCAGATTCTCGCCGGCACGCCCGAGCGCGACGCCGATGGCGAGGAGCCGGCGGACGAGTAAACCTAACGCGAAGAACTTTCGCGAGGAGCGGGCGCTGAGGACGTTGAGTTGCCGACGTCGTCAGCGCCCGTTTCGTTTTGGGCCTGATAATAATGATCTGGTGGAGCGATGAGACGTCTGATCTTGACCAGTTCGTCCGGCGCTGATCTTGCCAAGTCGGAGCTGGCTGAGATCGTCGTTTTTTTCTTTTTTCGTTTCGCGTGGGATCCGCTGCCTTCACCTGAATATCTCGCAGCTTATTTCGGGGCGCGCTCAGGCCCGCTCAGGACGGGCGATCACTGGTCGGATTGGGGCGTCGTCTGGCCTCGCGCCTTCAAGGATCGCAGGAACCTGCCTTTTGCCGAGTTTTGCGAGCGCTATGACGAAATTGAACTTTGGTTTGACTCGAACCCTGAAGATCAATTGCAGTTGATTTGGCTGCTCGACTATTTCGATTCATGCCCCCAGCTGCTCGAAAAGCTTCGATTACGTTTGCTAGCGTCCGATTTTTTCGACGTGAGAATCGAAAGGCTCGGAAATTCCGCATCCCATATTCCCGTCGTGAGCGTCACGGCCAATGAGCTTATGACCGCCAAGATGGCCTGGCAGGCCTATAGCGCGCCGACACCCGAGGCCTGCGCTGATCTGATCCACAAGGACCTTAGCGCATTGCCGATGTTGAGGCTGGCTCTGCTCGATCTGTTGGAAGAGCTTCCGTCGCCTTTGACAGGACTTGGTGCAACTGAGTTTCGGTTTCTGGAGCTCATTGCGCGAGGGTTCACGCTCACAAATGCGCTGTTTCACCTGCGCACACTCCGAGGCACGCGGATATTCCGTGAATTTGAGTCAGGATGGTTGCTTCAAGGGCTGGCGCATGGTCCGAGGCCCGCGGTGGCAGGGTTGGACGATGAACTGCGCACAATCGACCGGGAAAACCTGAGGGATCGGCACGCCGCGTATCTGCGCAGCTGCCTGTCATTGACCGAATTCGGCAAGGCTGTCCTGGCCCATCAGGAGGATTTCAGCCGCCACAATCCAATCGATCGCTGGTGGGGCGGTACGCACCTGATCAACGATCGGCTATGGCGCTACGGCCCTGTTTTGACGAAGGGACCGTAGGGTGGGCCAAGGCGCGCAAGCGCCGTGCCCACCATATTTCAACGCGCACTAAGGTGGTGGGCACGCTTCCGCCTTCGCTCTTCGAGCTACGGCGGACAAGTCGCTTTGCCCACCCTGCGAATCCCTTACTCCGCAGCCTCCGCGTAGTCGCTCACCGGCGGGCAAGAGCACACCAGGTTGCGGTCGCCATAGACGTTGTCGACGCGCCCGACCGGGCACCAATATTTGTCGGTGCGCGAGGTGCCCGCGGGGAAGCAGCCCTCGGCACGGGTGTAGGCGCGATTCCACGCATCGTCTGCGATGTCGTGCACGGTGTGCGGAGCGTTTCGCAGCGGCGAGGCCTCGATCTTGAAGCGGCCGGCCTCGACCTCGGCGATCTCCTTCCGGATTGCGATCATGGCGTCGCAAAAACGATCCAGCTCCGCCTTGGATTCCGATTCGGTCGGCTCGATCATCAGCGTGCCCGGGACCGGGAAGCTCATGGTCGGGGCATGGAAGCCGTAATCGATCAGGCGCTTGGCGATGTCGTCGACGGTGACGCCTGAGGTCGTCTTCAGCGCGCGCGGGTCGACGATGCACTCATGTGCGACGCGGCCCTTCGCGTTCTTGTAGAGCACCGGGAAGTGCGCATCGAGGCGCGCGGCAATGTAGTTGGCGTTGAGGATCGCGATTTCGGTGGCGCGCTTCAATCCGTCGCCGCCCATCATCAGAATGTAGATGTAGGAGATGGTGAGGATCGACGCCGAGCCGAACGGCGCGGCCGACACCGGGCCGACCGGTGCGTCCCCATTCGTCGCGGGATGACCGGGGAGGAACGGCGCGAGATGCGCCTTGACGCCGATCGGGCCCATGCCCGGGCCGCCGCCGCCATGCGGGATGCAGAACGTCTTGTGCAGGTTGAGATGGCTGACGTCGGCGCCGTAATCGCCGGGCCGCGACAAACCCACCTGCGCATTGAGGTTGGCGCCGTCCAGATAGACCTGGCCGCCATGGCCGTGGACGATGTCGCAGATCTCGCGGATATGCTCCTCGAACACGCCGTGCGTCGACGGATAGGTGATCATGACAGCGGCGAGGTCGTTCGAGTGCTTCTCGGCCTTGGCGCGGAGATCATTGACGTCGACGTCGCCGTTCTTCTCGCAAGCGACCACCACCACGTCCATGCCAACCATCGCGGCCGAGGCCGGATTGGTGCCGTGGGCGGAGGAAGGGATCAGGCAGATTTTTCGGTGCGTCTCGCCGCGCGCGGCATGATAGCCGCGGATCGCGAGCAAGCCGGCGTATTCGCCTTGCGCGCCGGAATTCGGCTGCAGCGAGATCGCGTCATAGCCGGTGATGTCGCACAGCCATTTTTCCAGCCGCGCGAACAGCGCGTGATAGCCCTTGGCCTGCTCGCGCGGCGCGAAGGGATGCAAGGAGGCGAACTCCGGCCAGGTCAGCGGCATCATCTCGGTGGTCGCGTTCAGCTTCATGGTGCAGGAGCCGAGCGGGATCATCGCGCGGTCGAGCGCGAGGTCGCGGTCCGAGAGCTTGCGCATGTAGCGCAGCATCTCGGTCTCGGAGCGATGCGCGTGGAACACGGGATGGGTGAGGAAGGCGGTGGTGCGCTTGAGCGACTCCGGCAGCGCTTCGCGCGTGGTGGCGTCGATCTCGGCATAGGCGAGCGTGCCGCCGAATGCGCGCCAGACGGCTTCGACCGTCGCCGGCGTCGTGGTCTCGTCGAGCGCGATGCGCAACGCTGTCTCGCCGATACCGAGATTGATCTTTTCGGCAGCCGCGCGCGCGACGATCTCGGCGCGCTTGGCGCCGGCATCCACGCTGAGCGTGTCGAAGAAGGCTTCCGACTGCGGCGCAAAACCGAGCTTGCGCAGGCCGCTAGCGAGCACGGCCGCGCGGCGATGCACGTTGCGGGCGATCTGCGAAAGCCCCTCGGGGCCGTGATAGACCGCGTACATCGAGGCGATCACGGCGAGCAGCACCTGGGCGGTGCAGATGTTGGAGGTCGCCTTCTCGCGGCGGATGTGCTGCTCGCGGGTCTGCAGCGCGAGGCGATAGGCAGGCATCCCGCGCGAGTCCACGGAGAGGCCGACGATGCGGCCGGGCAGCGAGCGCTTCAGCGCATCGCGCACCGCCATATAGGCCGCGTGCGGCCCGCCATACCCCATCGGCACGCCAAAGCGCTGCGCCGAGCCGATCGCGATGTCGGCGCCCAACTCGCCGGGCGAGGCGAGCAGCGTCAGGGCCAAGAGATCGGCGGCAACGATCGCGAGCGCGCCCTTGGCCTTCAAGGCCGCGATCGCGGGCCTGAGGTCGCGCAATGCGCCCGAAGAGCCTGGATATTGCAGCAGCGCGCCGAGCACGTCGGTCTTATCGAGATCGGCAAGGGGGTCGCCGACGATCAGGGTCCAGCCCAGCGGTTCGGCGCGGGTGCGCATCACCGCCAGCGTCTGCGGATGGACGTCCTTGTCGACGAAGAAGGCCTTGGCTTCGACCCGTGAGTGCCGCTCCGCGAGCGCCATGGCCTCAGCCGCGGCTGTCGCCTCGTCGAGCAGCGAGGCGTTGGCGACGTCGAGCCCGGTGAGGTCGCAGATCATGGTCTGGAAGTTGAGCAGCGCCTCCAGCCGGCCCTGGCTGATCTCGGGCTGATAGGGCGTATAGGCGGTGTACCAGGCCGGGCTCTCCAGAATGTTGCGCTGGATCACCGCGGGCAAGATCGTGCCGGAATAGCCCTGGCCGATCAGCGAGGTGAAGACTTGGTTCTCTCGCGCGAGCTCGGCCATGTGCGCGATCGCCTCGGTCTCGCTCAAAGGCTTGCCGAGATCAAGCGGGGCGGACTGCCGGATCGAGGCCGGCAGCGTCTCCGCCATCAGCGCGTCGACGCTCTTGGCGCCGACGGCCTCCAGCATTGCCGTGACATCGCGCGCCGACGGGCCGATGTGGCGGCGAACGAAACTGGCGGTGTCGCCGTTGGATTTGCGGTGCGCGGTCATCATGGGTCCTCGCTTTAGATTTCTTTGTCATGCCCCGCGAAGGCGGGGCATCCAGTAAACGCAGGCGACACGGCTGGAACCGAGAAGCCGCGGCGTACTGGATCACCCGCCCCAGTGCGCAGTGCGCACAAGGCGGGTGATGACACCGAGTATGGGGCTGTTCTCGTCATCTCACGCCGTGTGGGCCTTGTAGGCGGCTTCATCCATGAGGCCGCCGAGCTCGCTCTTGTCGGCCATCTTGATCTTGAAGAACCACGCTTTGCCTTGCGCATCCGAGTTCACCAGCGCCGGCTCGGCGGCGAGCGCGTCGTTGGTCTCGAGCACTTCGCCGGTGACAGGCGCGTAGACGTCGGAGGCGGCCTTCACCGATTCCACGACGGCGGCGGCTTCCGCCTTCTTCAGGCTGCGGCCGACCTTCGGCAGCTCGACGAATACGACGTCGCCGAGCTGCGACTGCGCGTAATCGGTGATCCCGACGGTGGCGACATCGCCGTCGATGGCCAGCCATTCATGGTCGGAGGTGTACAGCGTCGTGGTCATTTTCTTAAGTCCTCAGCGTTTGTAGGTGTTTTTCACGAAAGGCATGGCGGCGACCGTGAGCGGCAGCCGCTGGCCGCGCACCTCGGCGAAGAGTTTTGTATCGAGCACGCTCGATGCGGTGGGCACATAGCCCATCGCGACCGGCGCGCTCAGGCTCGGGCCGAAACCGCCCGAGGTGACCTTTCCGATCGGCTCGCCGCCCGCAGCATCGGCAAACAGCAGCGCGCCTTCACGCACCGGCGCGCGGCCTTCCGCGCGCAGGCCGACGCGGCGGCGGCTCGCGCCGTTATCGAAATGAGCCAGGATCTTTTCGGCGCCGGGGAAGCCACCGGCGCGGGCGCCGCCGCTGCGGCGGCTCTTCTGCACCGACCATTCCAGCGCGGCCTCGACCGGCGTGGTCGCGGTGTCGATGTCGTGGCCGTAGAGGCAGAGCCCGGCTTCCAGCCGCAGGCTGTCGCGGGCCCCTAAGCCGATCGGCATCACATCGGGATTGTCCAGCAGCGTTTTTGCGAGGCGCTCGGCATCGGCCGCGGGGACCGAAATCTCGAACCCGTCCTCGCCGGTGTAGCCGGAGCGCGAGACGAAGCAGTCGAGGCCGGCGACCTTGTGTGGACCGGCATCCATGAACTTCATGGCGGGGGCCTCTGCACACAATTTCGCCAGCACCCCTTCCGCCTTCGGGCCCTGCAGCGCGATCAGGGCGCGGTCTTGAAGGTGCTCGATGATGCAGTCGCCCGAGAGATGCGCGCGCAGATGCGCCTCGTCCTCGGCCTTGCAGGCGGCGTTGACGACCAGGAACAGGTGATCGCCGAAATTGGCGACCATCAGATCGTCGAGAATCCCGCCATCCGGATTGGTGAACTGGGCATAGCGCTGCCGTCCCGGGGCGATCGCCACGATATCCTGTGGCACCAGCCGTTCCAGCGCGCGGGCGGCGTCCTCGACGTTGCCGGATTTCGGCCGAAGCGCGAGCTGGCCCATGTGGGAGACGTCGAACAGGCCGGCGGAGGAACGGGTATGGAGGTGCTCTTTCAGGACGCCCGCGGGATACTGCACGGGCATGTCATAGCCCGCGAACGGCACCATCTTGCCGCCGAGGGAGACATGAAGCCCGTGGAGGGGCGTATTTTTCAGGGAATCTTGGTCGTCGCGCGCAAGCATCACGGGGCCCTCGGTGGTTCCCCGGGGACGATTCCCCGAGCTAACCAGTCGAAGCCCCATCTGTCGCTGTGCCTGAGAGTATTATCCCGTCGGCGGACGCAGTCCGGGCCTTAAGCCCGTCGGCGCCTCTTTCCAGATGTCGTCAAAGCCACGCGGTCCTTTTGCCTGAGAGTTTCCGGGGCGGTTGCTCCTTCGGCGCCGGCACCAAAGCCGGTCTCTCCCGACGTGGCCGTACGATACAGATGGGTAGAGACCACAGGCCGGCCAAGCCTGTCAACGCGCACTTGGCGGCTTTCAACGGGATTGCAACGGAATTGCGCGCCTGCGGCAACTCACTGATCTCCTTGCACAGTTTCTGGACAGCGCAGCTGGCCTTGTCTAAAAGCGCTTTGACCCGCAGATATCAGCCCAAATGCCAGGTTTGGATGGCGTATCGCGGGTCCAAGCACACCCGATTGGATGAACATGAGCGGCGTCAACGAGATCAGGTCGACCTTTCTGAACTTCTTTGCCGAGAACGGCCACGAGATCGTGTCGTCCTCGCCATTGGTGCCGCGCAACGATCCCACGTTGATGTTCACCAATGCCGGCATGGTGCAGTTCAAGAACGTCTTCACCGGCGTCGAGAAGCGGCCCTATCAGCGCGCCACCACGTCGCAGAAATGCGTGCGCGCCGGCGGCAAGCACAACGACCTCGACAATGTCGGCTACACCGCGCGCCATCTCACCTTCTTCGAGATGCTCGGCAATTTCTCGTTCGGCGACTATTTCAAGGAGCGCGCGATCGAGCTGGCCTGGACCCTGATCACGCGGGAGTTCGGGCTCAAGAAGGACAAGCTGCTCGTCACCGTCTACCACACTGACGACGAGGCGGCCGGCCTGTGGAAGAAGATCGCCGGCTTCTCCGACGACCGCATCATCCGTATCCCGACCTCGGACAATTTCTGGGCGATGGGCGACACCGGGCCGTGCGGCCCGTGCTCCGAGATCTTCATTGACCGCGGCGACCATATCTGGGGCGGACCTCCGGGCTCGCCGGAAGAGGACGGCGACCGCTTTCTCGAATTCTGGAACCTGGTGTTCATGCAGTACGAGCAGGTGACGAAGGAGGAGCGCGTGGACCTGCCGCGTCCCTCGATCGACACCGGCATGGGCCTCGAGCGCATGGCCTGCATCATGCAGGGCGTCGACAGCGTGTTCGAGACCGACCTGTTCCGCCATCTGATCGACGCGACCGCGTCCGCGCTCGGCAGCGGGCCGAACGAGCAGACCGTCGCCTCGTTCCGTGTCATCGCCGACCATCTGCGTTCCTCGGCCTTCCTGGTCGCGGATGGCGTGCTGCCGTCGAACGAGGGCCGTGGCTACGTGCTGCGCCGGATCATGCGCCGCGCGATGCGCCATGCGCAGCTGCTGGGTGCGAAAGAGCCGCTGATGCATCGCCTGGTCTGGGCGCTGGTCCGCGAGATGGGCCAGGCTTATCCCGACCTGATGCGCGCGGAGAACCTGATCGAGGAAACGCTGCGGCTGGAAGAGACCCGCTTCCGCAAGACGCTGGTGCGCGGCCTTGCCATCCTCGACGAGAAGAGCGCGTCCCTGAAAAAGGGCGACATGTTCGACGGCGACGTCGCCTTCACGCTGTATGACACCTACGGCTTCCCGCTCGACCTGACCCAGGACGCGCTGAAGTCGCGCGGCATCGGCGTGGATCAGGCCTCGTTCACCGACGCGATGGAGCGCCAGAAGGCCAAGGCGCGCGAGTCCTGGAAGGGTTCTGGCGAGGCGGCCTCCGAGGCGATCTGGTTCCCACTGCGCGAGAAGCTCGGGGCCACGGAATTTTTGGGTTACGAGACCGAGAGCGCTGAAGGCGTCGTGACCGCGCTGGTCAAGGACGGCAAGGAAACCGCCAGCCTCAAGGCCGGCGATACCGGTGCGATCGTGCTCAACCAGACGCCGTTCTACGCGGAGTCAGGCGGCCAGGTCGGCGACACCGGCGTGCTTAGCGGCGAAGGCGGCATCAAGTTCCGCGTCACCGACACGCAGAAGAAGCTCGGCGATCTCTTTGTTCACGTCGGCACCGTCGAGAGCGGCGAGCTGAAGCTCGGCACTGCGCTGCAGCTCGAGGTCGATCACGGCAGGCGCTCCTCGATCCGCGCGCATCACTCGGCGACGCATCTCATCCACGAGGCGCTGCGCCAGGTGCTCGGCGATCACATCGCCCAGCGCGGCTCGATGGTCGCGCCCGACCGCCTGCGCTTCGACTTCGTGCATCCGAAGCCGATCACGGCGGAAGAGCTCGCCCGCGTCGAGGACATCGCCAACGACGTGGTGCTGGAGAACGACGAGGTCACCACGCGCGTCATGGGCGTCGACGAGGCCCGCGAGGCCGGGGCGCGCGCCCTGTTCGGCGAGAAATATGGCGACGAGGTCCGCGTCGTCTCGATGGGTAGGACCGCACGTGAGCGCGGCGCCAATGTGCTCGGCTGGTCGGTCGAGCTCTGCGGCGGCACCCATGTGAAGCGCACCGGCGACATCGGCCTGATCACGCTGACCGGCGAGAGCGCGGTTGCCTCCGGCGTGCGCCGCATCGAGGCGCTGACCGGCAATTACGCACGCCGGCACGCCAACGAGACCATGGCGCTGGCGAAGACCGCGGCCAACGAGCTGCGCACCTCGATCGACGACGTACCCGCGCGCATCACAGCGCTGATGGAGGAGCGCAAGAAGCTCGAGCGCGAGCTCTCCGACGCCCGCAAGAAGCTCGCGATGGGCGGCGGCGCGTCCGCCGGCAGCAATGGCGCAGCCGCAGGCGTGCGCGAGGTCGGCGACGTCAAGCTGATGGCGCGCGCGGTCGAGGGCATCGAGATGAAGGATCTCAAGAGCCTTGCGGATGACGGCAAGAAGCAGATCGGCTCCGGCGTGGTCGCCATCGTCGGCGTCACCGACGACGGCAAGGCCGGAATCGTGGTCGGCGTCACCGCGGATCTCACCGCGCGCTTCAATGCCGTGAACCTGGTGCGCGTCGCTTCCGAGGCGCTCGGCGGCAAGGGCGGCGGCGGCCGTCCCGACATGGCACAGGCCGGCGGCCCCGACGGCGCCAAGGCGCCCGAGGCGCTCGCGGCGATCGAAAAAGCGATGGCAGGCGCTTAAAATCCCATGCGCCTCGTTCCGCGAGGACGTGGCTCGGCCGATCCCAACCTAAGGGATCGCCTGTACGAATTGCTGGAGCACGATCCGCTCGCCTACTCGATCGGGTCGCGCTTCATCCAGGTGATCATCAGCGTCATCGTGCTCGACGTGGTCGCGATGATCCTCGCCTCGGTGCCGGAGCTCGACGCGCGGTTCGACACGCTGTTCAGCGCGGTCGCCGTCCTCGCTGTCATCGTGTTCGCGCTCGAATATCTGGCGCGGCTGTGGACCGTGGCGGGGCACACCCAGCGCAACGGCTCCGCGCTGTCCGACCGGCTCTCTTATGCCTTCTCCGCGCTCGGCATCATCGATCTCATGGCGTTCCTGCCGGCGGGAATCGTGCTCGCCACAGGCCGGCACGCGACGCTGGCCGGGCTCGGCGTGCTGCCGTTCTTCAAGCTGATCCGTTATTCGCCGGCGATGCGCTCGCTGCTCGCGGCCATCCATGCCGAGCGGCGTGCGCTGATCGGCTGCATCGTCATCCTGATCGGTGTGGTACTGACCTTCGCCTCGCTGCTCTACGCCATCGAGCGTGATGTGCAGCCTAACAAGCTCGGCACGATTCCGGATGCGATGTGGTGGGCGATCGTGACGCTCGGCACCGTCGGTTATGGTGACGTCGTGCCGGTGACGCCGCTCGGCAAGTTCATCTCGGTGTTCGCCATCATCAGCGGCTTTGCCATGATCGCGCTGCCGGTCGCGATCATCTCGACCGCCTTTGCCGAGGAGGTGAGGCGGCGCGATTTCGTCGTCACCTGGGGCATGCTGGCGCGGGTGCCGCTGTTCTCGCATCTCAGCGCAGCGGAGATTGCCGACATCATGCGGTTGCTCCGCGCCCGCACCATCGAGCAGGGCGAGATATTGGTCCGCCGCGGCGACGCCGCCTCGTCGATGTATTTCATCACTGCCGGCGAGGTCGAGATCGCGCTGCCGAGCCAGCAGGTGCGGCTTGGCGACGGCACCTTCTTCGGCGAGATCGCGCTGCTGCATAAGACAAAACGCAGCGGCACGGTGACGGCGACGCGCAAGACCCGACTGTTGCTGCTCGACGCCCAGGATTTTCACGCTTTGATCGAGCGCATGCCGACGCTCGCCGCCCACGTCCAGATGACCGCGAAGGCGCGGCTGGAGGAGACCGGCGACCTCGCGGCGGCAGAACTGGCGCAGGCCGAGCGCGAGGCCACCGACCGCTGAGCGGTCAGCCCTTCTTCAGGAAAACATACTCGGCCGAGTAGGGCGCGCTTTTGAATTCGCCGGCCTTGTCGCAGGCACCATCGAGCTTGCCGCCATGGGTGTTGATGCGCTGGACCGTAGTGACAGGCGTCAGCACGCCACTGCCGCGGCGCGAGGCGACCTCCAGCTTCAGCCAGGCGATATCGGCGGCCGTCGCACCCGGCGCGTTGCCGATGGCCTTGCCGGCCACGGCGCTGCCGTCGGCAAGCTCCCAGTTCGGGCCGGCATAGTGCCGGCCGACGGTCTTGCCCTCGGCGAGGAGCGTCGCGACCGGCTCGCGGAAAGCCCAGGCGAGCTTGCCGTCGGTGCCTGCCTTGCACTCATAGACTTGCGCGCCCTCGGCGTGGACGCTGAGCACGACGCTCTCGCCGGGCGCGGCGATGGCCTCGGGGAGCGGCTCCGCGGCTGCGGTGGGTCCGGCCACGGCCGCGAGCAGCAGGCAGGGGACGGCGAACTTGACGATGGACATGGGTGGCCTCCGCGCAACGGTGTCAAAATGAATGGGCCGCGCCCAGGCGCGGCCCATAATGTCTAACCCCGATCAGACGAAAATAATGCGCGGGCTTACGCCAACGCTTTCGTGAGGTTTTCCGCGACCTTGTCGAGGAAGCCGGTGGTCGAGAGCCAGCGCTGGTCGGCGCCGACCAGGAGCGCGAGGTCCTTGGTCATGTAGCCTTCCTCGACGGTGTCGACGCAGACCTTCTCCAGGGTGCTCGCGAACTTGGCGAGCTCGGCATTGTTGTCGAGCTTGGCGCGATGCGACAGGCCGCGGGTCCAGGCGAAGATCGACGCGATCGAGTTGGTCGAGGTCTCCTTGCCCTTCTGGTGCTCGCGGTAATGGCGGGTCACCGTGCCGTGGGCGGCCTCGGCTTCCACCGTCTTGCCGTCGGGGGTGAGGAGGACCGAGGTCATCAGGCCGAGCGAGCCGTAGCCCTGAGCGACCGTGTCGGACTGCACGTCGCCGTCGTAGTTCTTGCACGCCCAGACATACCCGCCGGACCATTTCAGCGCCGACGCCACCATGTCGTCGATCAGGCGGTGCTCGTAGGTCAGGCCCTTGGCGTCGAATTCCTTCTTGAACTCGCGGTCGAAGACGTCCTGGAAGATGTCCTTGAAGCGACCGTCATAGATCTTCATGATCGTGTTCTTGGTCGAGAGATAGACCGGGTAGTTGCGCAGCAGGCCGTAGTTCAACGAAGCGCGGGCGAAGTCGATGATGGAGTCGTCGAGATTGTACATCTGCATCGCGACGCCGGAGCCCGGGGTCTTGAACACTTCCTTCTCGATGACGGTGCCGTCCTCGCCGACGAACTTCATCGTCAGCGTGCCCTTGCCGGGGAACTTGATGTCGGTGGCGCGGTACTGGTCGCCATAGGCGTGGCGGCCGATGATGATCGGCTTGGTCCAGCCGGGAACCAGGCGCGGCACGTTCTTGCAGATGATCGGCTCGCGGAAGATCACGCCGCCGAGGATGTTGCGGATGGTGCCGTTCGGCGACTTCCACATCTGCTTGAGATTGAACTCCTTCACCCGGGCCTCGTCCGGGGTGATGGTGGCGCACTTGACGCCGACGCCGACCTTCTTGATGGCTTCGGCGGCGTCGATGGTGACCTGATCGTTGGTCTCGTCGCGGTACTCCATGCCCAGGTCGAAATACAGCAGCTCGACATCAAGGTACGGATTGATCAGCTTGTCCTTGATGTACTGCCAGATGATCCGGGTCATCTCGTCGCCATCGAGTTCGACGACGGGGTTGGACACCTTGATTTTTGCCATGATCGGGGAAGCCTCTTGGGAACGGCGCTTTGGCGCGCCACGGGAATATCCGCCGCCTCTTAGCACCGGACTGCAGCGGGCGAAAGCCAAGGGATTATGCACTTTTAGCTCATCCAGCTTGCCCAGATGGGGGGCGGGACGGGCCCTGCCGCGGGGGCGGGCCTCAGGCTTCAGAAGAGATTCAAAAGTCGAATCCAACCCGTTATTTCCCTTGAGAATTTCGTCAGGACAGGCAAACGACAGGCGAACGGGCGGCCGGCCCCAAGGATCGGGGCAAGGCCGGCTTTGAATCAATTCCTGAAGAACGCCTTGCCAAGGCCTTGAGAACCCAAGGTCTTGAGAACCCGAGGCCTTGCGAACCAGTGTGAAAGCGAAACGAGATGTCGGGGACTGACAAGAGCAAGGTGGGCCTCGCCCTCGATGGTCCCATCGTGATCCTGGTCGAGCCGCAGCTCGGCGAAAACATCGGCATGTGTGCGCGCGCCATGGGCAACTTTGCGCTTGGCGCCTTGCGCATCGTCAACCCCCGCGACGGCTGGCCTAACATTGCGGCCCAGCGGGCCGCCGCCGGTGCCGACTACATTCTGGAAAAAGTCGAATTGTTCGACACGGTCGGCGAGGCGGTCGCCGATCTCGACCTGCTGTTCGCCACCACCGCGCGTCCCCATGACCAGGCCAAGCCGGTGGTGGGGCCCGAGGCGGCTGCGACCGAGATCTCGGGGCACATCGCCACAGGCGGCAAGGCCGGCATCCTGTTCGGCCGCGAGCGCTGGGGGCTGACCAACGAGGAGGTCGGCCTCTCCAACCGCATCATCACCTTCCCGGTCAATCCGGGCTTTGCCTCGCTCAACCTCGCCCAGGCCGTGCTGCTGGTCGGCTATGAATGGTTCAAGCGGGCAACGTCAGGCGAGCTGCCGCACAGCATGCCCGAGCGTTCCGAACGCGCCTCGCAGCACCAGATGCAGGCCTTCTTCGACAATCTCATCCGCGAGCTCGACCGGGTCGAATTCCTGCGCCCGGCCGAGAAACGCGACACCATGCTGGTCAATCTGCGCAACATTTTTAGCCGCATGGAGCCGACCAAGCAGGACATGCACACCCTGCACGGGGTCGTGATGGCGATCGCGGAAGGGCGCAAGGGCCCGGCCAAGGGCGGCGTGCTCGACGGCGAGCAGGCCACGCGCCTGCGCGCGCTTCTCGCCGAGCACGGCCAGGGCGGCGGCGTGCCCGACAGCGGCTCGACCGTGCGCGGCCTTGCTCGCCTGCTCCGCCGCAACCCGACCGATGCCGAGCGCCTGCTCTGGCAGGCCCTGACCCGCGACCGCCGCTTCGCAGGAGCGTTCAAGCGCCAGACCCCGGTCGGCCGCCACATTCCCGATTTCGTCTCGTTCCCGCACCGGATCGCGATCGAGCTGGTCAATCCGGGCGAGGGCGAGACCATCGCGGCCGATCGCGCGGGCCGGCGGACGTGGCTGGAGGCGCGCGACTATCGCGTGCTGGAGATCCGGGCAGCGGACGTGGAGCGCGATCTCGAGGCGGAGTTGGTGCGGTTGCAGGGGATGATCCAGGGAATGACCTGACCTCGATCTGGCTGGGTTTTTGCAACCAAGAGCTGTGCAAGAGCCCTTCCGATTGCTATGACGAGCTGCTTGATATCATCGGGGGCTCCATGATCGGAAGGGTAGGCCGCGTGCTCTCGAGTACGGTAGCGACATTGGCAATGATCGCGCTTGTTTCGCCTGCGGCCGCAAACTCTGCTGACGAACAGAAGTGCAGCGCCCAGACCAAAGTCTCGCCCGACGAACGAATTGCGGCCTGTACTTCGCTACTGCGGCTGGACGAGTACGATCGGCAGAACATTGCTCGGATTTATTTCAATCGAGGCAGTGCTAACAACATCAAGGGTGAGTACGAGCTCGCCATTGCAGACTACAGCGCTGCAATCGAAGCCGATCCGACGGCCGAACGCGCTTACTACTGCCGAGCCGTCGCGCATTATAATCTCGGAGATTTTGACCGCGCTCTCGCCGATCTCGACCGCACGATTCAACTGAACTCAAGGAATCGCATTGCCCACTACGCCCGAGGTCTCATCTATTCAAGGAAGGGAGACTATGACAGGGCGATTGGCGACTACACCCGGTCGGTGCAACTCACATCTCAGGATCAGGCGCTTCGAAAGAATCAAAATGAGCCAAATCGCAAGGGCGACGATCTTGCCGCTCCCGTCGGCGGAGACGCCGCCGCGAGCGAGCCGGAAGGAATTGATGGCCGTATATTTCTGGCGCGCGGCGCCACGTATTATGAAAAGGGGGACATCGATCACGCTATTGATGACTACGATCAAGCGCTTCGGATCAACGCGAGAGATAAGGACGCGTTTGATTACCGAGCCAGAGCTTACAACGCAAAGGGCGACTTCGCCCGCGCAATCGTCGACGCCGACCGGGCAATCCAATTGGACCCAGAAGATGCGTTGGCCCATCGGTCACGGGCGCTCGCTTACTTCCAGAGCGGCTCACTGACCAAAGCTCTCGCGGATTTCGATCGAGCAACGTCGCTCGATCCCAGGGATGTCTACGCAGCGTTGTGGCGAGAGATCGTAAGCATGCGCAGCGGAGCGCCGAGCCGGCTTGCGGCCGCGACGATGAAGCTCGATATGACTGCTTGGCCTGCTCCCATTGTCCGACTATTTCTTGGAGAAGTGACGGCAGAGGAGGTGTTGCGAGCAGCCAACGATCCGCTTCCTGCTAAGCGGTCTGGCCAAATATGTGAGGCGAACTTCTACTCCGCCGAGTTCGCCCTGCAACGCGGTGCGAAAGAGCAGGCGCGGCGGCTTTTCGGACTGGCGCTTGCCGATTGCCCGCCGACCTTCGTGGAGGCACAGGCGGCCGCGGCCGAGCTCAAGGCGCTCGCTGCGAGCCCCTAGCGACGTTTGGGCACTGTCCAGTCTAGTTTAGACGACAGCGTAGGGTGGGCAAAACGGAAGCGTGCCCACCATCAATCGACGTGCCGGGACAGCAGTGGTGGGCACGGCGCTACGCGCCTTTGTCCACCCTACGAGATCGCGCTTGTGGGGTGCGTTAGTCGTACTGCGTCAGGCGGCGCTTGCGACCGGGGCTTTCGGGCCGCTCTGCTGGAGGCGACGTAACGCGGCGAGGTTGGTCTCGACCGAGGCCAGGCAGCAACGCGATTTGCCGCCTGACTTCGCCTCGTAAAGTGCTGCATCGGCGACCGCGAGCAATTCCTCGACTTCGGCGCCATGATCCGGCGACATCGCAATGCCGACGCTGGCGCCGACACCGGCGCGCACCTCGCCGCCGAGCTCATAGGAGACGGCGACCTCGCTGATGAGGCGGTGTCCCGCCTCCTGGGCCATTTCGGCCGTGACGCCGTCGACGAGCACGACGAACTCGTCCCCGCCCATCCGGGCGACCACCGCGCCGTCCGGCAGCGCCCGGCGCACGCGCCCGGCCACCGCTTTCAGGACCTCGTCGCCCGCCGCATGTCCGAACGTGTCGTTGACCGGTTTGAAGTCGTCGAGATCGAAGAACATCACAGCGAACCGTCGTTCGGCGTGGGCTCCAAGTCTGGCGCTGAGCGCCTCGACGAAGCCCGCGCGATTGAGCAGCCCCGTGAGTGCATCATGATGCGCGCGATGGCTGTTCTCGCGTTCGGCGCGCATGGTGGTGATCAGCATCCGGTTGAGGCGGAAGGCGGCGGCCGTCATCGCGGCCAGATACATCGGCACCTGGAGGTAGACGATGTAGAACAGCGGCTCGCCGGCGAACGCAGCGCCGGGGATGATGGGACCGAGGCTCAGCAGGATCATGGTCCCGGCCAGCCGCGGCGCGCCGAAATTGCGGAAGCAGATGCCGCCGACCATCGCCGCCGCCGAGAGCGAGGCCAGCATGGCGACGACCCAGTCCGCGCTGGCCAGGCTGGCAACGACGCCAAATCCAACGCTGGCGCTCCAGGCGACCGCGAGCAGGAGATGAAGGTCGGTCGGCGTCGGGCGGTGGGCACGCGCCCTGCGATGCGCGCTGACGAGCACGGCGAGGCGGGCCAGGCTGATCGCGATCTCCATGACCAGCCAGACAATGAATGGTGCGGTCTGCTTGCGGCCAGCGATCACGGCGGCGACGGCAACGGTGTTGACGGCGCCGGCAGCAAAAACCGGCAACGATCCATAGAGCTGGACAATGAGCGCGGCGCGGATGTCGTCGGGAACACCTAGCCCCGGCTCGGCGAGCCAGCGTGTCAGGCGCCAGCGTGGCGCACTGTAGAGTCCCTCGTCCGATTGCATTGCAGAGCGTCCCCGTATTCCGGGCGCCAACAACGATGACCGCTCCTAACAAGCCTTTTAAGACAGCCATCGATTGCCGGGCGTGCTTGACGCAAGGTAAACCGTCGCAAGCGCGGCCGCTGGCGTGCAGGAGAATGCGGATTGGTGCAGGCCGAAGGTGCGGCGACGGATGTGTTGCGTGATTAGAGGTAGGGAGGGCAAAGCGACTTGTCCGCCGTAGCTCGAAGAGAGCAGGCGGAAGCGTGCCCACCATGTCGCTCAACGGAGCTGAGATAGGAGTGATGGGCACGGCGCTTCGCGCCTTTGCCCACCCTACGAGGTACGCCCGAGCTGCACCTCGCGTTCCACCGCAATCCATGTCGTACGGGCCACGGCCAGCAACTTCCCGGCTTCATCGTGGAGCGCGGCCTCGGCCGTACGCTTGCGGCCGTCGCGGCCGGTTGGCCAAGCCGTGATGACGCAGCGGTCTCCGGGGCGCGGCCGGGCTTCGATCCGTGCCGACATCCGGCCCAGCAGCAGTGGCGTCTTGTCGAAGGTCGCGCTCTGCTGATCGCAATTGCAGGCAAAGCCGGTAGGACAATCGAGCGCCGACCAGAGAAATTCTGGCGCGACCAAACCATCTTCGGCTGTCAGATTAGCAGCCGGCGTCCAACTCGCCGCGAGAACGGCGTTGTGACGTCCGAGCGGACCGGCGAAGATGCGCAGGCCGTCGCCTTTCGCTCTTGCGGGACCGCAGACGAAACAGTTCGGCAGCGGATGCTCGTGCGGTTTCACAGGCGTCAGCAATTCGGCTGCGCGTGCTTCCTGCAAGGTGGCTGTCTCTACGCGCGTGAGTTCAACGCTCGTCGCTCGCCCGGTCGCGACGACTTTGGCGCCGTCGCGAAGCTCCCATGTGCCGTCGTCGGTCGCGACCGCAGCGAGCGGTTTGTCCAGGGGAGGCGGCGCGCGTAGCGTCACCTCTCCGTCGCCGGGAATGTGGCGGGCCAGCCGCCCGCAGACATAGCCGCCGTTCCCGGAGTTCGGAGGACCGCAAAAGCGCTTGTCGATGATGATCCCGGTCATCGGTTCTGTCCTCTCTTCGTCGTCGGGCCCAGTCTACCTGATCTTGAGGACAATTCGTCCCTGAACCGTGCGATTGGCGACGGCGCGCATGGCGTCGCCGGCCTCCTCCAAAGGGAGGACGCGATCGATGTGCGGGCGGATGTTTCCGTCGGCCAGCAATTGCATCAGCGTATCATTCATGCGTGCGGCTTCCGCGGAGAATTTCTCCGCCCAGGCGCCGACAAAGACGCCGATGATGGCATAGTTTTTCAGGAGAGGCAGGTTCATCGGGATCTGTGGAATTTCGCCGCTGGTGAAGCCGATCGGCATTAGCCGTCCGCCCCACTTCATCGATCGGGCCATCTGCTCGAAGATCGCGCCGCCGACATTGTCGAAGCCGATATCGATGCCGTCTCCCGATGTGATCGACTTGATCCGGTCGCGCAGGTCCTCGCTGCGATAGTTGATGACCTCGCTGGCGCCGTAACCGCGCACCAGGGCGGCCTTGTCGTCGGAGCCGACGCCGGCGACGACGCGCAGGCCGAGATGATGGCCGAGGTCGACGGCGGCAAGGCCAACCCCGCCGGCTGCGCCGGTGACGAACAGGGTTTCGCCGCGCTGCGCCCGAGCCCGCTCGACCAGCGCATAATAGGCCGTGCCGTAATTGTGCAGCACCGTCGCCGCGGCTTCGAACGCGACGCCATCCGGTAGCCGCACGCTCTTCGATTCCTTCGCAATCATCCGTTCGGCGTAGCCGCCGGTCCAGGCACTGCACGCCACGCGATCGCCGGGTGCGAACATCGTGACCTTGTCGCCGACCGCGACGACGACGCCGGAAGCTTCGGTGCCGGGCACGAAGGGCGTCGGCGGCCGCATCTGGTAGAGGCCCGAGACCAGCAGCTGGTCCATGAAGCTCACGGACGCCGCGTGGACATCGATGAGAATCTCGTCGTCGGCAGGTCGCGGCGCAGCGATCTCACCGAGGCGCAGATCCGCAGGGCCAGTGAACGAATTGCACAGAACCGCTTTCATCGGGGCGCTCCGAAAATGCGCGGCAACAGCATGGGAACGCGCCGGCGATAGTCCTGATAGGTCGCGCCGAACTCGGCGATCAGGTCCCGCTCCTCGAACTGCAGGGCGACCAGGATGTAGGCCGTGTTCGCGATCGCGAACAGCAGATGGCCGGCGGTCATCTCGGGCGTCGCCCAGAACGCGAGCAGAAAGCCCAGCATGAGCGGATGCCGCACGATCTTGTAGAGCAGCGGCGTCCGGAAGGATTGACCAGGCATGTCGGCTCCGCGCAACGCGAAGAGAGCCTGGCGCAGGCCGAACAGATCGAAATGATCGATCATGCAGGTCGAGGCGAACACGATCAGCCAGCCGAGCCAATGCACGCCGGTCAGGAGCCACGCTGTAATTCCGCTGGCCTGCCAGATCGGCGCCGGGATCGGACGCCACTGCCAGAACAGCAGCAGGAGGATCAGGCTCGAGAGCAGCACATAGGTGCTGCGCTGGCAGGCGATGGGAAGGCTTCCCGCCCACCAGCGCTTGAAGGCCGGGCGCGCCATGACGCTGTGCTGGATGGCAAACAGGCTCATCAGCAGCAGGTTGACGACGATGGCCTCACCCAAATTCGCAGGCGCGCCGACGTCGATCGACGTGTCGATTGACTTGGGCACGACATAATTGCCGACGAAGCCGAGCGCGTAGAGGAATGAAGCCGTGAAGACGGCGTAGCTCACGATGGCGTAGAGCAGGATTGCGAGGCGCGCGAACATGGTTTTTCCTATTGTGCCTGACACGGCGGTGCCGCATTCAGGAGCCTGAGCTGCTCGCTGGCGAGCGGGCTCGATCTGGCCTGACTGCTATCGCTGGACCGTCCCCTGCGCGTCCCCCGGGGCGCCGACCGGGGAGGAAGGATCTCCATGACGGCCTTTTCGCTTGGCACGTTCGGGTTCCCCGAGGTCCATGCCGACGACCGCCTGATCAAGCTGGCCTTGCGCAAGGGACTTGCGCTGCTGGTCTATCTCGCGGAAGCCAAAGCCCCCGTCGCGCGCGACGTCATTGCCACGCTGCTGTGGCCCGAGACGTCCCGCGAGACGTGCCTTGCGCGATTGCGGCGTCTGCTTCACCGCGTCGAACTCACGCTCGGCCAGGCGGTTTTCGAGACCGACCGCACAAGCTTGCGCTGGTCCCCGGAGGTCGAGCTGAAGATCGACTCGCATCTGTTCGAGAGCGCCTGCGATCGCGGTGCGTTTGAAGAGGCCTGCCGGATCTATCGCGGTGACTTCCTGGCGGGCTTTTCTCCGGACGACTGTCCCGAATTCGACGATTGGGCGTTCTTTCGCCGCGAGGCGTTGCGGGGACGGCTCGTGCAGGCGCTCGAACGTCTGGTGCAGGACAGGAATGCTGCCGGCGATCATCTCGCCGCGACACTGCATGCGGGCCGTCTGGTCGAGCTCGATCCGCTCAGCGAGGTGTATGGCCGGCACCTGATCCGCAGCCTCCTGCTTGCGGGCGACCGAAGCGCGGCGGAACGGCATCACGCCGCACTGGCGCAGCGGCTGCGCGACGAGCTTGGCGTCACGCCGGAAGCGGAGACCGAAGCGCTCATGAGTCGCGCGGCCGCGCCGCTGCGCGATGCTCTTCCAGCGACACGCTATGTGAAGGGCGCCGGCGTGCATCTGGCGTATCAGACCTATGGCAGCGGTCCGCTCGACATCCTGGTCATGCCCGGCTTCGTCTCGCATGTGGAACGCGCCTGGGAGCATCCGGCGAGCCGGACGTTTCTGGCCTCATTGATGAGACTTGGGCGGCTGATCGTTTTCGATCGCCGCGGCATCGGCCTGTCCGACCGGGTCGGATCGGCCCCCGGCATCGACGTCACCGCGGACGACATCGGCACCGTGCTGCGGGCGGCGGACTCGCGCCGCGTCGTGCTGTTTGGCGCATCCGAATGCGGGCCGGCCTGCATCAAATTTGCGGTCGAGCAATCCCGCCATGTGGCCGGGCTCATCCTGTTCGGCGCACTGGCCAAGGGCTGCTGGTCGGAGGACTATCCGCACGCACTGCGCGCCAGCCAGTATGATGCCTGGAGCAAGCACCTGATTGCGCAATGGGGCGGCCCGGTCGGGATCGAAGCCTTCGCGCCGAGCCTGGCCAATGATCCGCAGGCGCGCGCCTGGTGGGCGGGGCTGTTGCGCGCGGCGTCCAGTCCGGGCGGAATCTCCGCCGTGCTCGAGGCCTTTCGCGACGCCGACGTGCGACACCTTCTGGCGCGGATTGCGGTGCCGACGCTGGTGCTGCATCGGCGGGACGACAAGGCCGTGCGGATCGCGGCCGGGCGCGACATCGCGAGCCGGATCACCGGTGCGGAATTCGTCGAGCTCGACGGCAATGACCATTGGTTCTTTGCCGGCGACCAGCAGCCGGTGCTCGAGGCGATCAAGCGGTTCACGGAGGCTTTACCGCGTGAGGGGAGGTCGGGGCGGTGACGCCTCAAGCCTCATTTATTGGCACGTTTCGTGCCTCCCAAAGCGGCACAAACGACGTGACACGATGCCTGGCCAAGGGAGACCCTGACATGAAGCGCGAAGACCTCACCGAAAAGCTGCTCGACATCAAGCGCGAGAACGGCTGGAGCTGGAAACACATCTGCGACAAGGTCGGCGGCTATTCCGAGGTGCTGATCGTCGGTGCGATCCTCGGCCAGATGAAGCTGACGAAACCGCAGGCCGCCAATGCCGGCGAGCTGTTCGGCCTGTCGAAGGCCGAGACCACGATGCTCAACGAGGTGCCGATGCGCGGCACCGGCACGCCGATGCCGCCGACCGATCCGCTGATCTATCGCTTCTACGAGATGGTGATGGTCAACGGTCCGGCGTGGAAGGCGCTGATCGAGGAGGAATTCGGCGACGGCATTATGTCGGCGATCGACTTCGACATGGCAATGGAGCGCGTCGCCAACCCGAAGGGCGACCGCGTCAAGATCACCATGAGCGGCAAGTTTTTGCCGTACAAATATTACGGCGCCAGCGGCAATGTGCCGGAATACGGCTTCAAGGAGGGGTGAGGGACGCCAATGGCGAACAGCGAGTAGCGAATGGGCTCATTCGCTACCCGCCGCTCCCTAGTTCGCCTATTTGCCCGCCTTCACCTCGGCCGCGGCCACGGCGATCAATTCGCTCATCTTGGCGCGAATCGCCTGTTCGGTGATGGCGACGTTCTTGGCGGCGAAATCGGCCATGACCTTGCGCAGGACGTCGGCATCGCCGGCCTCCTCGAAATCGGCCGCGACCACTTCCTTGGCGTAGGCGGTGGCGGCCTCGCCGGTGATGCCGAGCTTCTCGGCGGCCCAAAGGCCGAGCAGCCGGTTGCGGCGGGCTTCCGCCTTGAATTTCTGCTCCTCGTCGAGGGCGAATTTCTTCTCGAAGCCTTCCTCGCGCTTGTCCAAACTGCTCATGCCTTTTCCAATTCCCTGCTGACTGGATCCGGCGGCCGTCGTTGCGACGGCCCCGGCGCATGCCTAGATAGGGGGCACGAATCGGCAAAACAACGAGCCGTTAAGCCGCAGGCAAGACGGTATAAGTTGATGCCGGGCGGCCGGATCGATTGTGCTGGGACAGCCAATCGGATAGGTTGCCTGAAGGCTTGGTTCCCGTTCTGTTTCCAAGGGGTTATAGACGGGTTCCCAGCCGTTCACGGCAGCTCCGCTGTGGGTCGTAACCTGGTAACCGGAGCACACCAAATACATGGATTTCAACAAAACACGGTACATCCCCATGAGCCGTCGGCGTCGTATTTATGAAGGCAAGGCAAAGGTTCTTTACGAAGGCCCGGAGCCCGGTACCCTGATCCAGCACTTCAAGGATGACGCCACCGCGTTCAATGCGAAAAAGCATCAGGTGATCGAGGGCAAGGGTGTCCTCAACAACCGGATCTCGGAGTACCTGTTTCAGCACCTCAACGACATCGGGGTGCCGACCCATTTCATCCGCCGCCTCAACATGCGCGAACAATTGATTCGCGAGGTCGAGATCGTGCCGCTGGAAGTGGTGGTGCGGAACGTTGCCGCCGGTTCGCTGTCGCAGCGCCTCGGCATCGAGGAGGGCACGCAGCTGCCCCGTTCGATCATCGAATTCTACTACAAGAACGACCAGCTCAACGACCCCATGGTGTCGGAAGAGCACATCACCGCCTTCGGCTGGGCCACGCCGCAGGAGATCGACGACATCATGGCGCTCGCCATCCGCGTCAACGATTTCCTCACCGGCCTCTTCCTCGGCATCGGCATCCGCCTCGTCGACTTCAAGATGGAGTGCGGCCGGCTGTTCGAGAACGAGATGATGCGGATCATCGTCGCCGACGAGATCTCGCCGGATAGCTGCCGTCTCTGGGACATCAAGTCGAACGAGAAGCTCGACAAGGACCGTTTCCGCAGGGATCTCGGCGGCCTGCTCGAGGCTTACACCGAAGTCGCAAAACGCCTCGGCATCCTCATGGAGAACGAGCGTCCGCAGGGCACTGGCCCGGTGCTGGTGAAGAGCTAAGAGGGATTTGACGTGAAGGCACGTGTTACCGTTACCCTGAAAACGGGCATCCTCGATCCGCAGGGCAAGGCCATCGAAGGCGCGCTGAAGTCGCTCGGCGTCGACGGCGTCGCCAGCGTTCGTCAGGGCAAGGTGTTCGACATCGAGCTTGCCGGCGCCGACAAGGCCAAGGCCGAAGCGGCGCTGAAGGAGGCCGCCGACAAGCTCTTGGCGAACACCGTGATCGAGAATTATCGGGTCGAGATCGTCTAGCCCGCGCGGCGCTTCACAGCCATCCGACGCGGCGGAAGCGCCAGTACAATCCGAGGCAGGCGAGGGCCATCATCCCCATGACGACGAAATAGCTGTATTCCCATTGCAGCTCGGGGATGTATTTGAAGTTCATCCCGTAGATGCCGGCGACTGCGGTGGGGACGGCGAGGATCGCGAGCCACGACGCGAGCGTTTTGGAGACCGCGGTCTCCTGCGCCTGTCCGACCAGCAGGCTCGCTTCGAAGGCGAAGGCCAGCACCTCGCGCATTGAATCGATGCGCTCCTGGATGTTCCTGACGTGGTCGGTGACGTCGCGGAACAGCGGCTGCATCGTCGCGCGCACCATCGCAAGCTCGTCATGCTCGAGGCGGCGGCAGACTTCCACCAGCGGGCCGATCGCGGTCCTGAGCCGCAACAGGTCGCGGCGCAGCATGTAGAGCCGCTCGATCTGCGCCTTGCTGATCGGCTTGGACAGCACGTCGTCCTCGATGCCCTCGACCTCCTCGTGGATGCTCTCCAGCACGGGCGAGTAGTTGTCGACGATGAAATCGAGGATGGCGTAGAGGATGTAGTCCTCGCCGCGCGCCAGCGCCCGCGGGCAGCTTTCGCAGCGTTCGCGCACCGGCGTGTAGGATGTCGAGGCGCCATGGCGCACCGAGACCAGATAGCTTTCGCCGACGAAGATGTGCGTCTCGCCGAAGGCGATCCGGCCCTCGATCAGTTGCGCCGTCCGCGCCACGATGAACAGGGCCTCGCCATATTGCTCGATCTTCGGCCGCTGATGGGCGTTGTTGGCGTCCTCGATGGCAAGGTCGTGCAGGTCGAACTGCTTCTGCACGGCGCCGAGCAGCGCCATGTCGGGCTCGTGCAGCCCGATCCACACCACGTGGCCGGGCTTGGCCCGCCAGCTCGAAGCCTCGCTGATGGCGATATTGGCGACACGCCGGCCGTCGACATAGGCGCCGGCGGCGATGACGCCCTGAGTGGACACCGGTTCGGAGGGGGAGGCGGGCCGCGACGGGACGTTCATGGCTTCAATCCCGGGCAAGATCGTCAGGCAAAAGTGCCGTGGCTATGGCCTGTGTACAAGGCCGCCCGGCAAGGCTAGCACTGGTAAAATCCCCGTCAAATGGCTATCTCTCTTCACGATTTTGGCCCTCTTTGGCCAGCCCGATTCCCATCACCTTCGGAACCCGAACCATGAAAGCCGCCATCCTCGTCTTTCCCGGAATCAACCGCGAGCGCGACATGGCGCGCGCATTGAGGCTGATCTCCGGCAGCGAGCCCGCGATGGTCTGGCACGCCGAGACGTCGCTGCCCGCGGGCACCGACCTCGTCGTGGTGCCTGGCGGCTTCTCCTACGGCGACTATCTGCGCTGCGGCGCGATTGCGGCGCGATCGCCGGTGATGGACGCGGTGCGCGACTATGCGGCCAAGGGCGGTCTCGTGCTCGGCGTCTGCAATGGTTTTCAGATCCTCTGCGAGTCCGGCCTGCTGCCCGGCGTCTTGATGCGCAACGCGCGGCTGAAGTTCATCTGTCACGACGTGCATCTGCGCGTCGAGCGCTCCGACACGCCGTTCACCCGCGGCTACAATGCGGGCCAGGTGATCCGCGTGCCGGTGGCGCATGGCGAGGGCAATTACGAGGCGGACGAAGAGACCATCAAGCGGCTCGAGGGCGAGGGGCGGGTGCTCTATCGTTACTGCTCGGCCGACGGCGTGGTCGATGATATCAGCAACATCAATGGCGCGGCGCAATCCATCGCCGGAATCGTCAACGACAGGGGCAACGTGCTCGGCATGATGCCGCACCCGGAGAACCACGTCGAAGACATCATGGGCTGCACCGATGGCCGCGGCCTGTTCGCCGGCCTCACTGCCCATCTGGAAAAGGCCGCGTGATCGCGTTCGTGGCGAAGCGGGCTCTCGCCGCGATCGCGGCGCTGTCGCTCGCGACATTTTCGCTCGCGACCGCCGCCTTCGCGCAGGATTTCCCCAAGCGTCCGCTCACCATGATCGTGCCGTTCGCGGCCGGCGGCACGTCGGACGTGATCGCGCGCACGGTGGCCGAGCAGATGGGCATCGCGCTCGGCCAGACCATCGTGATCGAGAACGTCGCCGGCGCCGGCGGCTCGACCGCGCTGGCGCGCGCCTCCCGCGCCGAGCCTGACGGCTACACCATCGCGATCGGCAACGCCGGCACCAATGCCGCGACCTACACGATCTATCCCAAACTGCCGTTCACGCCTGAATCCTTCGTCCCGATCGCCATGGTCGCGAAGACGTTCGGCATCATCGCGCTTCGCAAGGATTTTCCGGCGAAGGACCTGAAAGAGTTCATCGCCTACGCCAAGGCCAACCCCGGCAAGATCAATCTCGGCCACGCCGGTGTCGGCTCGTCGAATTACCTCATTTGCAAGAGCTTCGTGACGGCCGCCGGCATCGATGCGACGCTGGTCGGCTATCGCGGCGCGGCGCCTGCGCTCACCGACGCGGTCGGCAGCCAGATCGACGGCGTCTGCGACGCCGCCGCCTCCGTCTCGCAGTCGATCAACGAGAAGCTGGTGCGGGGGCTCGTGGTCGGCTCGACCGTGCGGCTGGCCACGCTGCCCGATCTGCCGACGTCTGCCGAGGCGGGCTTGCCGGACTTCGAAGCGCAGGGCTGGAATGGCCTGTTCGCACCCAAGGGCACGCCGCAGGCCGTCATCGCCAAGCTGAATGCAGCCGCGCGCACCGCGGTGGAAACCGACGCGGTGAAGAAGCGTTTTGCGGATCTGTCGACCGTTACGCCCGATCCCGACGAGCATACGCCCGAGGTGCTCCAGAAGCTCGTGACGCGTGACGTCGAGAAGTACCGGAAGATGCTCGCGGACGACGCCAAGTAGCAGCCGCCCAAATCATAGCTGCCCAAGTCATAGCGGTTTGGGCTTGCTGTCTCATGAACCTCAATCGCGTTTGAGACGACTGACTCCTCGTCGCCATCAAGGCGCGTGCATCCGGGGTCGCTGATTTCCGCGCGGATGGAAGCAACTCAAAGTTGTTTCGCTGCGCGAGTTGCGATATCAGGAAGCGTACGCTGTCGTTGTGCTCCCGGATGTCACATGCCCGTCGCTTTGGTCGTTCTGCTGCTCGATATCACGCTGATCTATCACGCGTCGCGAACCGGGCGATTGCGGCCCTGGGCTTTCATCATCCTGCTGGTGCCGATGATGGGCGCGCTCGCCTATATCGCGGTCGAACTCATCCCGGAATGGTTTTCCAGCCCCGGCGCGCGGCAGGCGCGCCAACGCGTCGCCAATCGGCTCGATCCGGAGAAGCGCTACCGCGAGCTGTCCGACCGGCTGGCTGTCACCGATACCATCGCCAATCGTGCGGCGCTGGCCGAGGAGTGCGCGAAGATCGGGCGCTACGGTGAAGCCGAGCAGCATTACGATCATATTTTGGCGCTGCCGATGGGCCACGATCCCGCCTACGCCTTCGGCAAGGCGCAAGCCGAATTCTCCGCAAAGCGTCCGGCCGATACGCTGGCGACGCTGGATGATCTTCAGAAGCAATGGCCGGACTTCGATTCCGCCGATGCGCATCTGCTCTATGCCCGCGCGCTTGCCGAGGTTGGCCGGCTCGACGAGGCGCTGGAGGAATATCACGCCGTCACCGACTATTTTCCCGGCGCCGAAGCACGGGTGCGCTACGGCATGCTGCTCCAGATGGTCGGCCGCAGCGCCGAGGCGCGCGTGGTTTTCAACGAGCTCCTGATCCAGATGCGGCGCGCGCCGAAATATCTGCGCGAGGCGCAGGCCGAGTGGCTCAACATCGCCGAGAAGCAATTGTCGGCGTCGCGCTGATTGCCGCTTCAACGCCAAACGCCAGAGAAGGCGATCAGGTCAACCAGGTAATGCACGAGCACGACCGGCCAAAGCGCACCTGAGCGCCGGTACATCGCCATGAAAAGGATGCCGGTTGTTGCGGCAAGCAGGATGTTTCCGATCCCGCTCCACCAATGAAAGGCGCCGAAGATCAGAGACGTCATGAGGATAGCAAAGACCCCATCGCCCAGGTAAGGCTGTGACGCGTTCCGAAGCAATCGCCTGAAAATGATCTCTTCACTGGCCGCGACCAGCGCCAAGCCAACGATGAGATCGAAGACGTTGAGCCAGCCGGTCGGGTGCGGGTATTTGCCAATGACGGTCGCTGGCAATGTCGCATTGATGAGTCGTCGCGGCCACTGACTCAAGCGGTCCAGCAGTACAATTCCTGCGATCCAGACCCCGATCTCAAGAAAAGAAATCCGGCGTTGCTCGCGTCGATAGGCAACAGCACGTGCTGCAGGAATCGCTGCAAGGATGGCCAGGGCGGCGATCCGCCCGGCATAGTCCCAGACAAGCCAACCCGCCGCAGTGTGCTGATGCAGTCGCATGAGCTGGGATGCAAATAGCGGAACAAGCGCGAGTGCGAACCACCAAATGCTGGGCACGCGATCGGCTTTTGAATCGCCAATGGCGTGTGGTGAACGACTGTCCATGCTGGGCCTTGAGGGAGGGATGCATCACGACAGGCTTGCGCGCGACTACCTCACATTCGTCCATCATGTGTCAATCAGGTTGTGACTGTGCCTTAGTGCGCCTCGTTGCGTTAGCACTCAGAGCCTGCGCAATCGTCCAAGCCACCGCTTGTAAACATCGCCCGGGATCGTCATCGTGGCGACGCCGGCCATGACCAGCACGAGACCGAGCGCGAGGTTTGACGGCACGGATTCGCCGAGCAGCACGATCGATAGTGCGACGCCGATCGGAATCCGCAAGTATCCCTGCGCGTTGGTGGTCAGCGTGCCGAGCCGAACCAGGCACATGTAGAACAGCATCAATCCCAGCGCGCTGGAGATGATGCCCATGGCGATGGTGGCGACGATTGCCGTCGGCGTCGGGTGCAGTGTCCAGGGCTGGTCGATGATCAGCGAGGGCGGCAGCAGCACGAGGCCACCGAACAGCAGCGAGCCGGTCGCCACCACCATCGGATCGTATTCGGAGAGCCGCAAGCCAAAGATGGTCGCGCAGGCAAAGGAGATGGTGGCGAGCAGGATCGCGATCTCGGCCACGATCTCGCCACTGAAGCCGCGCAGCGCGTCGAGACCGACGATGGCGATGGTGCCGGCAAGGCCGAGAATTGCGCCCACGAGCTTCAGCAGCGTCGCCGGCTCATGCCGCGTGATCAACGACGTGATCAGGAAAGCGAAGATCGGCGTCGTCGAGGCCAGCACCACCGTGTTCGACGCCGGCACATATTGCTGCGACCAGGTGATGACCAGGAACGGAAAGGTCGAGTTGATCAGCTGCTGGACTGCGAACAGCTTCCAGGCCTTCGCATCGGTCGGGAGCTTGAGGCCGCGCACCCACAGGATCGCGAACAGAAAGGCGGCCGCGATCAGCGAGCGCGCCGAGATGAAGGTGACAGGCGGGATGGTGGGAAGCGCGAGCTTCGCCAGCGGATAGGTGGAGCTCCAGCAGCAGGCGAGCGCGAACAGCAGCGCATAGTCGCGCCAGTTGCGGACGCCGGTGGCGATGATGGATGGCGACGATGATGCGGCGGCCGCCGTGCGGCCCGACGATGTGCTCTGCGGCACCTTGTTCCTGCTCCCCCGCGCCAGAGCGCTTGTCGCAAGTCTGGGCGAGGGGGTGCGAAAAGGGAAGGCGTCGAGCTATGCGTTTGGCTGGAGTGCCGGCTTCCGCTTCACCCGCTTGATCGTCCCGGAGAAGGTGAACAGCGGCCGCCCGGCCGAGGTCAGCTTGCCCCGCAGGAAGATCAGCGAGCCGCCGGCGCGGGACACTTCGCCGGCGCATTCGACCAGCTCGCCCTTGCGGGCCGCGTCGAGGAAATCACAGGCGAAATTCGTCGTCACGGCCGGGCCATCCAGCTCGTGGGTGGCGATCGCGAACAGGCAATAGTCGGCGAATGCCATGAAGCAGCCGCCGTGGACGTTTCCGGAGCCGTTGAGGTGCTTCTTCTCGACCCGGAAGGCCGAGCGGACGCTGCCGTCTTCCTCGACTTTGTGCCAGAACGGGCCGATATGGCTCTCAAAGCTGTCGCGAATCCAGGTTCGCCAACCCTTGAACTCACCTTCGGTGGCCACGTGCAGGTCGGGGCGGCGGGTGGATGGGACTTTGGTCAGCACGTGCAAGGAATTGGGCCTTCAATTACGGGTCTTTAGCCCTTAAATCCGATCCGTCCGCACCTTGCAATTCCTGTTCCCGCATCCCCCGGCCGCAAAACGTGGGACAGCGGGAAAATGCGCCATAAAGGGCTTTTCGTAGGCCCCCGATCTTCCTAAGAACGGCAAAACGCCGCCGAAAGCCCCGAATCCATGAAGAACGAACCCAAGATCACCCCCGAACTGGTTGCCGCCCACGGGCTCAAGCCCGACGAGTACGAGCGCATCCTGAAGCTGATCGGGCGGGAGCCGACCTTCACCGAGCTCGGCATCTTCTCGGCGATGTGGAACGAGCACTGCTCGTACAAATCGTCGCGTATCCATCTGCGCGGCCTGCCGACCAAGGCGCCCTGGGTGATCCAGGGCCCCGGCGAGAATGCCGGCGTGATCGATATCGGCGACGGCCAGGCCGTGGTCTTCAAGATGGAGAGCCACAACCACCCGAGCTACATCGAGCCCTACCAGGGTGCGACCACCGGCGTCGGTGGCATTCTGCGCGACGTCTTCACCATGGGCGCGCGTCCCATCGCCTGCCTCAATGCGCTGAGCTTCGGCGCGCCCGAGCATGCCAGGACGCGGCATCTCGTCTCCGGCGTGGTGGCCGGCGTCGGCGGCTATGGCAATTCCTTCGGCGTGCCGACGGTCGGCGGCCAGGTGCGTTTCCACACCCGCTATGACGGCAACATCCTCGTCAACGCGATGGCCGTGGGCCTCGCCGACGCCGACAAGATCTTCTATGCGGCCGCTTCCGGCGTGAACATGCCGATCGTCTATCTGGGCTCCAAGACGGGGCGCGACGGTATCCACGGCGCCTCGATGGCCTCGGCCGAGTTCGACGACAAGTCCGAGGAGAAGCGCCCGACCGTGCAGGTCGGCGATCCCTTCGCCGAAAAACTGCTGCTCGAGGCCTGCCTCGAGATCATGGAGAAGGGCTGCGTCATCGCGATCCAGGACATGGGCGCGGCCGGCCTGACCTGCTCGGCGGTCGAGATGGGCGCCAAGGGCGACCTCGGCGTCGACCTCGATCTCGACGCGGTGCCGACCCGCGAGACCGGCATGAGCGCCTACGAGATGATGCTCTCGGAAAGCCAGGAGCGCATGCTCATGGTGCTCAAGCCCGAGAAGGAAAAGGAAGCCGAGGCCATCTTCAAGAAATGGGGCCTCGACTTCGCCGTGGTCGGCTACACCACGCCGAGCAAGCGTTTCGTGGTCAAGCATGGCGGCGACGTCATGGCCGACCTGCCGATCAAGGAGCTCGGCGACGAAGCGCCGCTCTACGATCGCCCGCACGTGCCCTCCGCTGCGCTGCCGGTCGTGCATGCGCGCGACGTGCCGGCGCCGATGGGCGTCGGTGCCGCGCTTGAGAAGCTGATCGGCACGCCCGACATGTGCAGCAAGCGCTGGGTCTGGGAGCAATACGACCACGTCATCCTCGGCAACACCTTGCAGCGTCCCGGTGGCGACGCCGCCGTCGTGCGCGTGCAGGACGGGCCGAAGGGGCTGGCGCTGACCGTCGACGTCACGCCGCGCTATTGCGAAGCCGACCCGTTCGAGGGCGGCAAGCAGGCGGTGGCGGAAGCCTGGCGCAACATCACCGCGGTCGGCGGCAAGCCGCTCGCGATCACCGACAATCTCAATTTCGGCAATCCTGAACGGCCCGAGATCATGGGCCAGTTCGTCGGCTGCCTGAAGGGCATCTCGGAGGCCTGCCGCACGCTCGATTTCCCGGTCGTGTCCGGCAACGTCTCGCTCTACAACGAGACCAACGGCCGCGCGATCCTGCCGACACCTTCGATCGGCGGCGTTGGCCTGCTCGATGATTTCACCAAGTCCGCTTCGCTGGCCTTCAAGGCCGAGGGCGAGGCGATCCTCCTGGTCGGCGAAACCCACGGCTGGCTCGGCCAGTCGGTCTATCTGCGCGACATCTGCGGTCGCGAGGAGGGCGCGCCGCCGCCGGTCGACCTCGCGGCCGAGAAGCGCAACGGTGACTGCGTGCGCGGCATGATCCATGCTGGCACTGCGACCGCGGTGCACGATCTCTCCGACGGTGGCCTCCTGATCGCGCTCGCCGAGATGGCGATGGCCAGCGGCATCGGCGCAAAACTGCTGGCGGCGCCGGCGGCGCTCGTGCCGCAGGCCTATTGGTTCGGTGAGGACCAGGCGCGCTATCTCGTCACCGTGCCGGAAGCGGACGCCGGCCGCGTGCTGGCCAAGATGCGTGGCTGCGAGGTGCCCTGCGTGCGCATCGGCACCACCGGCGGCGATGCGATCGCGATCGCGGGCGAGGCGCCTGTTACGATCGATAGCCTGCGGAAATCGTTCGAGCGCTGGCTGCCGGAGTATATGGGCGGGAAGGCGGCCTGAGCCGCCGCCGCGAACTCCGTCATTGCGAGCGAAGCGAAGCAATCCAGACCGTCTCCGCGGCGGCAGACTGGATTGCTTCGTCGCAAGAACTCCTCGCAATGACGGACGGAGAGACCTCGGCCTTACAAAACGTGTGACGCGCCCGGAATCTTCCGCAACATTGCCGTCAGTCCCCAGCTCAGCAACACCGTGAGCACGAAGCCGATCGCCGCTTTCAAGATCGCAGGCCACGAATAGTCGAACAGCACATACTGGATCCACAGCGCGATCGGGTAGTGCACCAGGAACATGCCGTAGGCGTCCGCCTGCATGCGGTCGAGCAGGTTAGGCCCCGGCGACTTCTGGTTCAGGAAGAAGGCGAGGATCGCGAGCAGGATCGCGGCCGAGAACAGCACGACGAACGTGCCGTAGATCGCCTGATACCAGTCCGGCAGCACGCCGGGATTCCCGAGGATTGCGCGCTTGATGTAGATCATGCACCACATCAGGCAGTAGGGGACCAGCGTGGCGATCACCCACATCCATCGGTTCTTCGGCAACTGGCCCTCGGCGCTGAGGATACCGCGATCGAAGTTGGCGGCGCCGACGCTGACGCCGATGAAGAAATAGGCGAAGTAGAGCAGGACGCGGCTCGCCTGCACCGAAAACGGTCCGACCTCGAACCATTTGTTGGCCCCGAAATGGACCAGCGCGGGCACGTAGACGACGGCACTGACGACGGCGAGCAGCAGCCAGAACACGGCCGGCTGGTCAAATCCGCGCAGCGAAACGCGGTTGACCGGATCGACCAGATGGGCTGAGACCCGGTAGAGCATGCTCGCGGTCAGGTCGAACGCCAGCAGCACCCACACGAACCAGATCGGCCCGCTCGGCCACGGCCCGACGGTGATCGTCTTCCACCAGAACGAAGCGAAGGTCAGCTCGGGATCGTGCCGCAGCGCGATCGCGTAATAGGCGAGCGGGATGACCGTGAAGGCCGCGATCACGAACGGCAGCCCGAGCCGCAACAGGCGGTCGCGCAGGAAAACCTGCGGCGCCTTGCGCGCGATGCCGGACCACGTGAACAGTCCCGACAGGAAGAAGAACATCGCCATGAAGAAGCTGTCGGTGCAGAGCACAACGATGTCGAAGCCGATCCAGGACGCCGGGTCGGTGTGACCGAAATAGGTGTAGGGAATGACGGCGTGGTGCAGCAGCACCACCAGCGTGAGGAAGGTGCGGGTCCGATCGAGCGACAGATTGCGCGCCTTGGCTTTCGGCGCGGCGTGCGCCTCTGCGCCGATCGTCGCGGAATGTGACATCGTCATCATGGTCGCCCCGATTGCGCTCCTGCCCTGGCCGGACTGTGCCGTCGGGAACCGGATTCAGCAAGCGCAGTTTGTGTCGCGCCTTGCCCGCGGAGGGCCCTCAGGAACCAGTTCCATGCAGCGAAGTTAGCGTTCGCGAATGGGTCGAGGGCCGCAAAACATGCGGCATCCAAGGCGGAGTTGGCTATGACGATCCTGAAATGGGCGCTGATCTTTCTCTTGATCTCGATCGTGGCCGGCGTGCTCGGCTTCACCGGCCTCTCGGCCGCCTCGGCCGATGTCGCCCGCTTCCTGTTCTATATCTTCGTCGTGATCTTCCTGGTGCTGCTGATACTGGGGCTCACGATCTTCAGGGCGTAGCCGGGCTGCCGTTCGAACCGGGGGGCCGGGGCGCCGGCCCTCAATTGCCTGCGAATGGCATGACGCGGGCCATCAGCTCGGCCAAGAACTCATCAGGACGATCGAACGGAATGAAATGATCGCCGCCGCGAACCCACACAAATTCCTTATGCGGGGCCGTGATCTCCTTGAAATATTGCTCGGCGGGTTCGCCCGGCGTCACGCCGTCCGCGTCGCCCTCAATGAAGAACATGGGGATCGGGGATCTGAATCCCATCGAGGCCATGTCGCTCTGAAACATCGGCCCGGTCCGTCCGGTCAGATACCTGGCCGAGAAGGCGACGCCCTTGCGCCAGTTGTACAAGTCGAGCAGCGAGACATCCGGCATGAAGAGCGGCGGGATGGGGCCGGCGAACTGGAAGCCGCCGGCGGGCGTCAGACCCAGCGCGTTGCTCCATTTGTCCGCAATCAGGCGATTTTCCGGGGTGAGGGTCGGCTGTGAAGCGATCGGCGCCAATTCCGCCAGGGCTTCGGGATTGTTGGCGGATGCCGCAAGCCGTTGCAGGCGCGCGATCGTGAGCTCGAATGCCTTCTCGAAGGTCGTCCTGCCAACCACCTGGCCCGTGCCGACATAGGCCGAGAACAGATCCGGGCGTTGCTTCACCATGTGAATTCCCAGGAACGAGCCCCAGGAATGCCCGACCAGGACGATCCTGTCCTTGTGCAGATGCGTGCGCAGATGCTCGGCCAGCTCGACGCCATCCTGCGCCATTCGCTCCAGTGTCATGGTTGGCGCCAGCGTGTCTCCGGCGGCCCCATACGTGCGGCCGGTGCCGCGCTGGTCCCATTGCACGATGGTGAAGTGCTTTTCCCAGGGGCGCCAACCCGACGACATTGGCCAGCTGGAGCCTCCGGGCCCGCCATGGACGAACAGGAGGACCGGGTTATCCCGATCCTCGCCGCGGATTTGAATCCATTGCTTGATTCCGCCGATGTCGACGAACCCTCCCTCCTGCACGCCCTTCGGTGAGCGGATCGCGAGGGTTTCGGCAGCAAGATGCTGGCGATAGGCGCGAAAACCCAGTCCGGCGGCGGCCACCACGATGAGGATGGCGGCCACGCCCAGCAACGAGACCCCAATCAGTCTTGCGGCTTTGCGCGGCATCTTGAGCCTTGTGTCGACTGAGAGGAAGCGACCTGCGACCGCCCCGGCGCGGTGAGCCTACCCCACTTCCTCGATCTTCACCTTGTCCGGGTAGAAGGCGAGATGGCCGGAAATCTCCGTCATCGCGGGGAAAGGCGTCTCGTAGGTCCAGATCGCGTTGTCGAGCGTCTTGCCGTCGGCCTTGACGCTGTAATAGCTCGCGTCCCCTTTGTAGGGGCAATGGGTGACGCGGTCGGTGCGCTCCAGCAGCGCCATGTTGGCGTCCTCCCGCGGCACATATTGCACCGCCGGATATTTGGCTTCCTTCAAGATCAGTGCCTTGCTGGTCTCGGCGATCACGATGTCGCCGGCCGTGACGCGGACGCGCCGGGGATTTTGGGTGATGGTGATGGGGTGGTCGGGCCCTGGAAGCTTCATGAGTTCACGCCTTTTCGATCAATCTGCCGCGCGCGGCACTTTGTCGTGCCTTTATCCGGATGGGATCAGGGATATAGTGCCGGAATGCGTGACGTAGAAGGCCGTTCACGCTAAGTTTGGCCCTGCCGGTCCGGGGACCCCGGCAAGCGATTCGAAGCCGAGACAGGAGCAAGACCCGAATGCCCATGGACGCCCACGATATCGAGGCGATGATCAAGGCAGCGATCCCCGATGCCGAGGTGACGATCCGTGACCTCGCCGGCGATGGCGACCACTATGCCGCGACCGTGATCTCGGAATCCTTCCGCGGCAAGTCCCGCGTCCAGCAGCACCAGATCGTCTATCAGTCCCTGCAAGGCCAGATGGGTGGCGTGCTGCATGCGCTGGCGCTGCAAACCGGGGTACCGGGGGCCTGATCTGATCGCGTGACGGGGGGATGACGATGGCTGCGGACAATCCTCGCGGCGCGATGTTTCGCGTCATCGCTCCGAACCAGCATAGCCGCGTCACCAATGCCGAGCTGTTCTTCGACCTCGTCTTCGTCTTCGCCGTCACGCAGGTCTCGCACACGCTGCTGCACCATTTCACCCCGCTCGGCGCGGTGCACGTCACGGTGCTGTTCCTCGCGGTGTGGTGGGTGTGGGTCTACACCGCCTGGGTCACCAACTGGCTCAATCCCGATCTGACCCCGGTCCGCATCCTGCTCTTCCTGATGATGCTGGGCGGCCTCGTGCTGTCGACCACGATCCCGAGCGCCTTCGAGGGGCGGGGCCTGTGGTTTGCGATCGCCTACGCGACCATGCAGGTCGGACGCACCGCCTTCTGGCTGCTCGCGACCCCGCGCCATCGAACGGCCGTCCGGCACAACGCGATCCGCATTCTGGTCTGGCTCTGCGGCTCCGCGATCTTCTGGATCCTCGGCGGTCTCGCCCATGACGAGGCACGGCTGTGGTGCTGGATCGCGGCGCTCGCGATCGAATACGTCTCACCCGCGGTGCGCTTCTGGGTCCCGAAGCTCGGCTTCTCGTCGGTCGAAGCCTGGGCCGTCGAGGGCGGCCACATGGCCGAGCGCTGCGCCGGCTTCATCATCATCGCACTCGGTGAAGCCGTCGTCGTCAACGGCGCCACCTTTGCCGAGCTGGACTGGACCGCGGATAATATTTTGGCCTTTGTCTCGGCGCTGGCCGGGGCCATTGCGATGTGGTGGGTCTATTTCCACAAGGGCGCGGAGGCCGGCTCCGAGCGCATCTCGAAGTCCGCGGAATCCGGCCGGCTGGCGCGGCTCGCCTACACCTATCTGCACATGCCGATCGTCGCCGGCATCATCCTGACCGCGGTGTCGGACGAACTGGTGCTGAAGCATCCGACCGGCCATTCCGATATCAGGACCATCGTGAGCACGATCGGTGGTCCCCTGGTGTTCCTGGTCGGCACCATCCTGTTCAAGCACGCGATCCGCGGCTTCCTCCAGCTCTCCCACGGCATCGGCATCATCCTGCTCGCGGTGCTGTGGTGGTTCGCCGCCGATCTCTCGCCACTCTGGCTGTCGGTCGCGTCGACCGTGATCATGATCGTGGTCGCGGTGTGGGAGTCGGTGTCGCTGGGGTCGTCTCCGCAAGAGGCCGAGGAGCATTGACCCGGCGCCACTGGCGCCGGAGCGTTTACTCCGCCGCCTCCAGCGCGTGCACCGAAAACATCTTCGCCGCGTCCGTCCAGCTTTCGCGCACCTGCCAGCCCGCGCCCTGCGCCAGCGCAGCAAAACGCTCGAGGCTGTATTTGTAGCTGTTCTCGGTGTGGATGCTCTCGCCGGGGCGGAACGAGAAGCTGGTGCCGAGCAGGCGCACGGTCTGGCTCTTCTTGCTGATCAGGTGCATCTCGATCCGGTGCCGCTCGCGGTTGTAGATCGCGCGGTGGGTGAAGGCGGACAGGTCGAAATTGCCGCCGAGCTCGCGGTTGATGCGCACGAGCACATTGAGGTTGAAGCGGGCGGTCACGCCGGCGGCATCGTTGTAGGCGTCGTGGAGGACGCGCTCTTCCTTCTCGAGGTCGGCGCCGATGATCATCTGCGCGCCCTTGCCCAGGATCTTGCGGGCGCTCTTCAGGAAGGCCTGCGCCTCATGCGGCTCGAAATTGCCGATGGTCGAGCCGGGGAAGAAGCCGACCTTGGGCATCGATGCGACTGCCCTCGGCAACTCGAACGGGGTGGTGAAGTCGGCCGCCACCGGATAGATGCCGAGCGTCGGGAAGTCCCGCTTCAGGCCGTTGGCCTGCGCCTTCAGGAAGTCGCCGGAGATGTCGACGGGCACATAGGCTGCGAATTTGCAGTGATCGAGCAGCAGGCGGACTTTCGTGGTTGCTCCGGCGCCGAACTCGACCAGCGCCGCATGCTGCGGAATGATCTTCGCGATCTCGCTGCCGCGCTCCTTCAGGATCGCAAGCTCGGTGCGCGTCGGGTAATATTCCGGCAGGCGCGTGATCGCCTCGAACAGCTCCGATCCGGCCGCGTCGTAGAAATATTTCGGCGACAGCTTTTTCGGCTGTTGCGACAGGTCCTCGATGGCCTC
Organism: Bradyrhizobium sp. Unk1; assembly: GCF_059512345.1. Lineage (NCBI taxonomy): Bacteria > Pseudomonadati > Pseudomonadota > Alphaproteobacteria > Hyphomicrobiales > Nitrobacteraceae > Bradyrhizobium > Bradyrhizobium sp. Unk1. The sequence goes on from NZ_JCAMOP010000042.1 coordinate 41,722, forward strand.
GCGGGCGAAGGCGGTGGTCTGCTCGTCGGGGAGATGGGCTTCGGCCAAAGCGCTGGCGTGCACATTCATGATACTCTCCTGAACGCGCTGTCCGGCGCGTATTTGTCGTCGGATGATTTTTATTCGTAGTCGGCGAGCCGCAGTCCCGTGAACTGCCAGCGATGGTGCGGATAAAAGAAGTTGCGATAGGTAATACGGCTGTGGCCCTCGGGAGTTGCAAGCGAGGAGCCGCGCAGCACCAACTGATTGATCATGAACTTGCCGTTGTACTCCCCGAGCGCGCCTTCGATGGCGCGGTAGCCGGGGTAGGGCGAATATGAAGAACGCGTCCACTGCCAGACGATGCCGAAGGCGTCGTTGAGCTGGCCGGCGCGGGCCGCGACCTCCCATTCCATCTCGGTCGGCAGATGCTTCCCGGCCCAGCGCGCAAACGCATCGGCCTCGTAATAGCTGACGTGGCAGACCGGCGCGTCCGGATCGACCGGCTTGAGGCCGGCGAGCGTCATCATGTGCCACTGGCCGTCGATCTCGCGCCAATGGCCGGGGGCGTCCCAGCCTTCGTTGTTGACGGTGGCAAAGCCGTCCATCAGCCACAAGGTCACGGTCCGGTAGCCGCCGTCGCGCATGAAGGCGAGCCACTCGGCGTTGGTGACGAGATTGCGTGCGACCCTGACCGGACCGACGAGGGCGCGATGCGCCGGCTTCTCGTTGTCGAAATGAAAACTGTCGTCGACATGACCTACGGTGTGGATACCCTCGTTCAGCGTCAGCCAATCCTCCCCCGCGCGTGTCGATGCCGGGAAGCGCCAGTCCGGATCATAGGCCGGCGGGATCGGGTTCTGCGCGAAGGCATGCAGGATGTCGGTGAACATCAATTCCTGATGCTGCTGCTCGTGATTGAGCCCGACCTCGACCAGCGGCGCGATCTCGCGAAGCTTGTCCGCGCCGACCTCGCGGAAGAATTTGACGACGGCTGCATCGACATAGGTTCGATAGGCGCCGACCTGATCTGCGCCGGGGCGGGTGATGTCGCCGCGGTGATTGCGGGAATGACGCGGGCCGGCGCTGACGTAATAGGAATTGAACAGGAAAGCGAAATCAGGGTGGAAGGGCCGGTAGCCGGGACAGTGCTCGCCGAGCAGGAATTGCTCCCAGAACCAGGTGGTATGGGCGCGATGCCATTTCGTGGGGCTCGCATCCGGCATGGATTGAATCTGCTGGTCTTCAGGCGACAGCGGCGCGGCCCGACGCTCGGTCTCGTTGCGGACGACGAGAAACGCCTCTTCCAGCCCCTGGGCGAGGCCGCGCGGGTCGGCCGACGGTGACGAAAGCGGCGGGGTGGCCGTAGCGGAGGCTTGTTTCGTCACGTTTTTCTCCAGACAGCACAAGAGAACGTTGTTGGCGTTGCCCGGTTCCAAAAACCGGGGTTCGTCCTAGATAAGGGCTCCGTTACGGTATGAAAGTCCTCCCCGGCGATGATATTCGTGGCATCATGTAATGGAGCCGGCGTGGCCTGGACCGGCCGCCCCAGGGCTGTTCAAGGGGTGTTCGCCGCCATTTTACTTTGGATGCACAACGGTTTGGGCTACATATATGGGCAAGTATCGGGTTAAATCGGCTGGGCCGGCCCGAGGGAATCGTTGAGGGCTCCGCCCCGGAAGGACATGGATATGAGCATCGAGGAATTCATCGCCAACGAAGTGAAGTCGAACGACGTGGTTCTGTTTATGAAGGGTACGCCGCAATTTCCGCAGTGCGGTTTCTCCGGCCAGGTCGTCCAGATCCTCGACCACATCGGCGTTGGTTATAAGGGGCTCAACGTCCTCGAATCCGCCGAACTGCGTAACGGCATCAAGGACTATTCGAACTGGCCGACCATTCCGCAGCTCTATGTGAAGGGCGAGTTCGTCGGCGGATGCGACATCGTCCGCGAGATGTTCCAGGCCGGCGAACTGCAGCAGCTCTTCTCCGAGAAGGGCGTCGCCGTCGCGGCTTGATCCGGTGACCCAGCTGACGCGCCGCATCGGCGGCGCCGAGCTCGAGGTTATCGTTGCTGACATCACGACAATCGGCGTTGACGCCATCGTCAACGCCGCAAATTCGTCTCTCCTCGGCGGAGGCGGCGTTGACGGCGCAATCCACGACGCTGCCGGTCCCGAGCTTCTGGCCGAGTGCCGGACGCTCGGGGGATGTCCGACCGGCGATGCCAAGATCACGAAGGGCTACCGTCTGCCCGCGCGGCATGTGATCCACGCAGTCGGCCCCGTCTGGCACGGCGGCAGCCACGGCGAGGCGGATGCGTTGCGCTCCTGTTATCGCCGTTCGCTTGAGCTCTCCCAGGCCAATAGACTGAACTCTCTAGCCTTCTCCGCGATCTCGACCGGGGTATATCGCTTTCCGGCCGACCAGGCCGCGAAGATTGCGGTCCACACGACCATTGAAGCCCTGCCGGCAGCGCCGTTGGTCACCCACGTCATATTCTGTTGTTTCTCGGAGACAAGCGCCGCGCTCCACACTGACGTTTTGGCGCGGTACGCCAGCCCTTGTGCCTGATGACGCGGTCAGTACACTCCGCTCGGCCACCTTCCCGGGGAGGGGATATGAATTCACATTTCGGACTGCGTGCGTTCGTTTGCGGCGCACTGGTGTCGCTGGGTGCGATGTCGCTCGCGCGCGCCGAAGGCACCTACGAGATTCCGGCCGGCGCGCATTTCAATCAGGACAAGCTCGCCAAGGTCAGCGAGTTCTTCAAGAACGAGGTCGCGACCGGCAAGATCGCCGGCGCCACCGTGCTGATCAAGCAGCACGGCAAGCCGGTCTACCACGAAGCCTTCGGCGTGCAGGACGTGGAGAGCAAGGCGCCGATCACCGACAAGACCATCTTCCGCCTGTTCTCGATGAGCAAGGCGATCACTTCCGTCGTCGCGGTGCAGTTGATCGAAGACGGCAAGATCAAGCTTGACGATCCCGTCTCGAAATACATTCCGTCCTTCGCCAATGTGAAGGTCGGCGTCGAGAAGAAGGCCGACGACGGCACCAAGTCGCTCGAGCTCGTACCACCGAACCGGCCGATGACGGTGCACGATCTGATGACGCACACCTCGGGCGTCACCTATGGCTTCTATGGCGACAGCCTGGTCCGCAAGGCCTATCGCGAGGCTAATATCTACGCCGGCGATTTCGACCTCGCGGAGTTCGCCGAGCGCATCGCCAAACTGCCGCTGCACAACCAGCCGGGCGCGCTGTGGCAATACGGCCATTCCACCGACATTCTGGCGCGTGTGATGGAGGTCGCAACCGGCAAGCCGTTGCTCGAGATCGAGCGGGAAAAGCTACTCGATCCGCTCGGCATGGTCGACACCGGCTTCTTCGTCACCGCCCCCGAGAAGCAGAAGCTTCTGGCCCAGCCGGTGCCGAATGACGCCGATTTTCGCGTCGGCCGGATCAACGATCCGACGGTTGTCAAAAAAATCCAATTCGCCAGCGGCGGCATGGTTACGACCATGGCGGACTATGAGCGCTTTGCGCAGATGCTGCTCAACGGCGGCAGTCTCGACGGCAAGACCATCCTCAAGCCCGAGACATTCAAGCTGATGGTGACCGATCAGGTCGGTCCGACCTCGGGGGTCAGTCGCGACTATTTTTATTTCCCCGGCGACGGTTTCGGCTTCGGCCTCGGCCTTGCAGTCCGCACCGATCCCGGCAACGCCAAGCCGCCGCCGCCCGGCGATCTCGGGGAATTGAAGTGGGACGGCGCCTCAGGCTGCTATTTCGTCATCGATCCCAAGCAGGACATGTTCTTCGTGCTGCTGGAGCAGACCCCGACCGAGCGCCAGCGCGTGCAACGGACATTGAAGCAGTTGGTCTATGAAGCCATGGAGAAGTGACATGTTCGGGCGCCGCGCGCTGATCGCGGCGCTCGTTCTCTTGTTCGGTGCGGTTGGTGCGCAAGCGGGCTCCGAGAGGCGCGCCCGCACTTTCTCGCCAGAGGGCCTGGCAAAGGTTTCCGACTACATCAGGAGTGAGGTCGCAGCCGGCACCTTTCCGGGCGCGATCCTGCTGCTCCAGCAGCACGGCAAGCCGGTCTATTACGAGAATTTCGGCGTCCGCGATGTCGCCACCGAGATCTCGATGAGCGCGGACACGATCTTCCGGCTCTATTCGATGTCGAAGCCGGTCACGACAGTCATGGCGATGATGCTGGTCGAGGAGGGCAAGCTCTCGCTCGACGATCCCGTCGCAAAGTACATTCCGGCCTTTGGCAAGATGAAGGTCGGTGTCGAGACGAAGGCCGAGGACGGCAAGGTCGCGCTGGCGCTGGAGCCGCTCAGTCGCTCCGTGACGATCAAGGATTTGATGCGCCACACTGCCGGGCTGCCCTACGGTTATTATGGCGGGGGCTTGGTGAACAAGCTCTATGCCGACGCCGGTCTCTTCGACAACAAGGCTTTGACCAACGCCGAACTCGTCGCGAAGATCACCACGCTTCCGCTCGCCGAACAGCCCGGCACGAACTGGGATTATGGCCACTCCACGGACGTGCTCGGCCGCATCGTCGAGGTCGTATCGGGGAAATCGCTGTTCGGGTTCGAGAAGGAGCGGTTGCTCGATCCGCTCGGGATGACGGACACTGCATACTATGTCGCCGATCCTGCCAAGTGGCCGCGCATCGCCGAGCCGATGCCGCAGGATCGCGCGATTAGCCCGATGACGCAGGTCCGCGATCCCAGGAAACCGCTGAGGTGGGAGTCGGGCGGCGGCGGCCTTGTCGGTACGGTCGGTGACTACGCGCGCTTCTCGCAGATGCTGCTCAACGGCGGCAGCTATGAAGGCCGGCGCTATCTCAAGCCGGAGACCATCGCGCTGATGGCGTCGGATCATATCGGTCCTGAGACGAAGATCGCGCGCGATCAGAATTACTATCCGGGCGGAAGCTCCGGCTTCGGCCTCGGCTTCGCGGTGCGCACCTCGGTGCCATCGGGGACATCGTGGCCTCTTGGCGAATATCGCTGGGACGGCGTCGGCGGCACCTTCTTCTTCATCGATCCCGAAGACGATCTGTTCGGGATCTTCATGGTGCAGACCCCGTCGCAGCGTGGCCGGATTCAGCTGGCACTAAAGACGCTGATCTATCAGGCGATGGGGCGGTAGCTAGCCGCCTTCGTAGCCCGGATGGAGCCAACGGGTCGGCGCGAAGCGCCGCCCGATGACAGGCTCCGCGCAATCCGGGAAAATCTTTCCGCGAGGCGAGGCCCCCGGATTTCGCTGCGCTCCATCCGGGCTACGGACTTACGCCCCGCGCACGATCTCGCGGACGTATCCGATCATTTCCTCGACCTGGGCCGCATTGACGTCGAGATGGGTGCAGGCGCGGATGCGGCCGTCCATCATCGCGAGCGTCACGCCGCGCTGGCGCAGTGCGGCGACCATCTTGTCGCCGGCAATTCCGGCGCCATCAGGCTTGAAGAACACGAGATTGGTCTCGGGCTCCTGCACCTCGACGCCTGCGATCTGCGACAGGCCGCGGGCGAGCGCGCGCGCATTGGCGTGATCGTCGGCGAGGCGATCGACGTGATGGTCGAGTGCGTAGATGCAGGCGGCCGCGCAGACGCCGGCCTGCCGCATCGAGCCGCCGAGGCGCTGCTTCCACTGCCACACCGCGTCAATGAAGGCGCGGGTGCCCGCGAGCACGCCGCCGATCGGCGCGCCCAGGCCCTTCGAGAAATCGATCCAAGCCGAATCCCAACCCGCCGTCATGTCGCGCGGGGGGATGCCGCTCGCCACCGTGGCGTTGAGCAGGCGCGCACCGTCCATGTGGGTGACGAGACCGTGCTGCTTGGCGATCGCGACGATCTCGTCGAGTGCGGCCTTCTTCCAGATCGTGCCGCCGCCGATATTGGCGGTCTGCTCGACGCTGACGACGGTCTGCGGCGGCTGGTAGCGCGTCCGCGGATGCAGTGCCTTGCGGAAGGTCTCCGGCGTGAACTGGCCGTCGGGTCCCTTGAGCTGGGTCACCTGGAAGCCGCCGATCGCGGCATGCGCGCCGCCTTCGCGGGCGATGATATGTGCGCTCTCGTGGGCGAGGATCTCGTCGCCGGGACGGCAATGCACCAGCGTCGCGGTGACGTTGCACATCGTGCCTGACGGCATGTAGACCGCGGCCTCCTTGCCGAGCAGCGCGGCGACGCGCTCGCACAGTGCGTTCACGGTCGGATCGTCGCCGACCTGCTCGTCGCCGACCTCGGCCCGCGCCATCGCCTCGCGCATCGCAGCCGTCGGCTTGGTCTGCGTGTCCGAGAGCAGATTGATGCGCACCGGCGGCGCCTTGGGATCGATCGGGGGAGGGGTGTAGAGCATCAACTTGCTCCCTGAGGGGAATGGCACTCGCTCGCGGTCAGCGAGCTCTGGGTGGACGCCGGGCGGCGTGACGAAACCGCATAATAACGATTTCTGTCTCGGTCACACGATAATCGATCAGATAGGGATAAGGGTTGACCGGCAAGCGACGGACGTATGCACGCGTAGTCGTTCGCCCTGCGTGGGGGGTAGGTCTCTAGCAATGCTATGAGAGCGACAATGCGGCCTCGCACGTGGCCTGCGCCTTGGGGCGAGTGCGCCTCGATGTAGGTCAGAATTTGGTCGATTTGGGCGAGCGCCCGCTTCGTATAGCGGACCTTCACAGCCCGTGCTTAGCCCACATCGCGCGGACTTCGTCAGCGCTGGCCAGCTCGCCGCGGGCGATTTCGGCTTCGGCCTCGGTGAGATCTGCCTCTTCCGCCGCCGTCAGCTGGATTGGTGGCTGATCGCCCCCCGCAAGCTCAAGCAGGGTCCGCGCCAGTTCGTCCTGCTCTGAATCGGGCAGGCCGGAAACTTTGCTGAAGGCCTCTTCCAGAAGACGAGTCATGCTCAACTCCGCGCTGTGCAATCATAGCACAGATGGCCTGAGACATAGGAATCGCCGGCTCAAACAAAAAGGCCCCGGTGAACCGGGGCCTTTGAATGTCGTTCTGCCGAACTATCAGCGCGAATAGAATTCGACGACCAGATGCGGCTCCATCTGCACCGGGAACGGCACGTCGGAGAGGCCGGGGATGCGCACGTACTTCGCGGTCATCTTGCCGTGGTCGACTTCGAGATAGTCGGGGGTGTCGCGCTCGGGGAGCTGGCTGGCTTCGAGCACGTGGGCGAGCTGCTTGGAGGCTTCCTTGACCTCGATCACGTCGCCGACCTTGAGCTGGTAGCTCGAGATGTTCACCTTGCGGCCGTTCACCTTGATGTGGCCGTGGTTGATGAACTGGCGCGCGGCGAAGATCGTGGAGACGAACTTGGCGCGGTACACGACCGCGTCGAGACGACGCTCCAGGAGACCGATCAGGTTCTCGCCGGTGTCACCCTTGAGGCGGCTCGCCTCGACATAGATGCCGTGGAACTGACGCTCGGAAATGTTGGCGTAATAGCCCTTCAGCTTCTGCTTGGCGCGCAGCTGCACGCCGAAGTCGGAGAGCTTGCCCTTGCGGCGCTGGCCGTGCTGGCCGGGGCCGTACTCGCGGCGGTTCACGGGGCTCTTCGGGCGGCCCCAGATGTTCTGGCCCATACGGCGATCGAGTTTGTACTTCGCCTCACTGCGCTTAGTCATCGCGTCCTCTTCAGGTACATGGTTTGAGGAAACGCGCCCTCCTGTGTGACGGGCTGGGCCCGGCACTGACAGGTCCGATCCCCAAAGCTTAAGGGAGAGGACCACGGGTCGCGAAACGCTTCGCGGGCCGAAATCGGCCCGCGAGCAGGCGGCTTTTAGGTGAGTTTGGGCCGTTCTGTCAATGCGAATAGCCCCGAAATCATGTCCGGACCGCCCGGATCGGCTTCGCCCCGGCCGCGCGCAATTCGGCAGCGATTTCAGTGTTCAGGACCTGTTCCAGCCGGGTCAGGATCCGGGCAATGGGGGCGGCGTAGGTGACCCGGTGGTCCCAGCGGATCACGACATGGATGGTCTGGTCGCCCTCGACCACCCCATAGCTGACGATGAAGGGGCCGGGCGTGATGGGATGGAGCTCGCCGCCGCCATAGGCCGCCACCGAGCTCACCGCGAAGCTGCCGAACCAGTTGCCGCGCTGCCGGCCGAAATTCAGCCCGACCGCCCAGCACAGCCGCCGCAGCGGCAGCGGCAGGCGGGTGGCCCGCATGATCTTGCGGAACATGGGAACGTCTTCGATCGGGGCCGTCTTGGCACGCCGGATTTCGGCGTCCACCGCGGCCAGCGCCATGGCTTCGGGAGCCGCGATTCGCTGCGGCATCACGCATTCCTCGCCGTCTTGGACCCGGGCGATCGCCACCGACGCCACGCTATTGGGCAGCTCGTAGAGCGACGGCCAGGGCCATTTGGCGTAGACGGTGCGCAGGACCGGCTCGTCCCTGGCGACCAGGGCAAAGGCCTTGACGAACATCGCGGCCCAGCCGGCGGGCGCCATCGCCCCGGCGCGCGCCTCCAGCAGGGGGCGGATATTGAGGGGGCGGGAGAGCGAGACGAATGGCACGTCCATCGACGCCCGCATGAGGTCGCAAATCAGGCGGCGCGGCAGCGAAATGGTCTTGGACGTCCCGCGCATGGGTCTTTCGGTTCCTGCGGACTAAAATATGTGCAGCGAGCGGGTGGCCCGCTCGCCGCGTGCTCTAGCACGAACCAACCTGCCTGGGGCGGGTCGGTTCGCCGCATCAGGGTGCCGGCGAGGCCAGCGGCTTGGTCTTGTCGACGATGTAAACTCCAAGCACTTTCATGGCCTTGTCGCCGTGAGCCTTGGCGTCGTGCACGACGCCTGCCGGGATCTGGTAGGAGTCCCCGGCTTTCAGGGTTTTCTCCGGCTGGCCGTCGATGAGGAGATTCAGCTCGCCTTCGAGCACGTAGCCGGTTTCGACCCCAGGATGGGTATGGCGTCCGGCTGCGCCGCCCGCCGGGACCTCCGCGATCGCGGTGACGGTGTTGTAGCCGTCGGGAAATTCGAGCTTCTGCAGTGGGGTCCGCTTGATGCCGGTCTGCTGGGCGAAGGCTGCAAGGGCAAGGCTGGTAAAGGCGAGAGCGAGCAAAGTCTTTTTGAGCATGGTTCTTCCTCTCTGGAACCGCCGACCCTAGCAGCACCGCAGTTCCCGGCAAGGCCGCGACCGGCTCGTTCAGCGCTTGATCCCCTCGAACGCTGCCATGATGCCGCGCTGGAACAGCGACCAGTCGAAACCGAGCGCGATCGCGCGATAGCCGCGATCGACCAGGGCGTTGGCCTGGTCTGCGGTGCGGGCCACGCCGCCGATCGGCACGCCGCTCTTGAGGATGCCGGCCTCGGCGCGGGCGACCAGCTCCAGCAATTCCGGATCGTCCATCTGCCCGCGCTTGTTGATGGACGTCGCGAGATCGCCGGGGCCGATCACCGCGACGTCGATACCCGGCGTCGCCATGATCTCGTCGATGCGGTTGACGGCCTCGACATGCTCGATGGTGATCATGCAGATCATCTCGTCGTCGGCGCTGGCCATGTAGTCCGGCATCGACTGGCCCCAGCGGAACGGTGCGTGGAACGGACCCCAGAGACGATCGCCGCGCGGCGGATAGCGCACGCTGCGCACCGCCTTCTCGGCTTCAGCGCGATTGGTGATCATCGGGAAATTGATGCCGAAGGCGCCGATGTCCATCGGCGCTTTCGCAAGCCACGGCTCGTTCGCCGCGATCCGCACCAGGGGCGTGCACGGCGTGCCTGTCGTGGCCGCGATCATCGCATGTGCTTCGGTCAAGCCAATCGGGCCATGCTCGAGATCGACGATGATCCAATCGAGCGAGCGCGCCATGATCTGTACGGTCTGCACGCTCGGGATCGTCGCGATCGCGCCGAAGGCGGGGCGCCCTTCGCTCCAGAGCTGGCGGAGACGGTTGAGCGGCGCTGCGGGGACCGACATGGAATGACCTTGCGCAAAAGTGACGACGGCGAAGCCTAGCAGCGCGCCGTGTCTGCGAAAAGTCAGGCCAGTGCGCGGCCGCCGAAGAACGGCGTCAGCGTGGCCGAAAGGCCATGTACGCGGTTCGAGGTGAAGATCATCTCGGCGCCGGACTGCGCGATGCCGCCGATTTGCGCGCCGAGCAAGTCGGAGACGCGGCGGGCGATGGCGGGCGCGGGGTCGATCCATTCGACCGGCCAGGGCGCGAGCGTCTTCATCCGGTCGAGCAGCAGCGGATAATGCGTGCAGGCGAGCACCACGGTGTCGGTGCGCGATGTCGCGTCCGCGGGATCGCCGACGAAGCAGGGGGCGAGTTCGGCGAGGATGTCGCCGTCGCTGATCGGATGGCCGCTGAGCGCGGCTTCTGCCAGCGAGGCGAGCTCGGGCGAGCCGACCAATGTCACCTCGCAACCCAGCGCGAAATCGCGGATCAGCGCCTTGGTGTATTCGCGCTTCACCGTGCCCTTGGTGCCGAGCACCGAGACGCGGCGGCTCTTCGACTGCGCGCAGGCGGGCTTGATCGCCGGCACGGTGCCGACGAAGGGCAGGGAATAAGCGGCGCGCAAGTGAGATAGGACCAGGGTGGACGCCGTGTTGCAGGCGATGACGACGAGGTCAGGATCGTGCGTGCCGATCAGTTCGCCCATCAGCGGCACGACGCGGGCGATGATCTCGTCCTCGCTGTGGTGGCCATAGGGGAAGAAGGCATCGTCGGCGACATAGACGTAATGCGCGTCCGGGCGCGCGGCCACGACCTCGCGGAGCACCGTGAGTCCGCCAAGGCCGGAATCGAACACCAGGATCGTCGCAGAATTGGTCACGTCGCTACCTTAAGGGCACCATGGTTACCATTCGGTTTTTGGGGCGGTTTTGCGGCGGGGCCGTTTGGGACCGATTTGGAACGATTCAATTTCACGGTTACCGCAAGTTCCCGCTATCAGCAGCTGCGCTGCGGACGGGGACATATCCGCAAAACTCCGGAGAGCCGACATGATCAGAAATACCAGTAACGGCTGGGGCAGCGTTTCCCGGTGGCTGCACTGGATTTTGGCGCTGGCCATCCTCGCCACGATCGGCTTCGGCTGGTGGATGAACCACATCCCGGCGCGTCCCGACCGCTTCTTTTACCGCTCGATCCACGCCGATATCGGCTATGTGATCCTGCTGCTGACCGTGCTGCGCCTGGCCTGGCGCCGTCAACCCAACGCCGGCGATGCCGCCTGAAACCTCGCGCTGGCAGAAGATCGCGGCCCATATCAGCCACGGCGCGCTCTATCTCGTGGTCATCCTGGTCGCGATGTTGGGCTGGGCGCATTCCGGCGCGCGTACGCCTGATTATTCCGATTTCTTCGGCCTGTTTCACGTGCCGCAATTCACCTCTCCCGACCGTGCGGCGGCGGGCGCCTATGAGGACCGCCACATCCTCTTTGCCTATGTGCTGCTGGCGCTGATCGCGATTCACGTGATCGCTGCCCTCTGGCACCACTTCATCCGCCGCGACCGCGTCGTGGCGCGGATGGTGACGGACGACGTGGGGTAGGGCACGGTCTCTCCACCTCGTCATTGCGACCGCAGCGAAGCAATCCAGAGCCTTTCCGAAGTGGCAGTCTGGATTGTTTCGCTGCGCTCGCAATGACGGGTTAAGATGCGGCGTCACGGCAGGTCCAACTCACGGTCGCAGGAGACGTCATGCTCACCGTCCACCATCTCGGCAAGTCGCAATCCGAGCGCATCGTCTGGCTCTGCGAGGAACTGGGAATTCCCTACGAACTGAAGCGCTACGCGCGCGATTCCGTCACCATGCTGGCGCCGCCCGACTACAAGGCGCTGCATCCGATCGGGAGTGCGCCCGTCATCACCGACGGCGACCTCGTTCTCGCCGAGTCCGGCGCCATCGTCGATTACATCATGGCCAAATACGGCGATGGGCGCCTTGCGCTCCGCCCTGATCATCCTGATTTCGCGCAGTTCCTGTACTGGTTTCACTTCGCCAACGGCACGCTGCAGGCCGGCATGGGCCGGCTGATGATCCTGAACCGGCTCAAGCTCGCCGCGGACAATCCGATGCTGGCCGCGAGCAGAGGGCGTACCGACCGCGCCTTCGACCTGGTCGATGCGCGCGTTCGCGACGCTGAATATCTGGCGGGCGACACCTTCACCACCGCCGACATCATGATGGGCTTCTCGCTCACCACGATGCGCTACTTCCAGCCTTACGATCTCCAGCGCTGCCCGAATGTGGTGAACTATCTCGGCCGCATCGGCGCGCGGGCGGCTTATCGGCGCGCAATGGAGAAGGGCGATCCGGGAATGGCGTTGCTGCTGAGCTGAGCCGCAGAACGGGTCATGATCAGTGCGGCATATGCTTGGTCGCGCGCTCGATCAAGTCGCTCAGCCTCGAGACGAATTTTGCGAGGATCGGTGAGGCATTGGTTTTGTGGTAGCCCACGACGAGATCGATCGTCGGCGCCTTGCCCCTGAGCGGACGGCTGACGACGGACCAGGGCAGGAAGTTCTTGACGTAGCCCGGGAGTAGCGCGAAGCCGCGGGTGGAAGCCACCATCGACACCGCCATGGCGATGTTGTCGGCATCATGCGCCGTCGCGATCGGCAGGCCGCTTTCGCGAACATGGTTGTTGATGATCTTGAGGAGCTCTGGAGCGGTGTCGGAGACGTTGACGAAGGGCGTCCCCTCCAGTTTGGCGAGGTCGATGCGGTCGAGCTTGGCGAGGCGATGGTCGCTTGGGAGCACTGCGACCAGCGCCTCCTCGATCACGGTCTTGTAGACGAGCTCCGCTGAGCTTGCCTCGCGCCGCATGAAGGCGAGGTCGAGACTCCCGCGCCTTAGGCCGTCGGCCAGCGCAGGCGAAAAATCGCTCGTCACAGTCACGTCGATGTTCGGCAGTTCGTCGCGCAGCACGCGCATGGCCTCCGGCAGCCAATCGATTTCCTGACCGGTGAGGAAGCCGAGGGCAAAACGCGACTTCTCGGGGCGGCCGGCGCGACGCGCCGCCTCGATCGCCGCATCGGCCTGCGTCAGCGCAAGGCGCGCGTGATCAAGGAAGGCTCTTCCCGCGGCCGTCAGTTCGACGCCGTGCACACTGCGTACCAGTAGAGGTACGCCGACCTCGTATTCGAGATCGCGAATCTGGCGGCTGAGCGAGGGCTGCGCGGTGTGCAGCCGCTTCTCGGCGGCGACCGTCAGGCTGCCTTCCTCGGCCACGGCGATGAAATAGCGGAGATGGCGTAGCTCCATGAAGCATACCTCCTAGGTATGCCCATGAGCTTACAAAGTCTTTTTCAACGCCGCCAGCCTGCACCAAATAGCACTCCAGCAAAGGGCGCTGCACCAGCACCATACCTGACTGGCAGGGAATGGGGGCGCCGGCGCCCGGCGAAGGAGAATGACCATGACCGACCTCAAGGGAAAAACTGCTCTCGTCACCGGTGCCTCGCGCGGCATCGGCCGCGCCTCGGCACTGGCGCTCGCGAAGCGCGGCGCGCAGGTGCTGGTGCATTACGGCCAGGCCGCCAAGGAGGCCGAGGCCGTCGTCGCCGAAATCCGCAAGAGCGGCGGGCGGGCCGACGCGATCGGGGCCGATCTCGGCGCGCCTGATGGCCCGCATCAACTGGCGACCCGGGTGCGTGGCATCGTCGGCGACCGGCTAGATATTCTCGTTGCCAATGCCGGCATCGCCAAATCGGCCGTGATCGAGGAAACGACGGTTGAGGATTTCGACCGGTTGTTTGCCGTCAACGTTCGCGCGCCATTCTTCCTGGTGCAGCAATTGCTGCCGATCCTGCATGAGGGCAGCAGCGTCGTACTCGTCTCTTCGCTTGCCGCCCATGCGGTGGTCGGGACGCTGCCGGCCTATGCCGCCACCAAGGGTGCGATCGACACCCTGGTGAAGCACTTTGCGGCAGCGCTCGGTGCGCGCGGCGTGCGCGTCAACGCGGTGGCGCCGGGCGTGGTGGGGACCGAGATGTCGTCCTTCACCAAGACCGATGCCGGGCGCGACTACACGCTGGGCATGCAGACCTTGAAGCGGATTGCCGAGCCCGACGACATCGCGGATGCGGTTGCCTTCCTCGCCTCTCCCGACGCGCGCTGGATCACCGGCGACACCATCCACGTCGACGGCGGCTCGAAGCTCTGAGCCGTGGCCGGGCGGCCGAAGCGCGTTCGGCTGCCCGGTTCACGCGATCCGGTTCGTGGTCGTTGACCGTTCGCTCGCCAGCTGCTTCTGCAAGCGGTCGATGTTTTGCAGCAGGCGCTGGCTGGTCAGCACCAGGAAGTAATAGCCGAACTGCGGGTCCTGAAAATAGATCTCGAGCAAACGGTCATAGGTGATCGTCAGCACCTGTCCGTCCTCGACGCATTCGATCGTTCCGGTGCGCCGGTTGTCCGGCGTGAGGAAGCCGAGCTCCCCCATGAGAGCTCCGGGCCCGATCTCCACATTGATCTCCTTGACCAGGAACTTGCCGGTGACCGTGAGGAGCATCTCCTTGGCGGGATCGCCCAGTTTGAAGAGCGTATCGCCACTACGATATTTGCGCTCGGTCATGAACGGCTTGAGCCACTCGATCGACATGTCGCCTTCGGCCGCATGGCGCGCCTTCTTGACGAGCTTGAGCATCTGCCGCAGGCGCAGGGCATTGATCGGAAGCAGCAACAGATAGAGGAGGAAGGTCGAGACGTTGGCCGAGAGCGCGCCGAAGACGGCGAAGAACGCACAGCCGACCATGTTGGCGACGCGCAGCGGCACCATCGTCCGCATCAGCAGGGTGGCGACGAAGAAGCCGGCGCCGACCGCGGCGAACAGATTGGCCAGCGTGATGTTTTGGACAAAGATCTCCAGCAGGCGGTTGAAGATCGCGTCGTAGGTGACGTTGTTGGGATCGAGGCCCATCTGGACCAGGATCTTTGCGATCCTGAGGTTGTCCGTCGCCGCATCCAGAATGCGGTCGAGGATCGAGGAAATGTCTGCGCTGCCGGACGGCATGTACTAACCCCGCGTAAGGCCTTCAGTCCTGGTCGGTATGCTCGACACGTATAGCCGAAATCGAATGACGACCGCTTGAAATGAAGCCGTCGGCCGCCAAGCCGCAAGAGGCAAATTTTAGCCTGATCGGGCGTTTCGGCAATTGCCCGTTGGTTGTGCGCATGGCCGTGTTGCGCCCGTGATTCGGGGCCCCCGGGGGCGCGGGCTTTGGCGTCGTGGACCGTGGCGCCCCGACGGGGCGGGGGCGCAGGGCGACCAGCCTTACGGCTTGGCGGCGGGTTGCACGACCTGCTGCTCGACGAGGTCGAGGTGCCCCGGCAGCGAACCGGCGCGCAGCAGCATCGCGACGCTATTGGCTTCCTCCAGGGTGAAATTGCCGGAGATCTGGCCCGAGCCGCCGGTGATGGGCTCGCGGATCACGGGGGCGGAGATCACCTTGCCGTCGAGCACGATGGCGAAGGGCCTTCCGATGTTCTCCTCGGTGACGTGGGCAAAGCGCCGCGTGCCGCGGCCGTTGAAGCGGAACGAGGCGATCGGGTCTTTTGTGCCGCTGGCAAATCCCGGGCCGGCATAGCTGATGTCGTCACCGTCGAGCGCGCTGTCCTTGGCGACCAGGTAATGGCGCTCGTCCTTGAAGCCGGGCAGGACTTCGGTGCCCGAGGGCGGCGTGCCGGATTGCGCCTGCTCCGCCGCCATCGAGAGGTCGATCAGGCGGAAGCTGACCTTGACCTTCCTGGCGAAGACCGCGGTCACGCGGGCGGGCTCCATCATGCCCGGGATGAAAATGCGGATGCGATCCGTACCATTCGGCTGGACGCTGGCGAGGTTGATGCCGGCATCCTTGAGGCGTTGCTCGATCATGGCGATGGAATCTTCGACGAGATCGCGCAGCCGTGCCGCGGATGCGGCATCGGTCGGCGCGAGCCTGACCAATCCGTCGCCGCCATCGGTCACCGTGAGCGCATGCGATGGCAATCCCTCCGCGGCCGACGCGAGCTTGCGTGCGAGCTGTTCGCGGCTCTTGGCATCCGCGATCTTCACCTCCACGCCGGCGTCGCGGATCGCAAGACCGGAGAAGGCGATCTTGCCCTCGCGCAGGGTCTTGTAGACATCGTCGCGCAAATCCGTGACGACGCTTTCGCGCAAGCCGTCGGTATCGACCCTGTAGATGATGCGCGAGCCGCCCAGCTTCTCCATCTTGTCGGCGACGGAGGCGGCGATCCTGGCACGCATCTTGTCGAACTGGCCGTCCTCGGCGCGCGCCGCGCGGGGCGGGACGATCGCCGAAGTCACGATCGCTGAAGTCATGATCGCCGAGGTCACGGCGAGCGCAACAATCAGCCGTGTGACGCGGTCGCGCGGGGGCGTGGTCATGATTTCCTCAAGTCTTGCGGCAGGACGCTGGCAGGGGAGTCCGATGCCAGCTCTTGGTCCCCGGATCGGGCGCGGAGGTTCAATGGTCTCGACTACGAGTGCTACGACCGTAGCCGTTCGGCCATGGACGAACGCTCAATCATCCATCATTCTGTCCGCGCTCGACCGGCTATCGGCCGAGGCCTCGCCGACCAAAATGTCAAAAGACAGGGGGCGGGGAAATGCATCTGAGGGAGGACGGAATTCCATGGCGGGCATCCACGCGCTCGATCGGTTCATCGGCGACGACTATCCGGACTTCGCGACGGACGCAGAGGTCCGGGCCTTCGAGCAGGTCGCCTACGCCGATCGCGTCGCGGCTGAGAGCACTTATGACGCCATCAGGCTCGGTGCGGCGCGCAATCCCGACGGCGCGGCGATCCAGTTCCTGCAAAACGCCGATCCGGCCGATACGCCTGTATTGGTCACCTATCGCGATTTCGTCGCGCGCGTCACGCAGGCCGCCAACATGTTTCACGCGCTCGGCGTCGAGAAGGGCGACGTCGTCAGCTTCATGCTGCCGCTGGTGCCCGATGCCTTCGTGACGCTGTTCGGCGCCGAGGCCGCGGGCATCGCCAATCCCGTCAATCCGCTGCTCGAGCCGCACCAGATCGCGGAGATCCTTGAGGCCGCGAACACCAAGGTTCTGGTGGCGCTCGGGCCGATGCCGGGCACCGACATCTGGCAGAAGGTCGAGCAGATCCGCCCGCAGCTCAAACACCTCAAGGCGGTCGTGCAGGTGTTCGGCGGAGGTGATCCGGAGAAGGGCATCTTCGCCTTCAACGACCTGATCAAGCAGCAGCCGTCCGACCGGCTTATCAGCGGGCGCAAGATTCAGGGTGGCGACATAGCGGCTTATTTCCACACCGGCGGCACCACCGGCACGCCGAAGCTCGTGCGGCACACCCATGCCAATCAGGTCTATCAGGCCTGGGCGCTCAATCTGCTGCTGAAGTCGAAGCCCGGTGCCAACATGCTGTTCGGCATGCCACTATTCCACGTCGGAGGATCGCTGACCCAGGTGCTGCTGACGCTGTCCGCCGGCGGCTCGCTGGTCGTGCTGTCGCCGAGCGGCTGGCGCAATCCGAATTCGGTGAAGAACATCTGGGGGCTGGTGGAGCGCTTCAAGCCCGAGGCGCTGTCGAGCGTGCCGACGGTGCTCGCGGCCACGCTTGCGGTGCCGCCGGGCGATGCGGACATCTCCAGCCTGAAATATGCCGCCGGCGGCGGCTCGGCGATCCCGGTCGCCGTGGGCTCGGCGATCCAGGAGAAGCTGAAGCTTCCGGTGGTCGAGGTCTACGGCATGACCGAGACCTCGAGCGTGCATACGCTGGCCTATCCGTCGCGACCGATCCGGCTCGGCTCGGTCGGCCTTCCCATGCCTTACGCGCGCGTGCGCATCGTGCAGCTCGATGCTGACGGCCGCCTGATCCGCGACTGCGCAGCCGACGAGATCGGCGTCGTCATCATGGCCGGGCCCGGCGTGTTCGGTGGCTATCTCA
The DNA here is from genome assembly GCF_059512345.1 of Bradyrhizobium sp. Unk1. Taxonomy (NCBI): domain Bacteria; kingdom Pseudomonadati; phylum Pseudomonadota; class Alphaproteobacteria; order Hyphomicrobiales; family Nitrobacteraceae; genus Bradyrhizobium; species Bradyrhizobium sp. Unk1. The sequence continues at coordinate 59,615 of NZ_JCAMOP010000042.1, forward strand.
ACGACGAGCACAACAAGGGCGCCTTCGTCGACGAGGTCTGGGTCAACTCCGGCGACCTCGGGCGTCTCGATGCCGACGGCTACCTCTGGATCACCGGCCGCGCCAAGGATCTCGTGATCCGCGGCGGCCACAATATCGATCCCGCGCCGATCGAGGAGATCATGTTTCGCCATCCCGCCGTCGGCTTCGCCGCCGTGGTTGGCCAGCCCGACGCCTATGCCGGTGAATTGCCGGTCGGTTATGTGCAGCTGAAGCCGGGCGCCAAGGTCGAGCCGGGCGAGCTGGAAGCCTGGGTGCGCGAACGCACGCCGGAGCGCGCGGCCGTTCCGGTGCAGGTCATTCCGATCGATCCGATGCCGGTGACCGGCGTCGGCAAGGTGTTCAAGCCACAGCTGCGCTGGGATGCCGCGCAGCGCGTGTTCGCCAAGGTGCTGTCGCCGCTCATTGAGCGCGGCATCGATTGCAGGGTGAAGGTCGGCGCCCACGGTAGCCACGGCTCGGTCGCCACCGTGACGCTCGCAGGCCTGCCGGCGGACCAGCGCGAGGCCGTCGCCGGTGAGGTGCACAGATTGCTCGCGCCATTCGTGATGCGGCATGAGGTGGTGCAGGCGTAAGTGAGGGCACGCGAGGCTTGCATGCCTCGCCGCAAGCGCGCATCATTCCCCAAAAAAATGGGGGAAATCGATGCCTCACGTCTCGCGCCGCCATCACCTTCAGCAATTGTCGGGTGTGCTCGGAGCCGCCGCGCTATCGGGATGGTCGAGGTCCGCGTCAGCTTCAGAGCCGGACATTCCGCCGGAAGGCATCGGCAAGGGCATCAAGCACATCTCCTACAGCGACATCGGCGGCCGGCCCGACAGCGTGCAGGTGATGTTCAACCGGCAGCATGTCTATGTCGGGCACATGTTCAGCGACGGCGTGACGATCCTCGACGCCTCCGATCCACGTGCGCTCAAGCCGGTCAATTTCTTCACCGCGGGACAATACACCCGCACCCACCATCTGCAGGTGGCGGAAGACCTGCTGCTGCTTGCGAACGGCGCCAACATCGTCGCGATGCAGTCCTACGACAGCATGCGCGGCTATTTCGAGAATACGCTCGCCGACAGCATCACCAAGGCCAAGAAATTCCGCTCCGGCCTGTCGATCCACGACATCTCGAAACCGGGCGAGATGCGCGAGGTCGCGTTCCTCGAAATGCCGGGCTTCGGCATCAACCGGCTGTGGTGGCCCGGCGGCCGCTATGCCTATGTGTCGGCGCATTTCGACGGCTTCACCGACCACATCCTTTGCGTGGTCGATCTCAAGACCATCACCAAGCCGGAGATCGTCGCGAAATGGTGGCTGCCGGGCATGAACCGCGCGGCCGGCGAGCCGGCGACGCCCAAGGGCAAGCGCTTTGCACTGCATCACATGATCACGGCGGGCGATCGCGGCTATGCCGCCTGGCGCGACGGCGGCTTCACCATCCACGACATCGGCGATCCCGCCAATCCGAAGCTGCTCTCGCACATCAACTGGTCGCCGCCCTTCGCCGGCGGCACGCATACGCCGCTGCCGCTGCCCAAGCGTCAGCTCGCCATCGTCGCGGATGAAGCCAATGCGGATCAATGCGCCAAGGGCCTGTTTCACACATTCGTGCTTGACGTGCGCGCGCCCCAAAATCCGGTGCCGATCGCGACGCTGCCGACGCCACGCGATCGCGACTTCTGTGCGAAGGGCACCTTCGGTCCGCATAATCTGCATGAGAACCGCCCCGGCTCTTTCCAGAGCGAGGAGACTATTTTCGCGACCTACAACAATGCCGGCGCCAGGGTCTTCGACGTCAGGGATCAGTTTGCGCCGAAGGAGATCGCGCATTGGGTGCCGCCGGTGCCGAAGAAGCTGATCGATCCCCGGCCGAACGTCGCGCTCGCGGCCAAGACCTGCGACGCCTATGTCCGGCCTGACGGGCTGATGTTCGTGTCGGACTGGAATGCCGGAATGCACGTGCTGCAATATCAGGGGTAATCGCCGCGCAGCGGGAGTCGGCGACTTGTCCGCCGTGGCCACCTCTTCCGATCGGGCGACGCCCCGCTGCTACCCGCGGATCGCTGCATTGGCCCGTTCGGCCGCGCCCGTCATCGCATCCTTCGCCGATTTCGCACCGTTGACCACTTCATTCACGCCGATCATGAAGGCGTCCAGGATCAGTCTCGATTGCGGATGGAAAAGTACCGCCTTGGCGCGGTCGACGTCGGCATCCTGCAAGTTGGTCAGCGCAGCCTCGGCGGCCTGCGGGCCGAACGCCTTCTTGAAGCCCTCGCTCGACCAGGCCGACACGCGTGTCGTCGCCAGCCCCGCTGCCGCAGTCCGCAGCGAGGTCGCCTTGCTCGTCGCCCACAGCAGGAACAGGAAAGCCGCGCGCTTGTTTCGCGATTTGGAATTGATGCACGCCTGCCAGTGCGACATGAAGGGGACGGGTCCGCGACCGGCGAGATGCGGAAAGGTTGCAAACCCGGCCTGCTTGGCAACACGGCTTTTCACGGGATTGGAGATGTCGGTCGCGAAGTTGCTGCTGTCGATCGCCATGGCCGTCCGCCCCTGCAGGAAGTCGTCCAGCACGTGGTACCATTCGTAGCTGCCGACGCCGGCAGGCCCGGCCTGACCGAGCACCTGTCCGTACATCTCGACGGCCGCGATCCCCTCCGGGCTCGCGAAAGCGACCCTGTTGTGCTCGACCATGGCCCCACCGTAGGAGAACAGGAAGCCCATGGCTGGCGGGGAGGAATTGCCGCTGGCCTGGGCCCGCATCGCGATCCCCGACATCCCGTTGGTCTTGACTGCCTTGGCGGTGACAAGCAGCTCGTCGAAAGTCTGGGGTACCGGCTGGTCCTTGGCTGCCAGCGCATCCCTGTTGATGAACAGGGTCATCGCCTCCGAGGTAATCGGGACGGCGTAGCGTTCGCCATCCGACCACAGCGGGAAGGCTCGGGCCGTCTTGAGCAGGTCGCTCTCGTCATACCAGGCGAGATCGGTCAGCGACCTCATGGAATAATAGCCGTTCAGCGGCTCCACCCATCCGTTCGAGATGCCCTGGCCATAGGTCGTGAACATGAAGACGTCGGGCGTGCTACTGCCGCGGGCGAGCTTGACCGGCAGCGCGCCGAGGAAGGTGGTTTCCAGCTGGAAATCGATGGTGACGTTGATGCCGGTGAGTATGGTGAACTCCGGCAACAGCGGCGTGATCGCATTCGACCACGGATGGATTGCGCCCGAAAGCGCGATCGTCTGTCCCGCAAATTGCTTCCAGTCGATCGCGGCGTTGGCGTAGGCCGCAGCGGTATCCTGGGCAAAGCTCCAGCGCGGCAGCGCGGTCAGGCCCGCGCCAGCCGCCCCCAGTCCCTTGATGAAACTGCGCCGGCTCGCCGGATGGCTCAATGAGTTTTCACCCTGCGCCATGATGATGCTCCTGGAATCAACCAAGGGCATTCATCCATAGCACAGGCATGGGGCGGCAGCCCTGCGACATCACGGCCCTCGCCCTGGTATATCCGATGAATGTCGGGTTCTCGACCTCCCTGAACGTGCTATTGTCCTATCATGCTCTGGCGTCGGCACCAGAACACGCGCGGTCACACGAGCATCGAAGACCTACGGCCAATGTCCGTTCCTGTTCGGGCCCTGCCTCTGCGATGGTTTGCTCGTCCGCTGATCCTTGCGGTCGCAGTGCTTGTGACCCTGTTTGCCGCGACCAGCTTCCTCGGCCTGCAATATTGGCAGGAGCGGCAAGCCGCTCATCACTTCATCGAGCATAGCCGCCAGATCCTCGAAACGCTCGATCGGCTGCGGGCCATCGTCGCGGAACTGGACACTGAAAGGCGCGGGTATCTCATGACCCTCGACCCCGCCTATCTCAAGGCCTACGGCGTCTCTGACGAAAGTGTACGGCGGGAGGCTCAGGCGCTGCAGACGCTGGTCGCGGACGATCCGTTGCAGGGCCTTCGGGCCGGACATCTGGCGCTGACCGTTACAGCCACGCTGCGCGAGATCGACGAGCTGCTGAAGACGGCCGGCACGTCCGGGATGGCCGCGCTCGCAATGATCCGCAGCATGGACGAGGTCCGCTCGCAAATCGACCAGATGGTGGATCACGAGCGCTTTCGGCTCGCCGACCGGGAGGCGCACGCCGAAGCATTCGAGCAACGCTGGACCTGGCTGATCGCCGGCGCCGTCGTCCTCGTCGTCGCGCTGGCCGCAGCCGCGCTGGCGCTCGCACGGCTCGAAGCGAAACGGCGGCGGGAGGCGACCGAGCAGAACATCCAGCTCCAGAGTGATGTTGCAGCACGGGATATCAAGATCAGGCGCCTGTTCGATGCCAACATCATCGGCATCATCATCTGGGAAGTCGGGGGGCGCATTCTCGAAGCCAACGATGCCTTCCTCCGTATCGTGGGATACGACCGGGAAGATCTCACCGCAGGGCGCTTGCATCGGACCGACCTCACGCCACCGGAATGGCGCGACCGCGATTTGCAGACCGTGGCGGAACTGAAGCGGGTCGGGACGGCCCAGCCATTCGAGAAGGAGTATGTGCGGAAGGACGGAGGCCGTGTTCCGGTGCTGATCGGCGGGACCATGTTCGGAGAAGGTACGGATCATGGCGTCGGCTTTGTCCTTGATCTGACGGCTCTCAAGCGGGCGGAAGCCGAAGGCCGCGAACACGAGCGGCGCTACCGTGAAGCGCTGATGGAGCTCGCGCACGCCAATCGCGTCACCACGATGGGACAACTGACCGCTTCGATCGCCCATGAAGTCAACCAGCCGATCGCGGCGATCGTGGCGAACGCCGAGGCCGGGGTCAGTTGGCTGGGGGCGCAACCGCCAAATCTGGAGCGGGTTCGACAGACCTTCGACTGGATCACCGGTGACGGCATGCGAGCCGGCGACATCATCGGCCGGATCCGGGCGTTGATCAGGAACGCGCCCCCGCAAAAGGAGGCCCTGGAGATCAACCCGGCGGTGCTTGAGGTCATCGCGCTGACACGCAGCGAGGCGTTCAAGAACGGCGTCTCGGTGCGAACCCAATTTGCCGAGGGCTTGCCGCCCATTCAGGCCGATCGGGTTCAACTTCAGCAAGTGGTGCTCAACCTGATCGTCAACGCGATCGAGGCGATGGCCGCGGTCGGCGAGGGGGGACGGGAGTTGCTGATCAGCACCGGTCGGGTTGGATCGGACGGCGTCCACGTCACCCTGCGGGATTCCGGTCCGGGGCTGGATCCGAAGAATGTGGACCGCCTGTTCGAAGCCTTCTACACCACCAAGCCCACAGGCATGGGAATGGGTCTCGCCATCTGCCGCTCGATCATCGAAGCACATGGCGGGCGGATGTGGGCCGGCGCAAACGAGCCGCGGGGCGCCTTCTTCCAGTTCACCCTGCCTCTCGCGTCAGACGAGACCGCATCTCGCCTTCTGGAGGCGGATGAGCCGACGGGGCAACGCTCTGCGGCCCGATGACGGGCTCCGCGTGGCGTGGCCCTTTGGCGGGAATGTCGCCTGGGCCACGGCTGCTGCGAAGCGGCGCTAGCCCGCCGGCATCCGCGTCTCCACCAGGCGCGCCCAGTAGGAGGCGCCGTGGCCGAGGATGTTGTCGTTGAAGACATAGGCCGGGTGATGGCACTCGTTGCCGTCGCCCATGCCGACCAGGATCATCGCGCCGGGACGTGCTTCCAGCATGAACGAGAAGTCCTCGGCGCCCATCATCGGTATGAACTTGTCGTTGACGCGCTCGGCACCGACGATGTCGCGGGCGACGTCGGCGGCGAGGCCGGCCTCGCGCGCATGGTTCATCGTCACCGGATACATCCGCGAGTACTTGGTCTCGGCCGAGCCGCCATAGGCACGGGCGACGCTCTCGGCGACCTCGCCGATGCGGCGCTCGACGAGATCGCGCACTTCAGGATCGAGCGTGCGGACGGTGCCGCCGAGTTCGGCGACTTCAGGGATGATGTTGAAGGCCGTGCCGGAGTGGAATTGGGTGATCGAGATGACAGCGGACTTCAGCGGGTCGACGTTGCGCGCGACGATCGACTGCAGCGCGTTGACGATCTGCGAGCCGATCAGCACGCTGTCGACGGATTTGTGCGGACCGGCGCCGGCGTGGCCGCCCTTGCCGTGGACGATGATCTGGATGTTGTCGGAGGAGGCCAGCATCGCGCCGGGCGTGGTCGCGAAATGGCCCTCGGGCAGGCCCGGCATGTTGTGCATGCCGTAGACCTCCTGGATGTTCCAGCGCGTCATCAAGCCGTCCTCGACCATCGCCTTGCCGCCGCCGCCGCCTTCTTCCGCAGGCTGGAAGATCATGATCGCGGTGCCGTCGAAATTGCGCGTCTCGGCGAGATATTTGGCGGCACCGAGCAGCATGGCGGTGTGGCCGTCATGGCCGCAGGCGTGCATCTTGCCGGGGACCTTGGAGGCGTAGGCGACGCCCGACGTCTCCATGATCGGCAGCGCGTCCATGTCGGCACGCAGCCCGATGGTCTTGCCGGAGGCAGACTTGCGGCCGCGGATCACGCCGACGACGCCGGTGCGGCCGATGCCGGTCACCACCTCGTCGCAGCCGAATTCGCGCAAGCGATCGGCGACGATGCCGGCGGTGCGATGGACCTCGTAGAGCAGCTCCGGGTTCTCATGGAAGTCATGGCGCCAGGCGGCCATTTCGTCGGGAGAGGGCGGCAACGCGATTGACGATGGGCATGAGGGGATCCGTTTCTTGTTCGTGGGGTGGGTCAGCGTAGCGTAACCCACCGCCGTGTCACGAGGAATGGTGGGTGATGCTTGCGGCTAACCACCCGGCAGCTTCTGCGGACGCGCGCTCAGCTCTCGCCGAACACGCGCTTGAAGATCGTGTCGACATGCTTGAGGTGGTAGCCGAGGTCGAACTGCTCCTCGATCTCGGCGTCGGTGAGATACTTCTTCACTTCAGTGTCCTTCTTCAGGAGCTGGAGGAAGTCGCCTTCGCCACGCCAGACCGGCATCGCGTTGCGCTGCACCAGCTTGTAGGCGTCCTCGCGGCTTGCGCCCTTCTGGGTCAGCGCCAGCAGCACGCGCTGCGAATGCACGAGGCCGCCGAGGCGGTCGAGGTTCTTCTGCATGTTGGCGGGGTACACCAGCAGCTTGTCGATCAGGCCGGCGAGGCGCACCAGCGCGAAGTCGAGCGTCACGGTCGCATCCGGGCCCATCATGCGCTCGGCGGAGGAGTGCGAGATGTCGCGCTCGTGCCAGAGCACGACGTTCTCCAGGGCCGGGGTCACATAGGCGCGGACCATGCGGGAGAGGCCGGTGAGGTTTTCCGACAGCACCGGGTTGCGCTTGTGCGGCATCGCAGACGAGCCCTTCTGGCCTTCCGAGAAGAACTCTTCGGCCTCCAGCACCTCGGTGCGCTGCATGTGGCGGATCTCCACGGCAAGGCGCTCGACCGAGGAGGCGATCACGCCAAGCGTCGAGAAATACATCGCGTGGCGGTCGCGCGGGATGACCTGAGTGGAGATCGGCTCGGGGACGAGGCCCATCGCCTTGGCGACGTGCTCTTCGACGCGCGGGTCGATCTGCGCGAAGGTGCCGACGGCGCCGGAGATGGCGCAGGTCGCAACTTCCTTGCGCGCCGCGATCAGGCGCTCCTTGGCGCGCGAGAATTCGGCATAGGCATAAGCGAGCTTGAGGCCGAAGGTGACCGGCTCGGCGTGGATGCCGTGGCTGCGGCCGATGGTCGGCGTCATCTTGTGCTCGAAGGCGCGCTTCTTCAGCGCGGCCAGCACCTTGTCGAGATCGGCGAGCAGGAGGTCGGCGGCGCGGGTGAGCTGGACGTTGAGGCAGGTGTCGAGCACGTCCGAGGACGTCATGCCCTGGTGTACGAAGCGCGCCTCGGGGCCGACGATTTCGGCAAGGTGGGTCAGGAAGGCGATGACGTCGTGCTTGGTCTCGCGCTCGATCTCATCGATGCGGGCGACGTCGAAAGTGGCGTCCTTGGCCTTGGCCCAGACCGTTTTGGCGGCCTCCTTGGGGATCGTTCCGAGCTCGGCGAGGGCGTCCGCCGCGTGCGCCTCGATCTCGAACCAGATCTTGAACCGGGTCTGCGGCTCCCAGATCGAGGCCATTTCCGGGCGGGTATAGCGGGGGATCATCAGACTGCTCCAGGAAGGTGGGCGGGCGGCCCAAGGGGGGCGGCGACCGGCCAAAATGCTTTTTACGCCGTGATTTAGCAGAGCGGGCAGGGCGAAACAAACGATCTGGACCCCGGGCGAGGGGGATCGGCGAGCTATCCACCGCCCCCGGAACTAGCCCAGGCTGAGGAGACGCCGCCCACAAAAATTAACTGTCAATCACGGATCATTGACTGACAGATATTGAAATCTGTCAGCGAGACGTGTATATCCGTTCTCGGACGCTCCGATTGGGCGTCCCGCGGTGACCCGCCCGGGGAGCCCGAGGTCCGAAACATTTGCGGATCGCGGGACGTAATTCGGCGGTGGGGACCGCGGACGAATGGAGACTTAAGACAATGACGACCGAAATCATCAACTTCACCGGAACGATTGGGCATTGGCTCAATTTACTGGTTGCGCGCCAGATCGCGGCGCAGGCTGCAAAACTGCCTCATTAAGGCGAGAGCTTTCCGAAACGACCGGCACGGGCGCTTCGGAAGCAGCTCCATCGCCGGGTGAACCCTGAACGGGAACAAGGTGCTGGCATGAATGAAGCCGTTGTACTGACGCCGGAGCGGATCCTCGAAGTCACCGAGGACGTTCTGCGGCGCTACGGACTTGCCAAGGCCACCGTGGTTGACGTTGCTCGTGCGCTCGATGTGAGCCACGGCAGCGTCTATCGCCATTTCCCGAGCAAGGCCTCGCTACGCGAGGCCGTCGCCAAGCGCTGGCTGGATCGCATCGATGCGCCGTTGCTGGCGATCGCCGAGGAGCAGGGGCCGGCGCCTGTCAGGCTCGACCGCTGGCTGCGCACGCTGTTCGCCGCCAAGCGCTCGCGCGTGCTCGACGATCCCGAGATGTTCGACACCTATCTGACGCTGGCGCGCGAGGCCTGCGCCGCCGTCAAGTGCCACAAGGATACCATGATCGACCAGATCGCGTCGATCCTGACCGACGGCGTGAAGCAGGGCGTGTTCGAGGTGGGCGACGTCAAGGCCACCGCCCGCGCCATCTTCGATGCCACCGTCCGCTTCCACCATCCGGCCCATGCCGACGAGTGGAAGGATGCCGATCTGCCCGCCCGTGTCGATGCCACCCTGGGGCTGGTGCTGCGCGGATTGAAGGCGGCCTAGACCGACACGCTCCCTCCAAAACGCGCAACCGCCGATTCAGCCCTTCGCCTTGCGCAGCAGGGCCTCCTCGCGAAGGGGAGGCGAGAGGGTCGATTGCCTTCCGTTGGAAGATGGGACAACCGGCGGGCTCTCCGGATATGTGTTCACCGCGATTTCGACAGCGTCCTTCGACCGCTTCCGAATGCGGTAGAATGTAAGCTCCTGATCGAGCGCGGGGCAGCGGAAGTGGACGACGGCCGTATCTGGCAAGCGGCAGAGTTCGTCGATGAGCTCACCCACGGTGAGGAGCGGAGGATCGACGACCGTTCGGTGGATGGCCTTACTCATGGCGCAACTCCTTCACTCTGCTGCTAACCAAAGCGCGACGGTGTCGGTTCCATTCCGCTCGCCTCAAGCGCTGGATAAAGGTGCGAACTGCGCGCCGCCGCGCTAGAGCGCGGATCCCGACCGCTGGCTGCGCGACCGCAATATGCCGAACGGGTCTTCGCGCCCGGCCAGTTTCCGATATGTCGCAAGGTCGTCAAGCGTCGGACCTCCCCCGCGTCGGACATTCCCACTCGTTCCAACCGGAATCGACGTGCCGAGGCCGGCATAGAGATAGCTGTCGCCGAACGCCTTCTTGAGCGCGGCAAAAGTCGGCTCACCGGTGCAATGTCCCGGTGCTACGGCTTCGACCTTGAACCTGTCCTTCAGAGCGGTAACGACTTTCGCGATTGCATCGTCAGGCGCCACGACCAGATGAAATCCGCCTGCGATGAGATGAATCCTGGGATTGATACCGGTCGCCGCTTCGACAATGCGCTCGATCCCGGGGTGCGAACAACCGACCAGAAGGACTACGCCTTCTGCGGTGTTGACGGCCAAAGACAGCTCCTTGAGCTCTCTTGTCCCGGGCGCGTCGGAGATCAGCGAAATCAGCGTGATGCCAGGAGCAATCTCGGTCGTTTGATCGATCAGTTCGAAGTTTGCGTTGGCCCATGCCGAGCCGGACTTTATCACCGCTGGGGGCTTACCTCCGTAGTACCGCATCTCCGGCGGCAAGGCCTCGTCTTTCCGGAAGAAGCCGGAAGGCAGTGAAGAGCCGTAGATGCCAAATCCTTCCTTCGGCGCGTAGATCTTGACGGTCGGATTGACGCTCAGGACGTAGGACAAACCCGCCATATGATCGGAGTGGCGGTGCGAAAGAACGACAAAGTCGAGGTCCGAAAGGTTGACACCCCTGGCCTTCACGTTTGCCGCGAAGATTTCGGGGTCGTTACCCGTGTCGAACAACATGCGTTTTCCCGCGACTTCGACAAGGGCGGAAAAACCCCAGTCCTTTGTCATCGCGTCATTCGTGCCGAAGGCGTCATAAAGAATGGTGATCTGGTCTTTCGCCTCGGCTGCTGCGCTCTCGGTGGTTCCGATCGCGACAACGTTGAAGGCGATCAGTACGGCAAGAAGACTGTCCCTGATGTTCATGGAAGCGTCTCCTGTTGTCGTGCAAGGCATACAACGGGGGAACGAGGGCGGCTTCGAAGACGATCGAGCCTAGCACAATCTGAGAGCGACTGGAGACCTTCGTTGGGGCGGCCGGCCGGAACCAGATAGGCGTCCAGCCGCCAAGCTCTAGATTCGCGTCAGCCCGCAGCTCGCTGCCAGCCGCACGAGCTGTGCATCGGTGCGCGCGCCGGTCTTGGTCTTGATCAAATAGTGATAGTTCTGCACCGTCTTGACGCTGAGATTGAGATGCGCCGCGATCTGCTCGGTCGTCGCGCCGCCGGCGAATTGGCGCAGGATCTCGATCTCGCGCTCACCCAGTTGGTCCAGCGCCGAGCCCGCCGACAGGCTGTCCTCGGCCAGGATATGCGCGATGTCGTCGCTCATGGCGCGCTCGCCGCGCGCAACGCTGCGGATCGCGGTGACGACCGCGGAGGGTTCGCTGCTTTTGGTGACGAAGCCGCTGGCACCGGCGCTGAAGGCGGCTTTCACCAGCACGGCTTCGTTGTGCATGGTGAAGACGAGGATGCGTGCCCGCGGGCTGCGCGCGCGGATGTTGCGGATCGCCTCCAGCCCGCTCGCGCCGGGCATCGAGATATCCAGCAAGACGACATCAGGGTCGTGCGCCTTGAAGGCGCCGTAGGCATCGGCCGCGTTGTCGGCCTCCGCCACGACATGGAGATCGCCCTGGCTCTCCAGCACGCGCCGGTAGCCTTGCCGCACGATCGGATGGTCGTCGACCAGCAGCACGGAGATGCCTGTTGCCGCAACCTCGCTCATGTCGGCCTCACGCTGCGAGCGGAATGGTGGCGGCGACGCTGAGGCCTCCTCGCGCAGGCAGGATCGAGAGCGATCCGCCGGCCGCCGCGACCCGCTCGCGGATGCCGGTGAGGCCGAAGCCGGTCGACTGCGCCACGCGTGCGGCATCGCCGCCGCCGTCGTCCTCGACACGGATCAGCAACGCGTCGTCGTCACCGGCGCGCCGCTCGATGCGCAAGGAGATCTCACGCGCCGAGCTGTGGCGCAGTGCGTTGGTCAGGCATTCCTGCGCCACGCGATAGGCGGTGGTGGCGGCCGGGCCGCTGATGTCGGTGAGGTCGCCCCTGAGATCGAGCCGGATGGTCGGCTGCGCTGCGCTTTGCGAGCGCCAGCTGTCCACCAAATTGACGAGGCTGGCCTCGAGCCCGAGCTCCTCGGGCAGGGGATTGCGCAGGCGTTTGAGCGCATCGCGCAGCGAGGCCATCAGATGATGGGTGGCCTGCGAGATCATGCGCGCGTCCTGCGCGATTCCGTTATCCTTGCTCTCCTTCGCGCTGGCCGTCTCGATCGTGTTGGCGAAGGCGAGGATGGCGGAGAGATTTTGGCCGAACTCGTCGTGCAGCTCGCGGGCGAGCGCGCGGCGTTCGTCGTCACGGATCTCGATCAGCCGCCTTGTCAGCGCCGCGCGCTGTTCGGTGGCTTCCTCCAGCCGGCCGCCGAGCTCGCCGACGGCGCTGCCGATCATCGCCAGCTCCATGGAGCGGAAGCGCGGCAGTTTCGTGCGATACTGGCCCCGCGCCATGCGCTGGAGCGCGGTGACGATGGTGCGCGCCGGCGCCAGCGCGTGTGCGATGGCGAGCGACGCCAGCAGTGCGATCGCCGCCGCCATCAGCAGCGCGACATCGACCACGTTGAGGAGATACTCCCAGGCAAGCGAGATGGCCGCTGCGGCATCCGGCGTCGCGACGACCGTTCCGGCGGCTGCCGCGCGGGGACTGACCGGCCTTATCACTTCGGCGTGGCTGCCGAGGAAGATCGGTACGATCGCGGTGAACCAGTGCGGCGGCGTCTTGCCGAGCCCCGCGCTCTGGCCGCAGAGCGGTCTTTCGAATGCGATGGCCGGCTGGAACTCGACGCAGACGCCGGGCGAGATCAGCTTCATCGTCTCCAGGGTGCGCCACTCCGGAACCGGCAAGAGCTGCTCGCGCGTTCTGCTGCTGCGCAACAAGAACTCGTGCCAGTACAGGGCCTGAAGCGCCTGCGCGACCCGCTGCGCCGAGGCCGCGGTCGCCCGGTCGACGCTGCGATAGGCGTCGAACGTGGCCCAGACGGTCGCAGCGCCAAGGCAGAGCGCGACGATGAGAAGCAGACGGGCGACAAGCTGAAGCACGAGGCGCATGCGATCACCCTCAACGTTTGGTAAGGTCAGCCTAACAACGCCGCCGCGCCTTGCCAATTGCGGGGTTTGGGCCGGACTGCAGCTCGGGCAAATTTCCCAAGCTGGATTGGGCATGGCTCTTTGGACCGCGCGCGGCGGCTTTGATCTAATCGGGGTGGAATCGTTGCAGGCCAAACCCTGCAAGCCAGGAGCAGTGCAGCATGAGTTCGATGACGATTGGACCGATCGCGGGGTCTGCAGCCGATCCTTCCGAGCGCAGCGCGCTGCTGTTCTGGATGATCTTCACCGGGCTGTCGATCTTCGCCGTCGTGCTGCTGTGGCGCTTCGGCCTGATCCGTCTGATGCTGACCTCGGATCGCACCTACATTTCCAGCGTGATCGCGCTGCTCTATGTCGTCACCTGCGGCCACTGCTTCCTGCGGACACGGGCCATCGCCCGTGAAGGCGCGGCGGCGCGGCGCTGCCGGGCGGTGCTCGCGGCGCCCGGGGGCAGCAAGGTGCTCGACGGCAGCGCGGCCGCGCTGCCGCGCGGGCTGGTGCGGGACCACATCGAGAGCCTCGTGACGAAAGCGTCCGCGCAGGACTACCGGGCGGTCGACCAGACGCTGCTGCTGCGAACGCTGGCCGACCGGCTGCGCGGCTCCAACGGCTTCGGTGCCTTCGTCTCGGACACGCTGATGAAGCTCGGCCTGCTCGGCACCATCATCGGCTTCATCATCATGCTGGCGCCGATCGCGGGGCTGGATGCCGCCGACAAGGTCGCGATGCGCTCCTCGATGGGGCTGATGAGCGACGGCATGGCGGTCGCGATGTACACCACGCTGGCGGGCCTCGTCGGCTCGATCCTGGTCCGCATCCAGTATTACATGCTGGATGCCGCGACCCAGCGGGTGTTCTCGGACGCCGTGGTACTGACCGAGACCTATGTGACGCCGGTGCTGGAGCGCAAAGGCGCTGGAACCGCGTCATGATGGATGATTTCGGTCTCTATCCGCGCGAGGAGCCTTTCGATCCGCTCGGCGTAATGCTGTTCAAGGCGCTCCAGGTGATCGCCTTCCTGTTCTTCCTCGCGCTCCTCGCGGTGTCGCCCGATGCCAAGGACGGCAAGATCGATTCCAAGGCCGAGTTCATGATCACGCTGGACTGGCCGGACAGCCATCCAGACGATCTCGACCTGTTCGTGCAGGATCCCGCCGGCAACATCGCCTGGTATCGCCACCGCGAAGCCGGCTTCCTCACGCTCGATCGCGACGACCGTGGCGGGGCCAACGACTTCATCATGGTCAACGGCAAGAAGATCGCCTCGCCAATCCGCGAGGAGATCGTCACCGTCCGCGGCATCGTCGCCGGCGAATACACCGTGAATGTCTCGCATTTCGTGGCAACGACCGGCGAACCGGTCCAGGCCAATGTGAAGGTGCAGAAGCTCAATCCGACCGCGCAGGTGGTTTTCGACAATAAATTCACGCTCGATCACACCGGCGACGAGAAGACCGCGGTGCGGTTCCGGCTCGATGCCGAGGGCAAAGTGGTCAATGTGGACCAGCGGCCGAAATCGCTGCTGGAGACGTTCCGCAGCAGCTGGCGCAACGGCGCCGATCTCGACCCGCGGACGGGGGTGAGCAAGAACGCTGTGAGGGTGCGCCGTGACTAGCCTGCAGACGGTCATCCTCACGCTGTCGGTGGCCTACGCCGTTATCGGCGCGCTGCTGCTGGTCGTGCTGGTCTATGCGCGGCTGCACTGGGCGCTGAAGGCGGTTGCGGTGGTCGTGACCAGCGCCTTCTATGTCGTCAGCTTCACCGAGATGCGCGGGCTGCTCGGCTGGGCCAGCGCCGACCGGCTGCCCGCCACCTTCAAGCTGCTGAAGGCCCGCATCGTCGAGCCGCATTCGCTGGAAGGCGATCCCGGCTCGATCTATCTCTGGGTCGAGCAGCTCGACGAGGACAATCGCCCGAGCGGCATCCCGCGCGCCTTTCGTGTACCCTACAATGACAGGCTGGCCGACAAGACCCATGCGGCGGAGAACGAAATCGCGCTGGGACATCCGCAAGGCGGCCGCGCCGCCGATTTCGGCGGCGGCGATGGCAGCCTCATCGACATGGTCCGGGAATATGTGACGCCCAAGACCATTCTGGAGACCAGCGGCGGCGATTCCTCGACCGGCGAATTCCTGGCACCACCCGCCGGCGCGCAAGGCGCGGTGTTCACCCCGATTCCGCCGCCCAGGATGCCGCCGAAGGACGAGCAATAGGCTCTTCACCATCGCGACAGGGGCAAGCTGGAAAACGCACCCGCACTGGCGCATCTTCTTGACGTCTCTCAATTTGGCCTTATCGGCTTCCGATAAGACCTTTGGGGTGGAGGGTGCGTGCTTCTCGCTGTCTTCTCGGATATCCACGGCAACCGGCAGGCGTTCGAGGCCTGCCTGAAGCTTGCCCGCGCGAAGGGCGCGGAGCGGTTTGTCCTGCTCGGCGATTTCGTCGGCTATGGCGCCGATCCGGAATGGGTCGTGGATACCGTGATGGGTCTGGTCCGGGAGGGCGCCATCGCCGTCCGCGGCAATCATGACGAGGCGGTCAACACCACGACCGAAGCCATGAATGCGGAGGCGCAGATCGCGATCGAATGGACGCGCGGGCGGCTCGACGTCGCGCAACGGCGGTTCCTCGCCGAGCTGCCGATGCTGGTGGATGAGAAGGAGCGCCTTTACGTCCACTCGGAAGCCTCGAGCCCGCAGCGCTGGCACTATGTCCGTTCGACGGCGGATGCCGCCAAGAGCCTGATATCGACGCCCGCCCATGTCACCTTCTGCGGCCACATCCATCGCCCGGCGCTCTATTCGATGTCGGTGACGGCGAAGATGACGAGCCTCGTGCCCAAGACTGATGTTTCCGTGCCGCTCTTGCGCGGGCGGCAATGGCTGGTCGTGCTCGGGTCGGTCGGCCAGCCTCGCGATGGCGATCCATCCGCAGCCTTCGTGCTGTTCGACACCGTGTCGTGCCAGATCACCTATTGCCGCGCGCCCTACGACATCGCGAGCGCGGCGAACAAGATTCGCGAGAACGGCCTGCCGCCCTGGCTCGCCGACCGGCTGTTGCAGGGACGCTAGAGGCCGATGCCGCAACCCCTGGTCAAATCAGGCGCCGAGATTGACGGCTACACCATCGGCGAATGCGTCCATGCCGGCGGCATGGCGACGCTGTGGACCGTCACCCATCCCGGCATCGACGTGCCGCTGCTGATGAAGATTCCGCGGGTGTCGGAGGGCGAGGACCCCGCCGCGATCGTCTCGTTCGAGATGGAGATGATGATCTTGCCGCGGCTCGCCGGGCCGCACGTGCCCTCGTGTTTCGGCACCGGCGACTTCGCGCACCAGGCCTACGCCGTGATCGAGCGCATTCCCGGGACCACGCTCTACAAGCGGCTGCCCGACCTGCCGCTCCCGTACGAGGAGGCGCGGCAGCTCGTCGCAAAGATCGCCGCCGCGCTGGCCGATCTGCACCGGCAGAACGTGATCCATCACGACATCAAGCCGAGCAGCATCATGTTCCGCGATAGCGGCGAGGCGGTCCTGATCGATTACGGCCTGTCGCACCACAACCATCTGCCCGACCTGTTGCAGGAAGAATTCCGCCTGCCTTACGGCACCGCGCCCTACATGGCGCCCGAGCGGCTGTTGGGGGTACGCGACGATCCGCGCAGCGATCTGTTTTCGCTGGGTGTGCTGCTCTATTTCTTCACCACCGGCGAGCGTCCCTTCGGCGAGGGCGAGACGCTGCGCGCGATGCGTCGCCGGCTGTGGCGCGATCCGCATCCGCCGCGCGAATTGCGCGCGGACTATCCGCCCTGGCTTCAGGAGGTGGTGCTGCGCTGTCTCGCGATCGAGCCGGTGTGGCGCTATCCGACCGCGTCCCAGCTCGCCTTCGATCTCGCTCATCCGGAACAGGTCAAGCTCACTGCTCGTTCGGAACGGCTGAAGCGCGACCCCTTGAGCGTCGCCTGGCGGCGGCGCTTCAACCTGGGCGTCATGGCGCCACGCGCGAAATCGGACGTGGCCGCGCAAATCGCCTCCAGCCCGATCCTCGCGGTCGCGCTCGACACGGTGGAAGGCGCGGGCGAGCTGAACGAGGCGCTGCGCGTGACGACCGAGCGCATTCTCGCGACGCTGCCTTCGGCGCGGCTTGCCTGCGTCAACGTGCTCAAGCTCAACCGCATCGCGATCGACCGGAGGCTCGACGAGCAGGGCTCCAACAAGCATATCGACCGCCTGGTCGCGCTCCGGCATTGGGCGACGCCGCTCAAGCTGGATGAGAGCCGGCTGTCGGTTCACGTGCTGGAGGCCGTCGACCCCGCCGCGGCGCTGCTGGAATTCGCCGAGGTCAATCAGGTCGACCACGTCATCATCGGCGCACGACAGAGCTCGTTCCGCCGCACGCTGCTCGGCAGCGTCTCGGCCAAGGTGGCCTCGGAGGCGGCCTGCACCGTCACCGTGGTGCGGCCGCCGCGGATGGCTTCGGCGAAACCAGACGCCGGCGTCGTGTGGGGCTAAAGCATGATCCGGAAAAGTGCGAAGCGGTTTTCCGAAAAGATCATGCTTAAACAAGAACCTAAAGCGCGATCTCATCGCGCTTTAGGAAAGATCACGCCGCGCGGGCGGCGTGGACGGAGCGCTTGCGGCGGATCGGCCAGCAGAATTGCGGGCCGGGCTCGCCGTGATCCGCGCCGCCGCCGAAATACTGGATGATCTCGCGGCAGGGCTCGCAATTGAAGAGGTTACGCGACGCGGATGCCTTGGTCATTTCCTTCAGGCAGTTCGGGCAGTGCGGTTTCATCGAGCGTGGTCCAGAAAAGAATTCAATGCCGGCGCGGTGACCGGAGCGGGTGGTCCGGGTCCGCCATCTCGGGCCCGGTGTCGTCGCGCCTCTCGCCTTCGGTGCGTTCGAGCCGACCGAAGAAATAGTCGAGGTCAGGATGCGGGCGTCGCGGGATGCGGCACCTGCGCTTCGCTTGACGCTTCACGAGCGCGATCTGCATGGGCTCAGGCCCTGTACCAGTCGCGACGGACGATGCGGGCCGAACGTGCCGGGACCCTCGCCGGTCCGGCCGATGGGCCAAACACAACAAACGCACTGAAACCAAGCCACAACGCCACGCCAGTCCAAACCAGGGTCGTCGTCATGATGTGCTCCCGCGAAAACAGGCAAGAATCACTAGCGGTGATTTGCACGAATCAGGGAAGCCCGGAGGAGTACGGATCAAGGTTGCAATTTTAGGCATTGCGGGCCGCAACACCCGCAAGATCCGCAGCTTTTCAGCGAATGTCTTGCTTGCGCTTCAGATCGCTTCGCCGCGTGCGCCTGCGGCGGCGTTGCGGATCGCGGCGATGTTGGTCTTGTACGCTTCCTGCGTGCCGCCCTTGAACACGGAGGTGCCGGCGACGAAGGCGTTGGCGCCCGCCGCGGCCAGGGGACCCGCGACATCGGGACCGACGCCGCCATCGACCTCGATGTCGATCGGCCGTCCCGCCGTCATCGCGCGGATGTCGCGGATCTTGCCGATCGCGGAGGGGATGAAGGCCTGGCCACCGAAGCCCGGATTGACCGACATCACCAGCACGAGGTCGACGAGGTCGATGACGTATTCGAGCACGCTGATCGGCGTGCCCGGATTGAGCGAGACGCCGGCCTTCTTGCCGAGCGCGCGGATCGCCTGGAGCGAGCGGTGCAGATGGGGACCGGCTTCTGCATGCACGGTGATGTGGTCACAGCCGGCTTTGGCGAAGGCCTCGAGATAGGGGTCGCAGGGCGAGATCATCAGATGCGCGTCGAATATCTTCTTGGTGTGCGGGCGCATCGCCTTGATGACGTCGGGGCCGTAGGAGATGTTGGGAACGAAATGACCGTCCATCACGTCGAGATGGATCCAATCGGCGCCGGCCGCGTCCACCGCGCGCACCTCTTCGCCGAGCTTGGAGAAGTCCGAGGCGAGGATCGAGGGCGCGATGGCCAGGGGGCGGGGAGTGAAGGCTTGGGTCATGGCGCGGTGTCCCGTGGCGGCCGTGAAAGATGATGCTCGCCTAACATGGGCCTCTCCGCCGGGCAATGCAGGGGTGGTGTGCTTCCTGTGGGCGGAAATTTCTGCCGCGACCGGCATGAATTGCCGGTGTTCCCGGGCCGCGCCAGGCGTCGCGAAGGCGGATTTCATTGAGCTTTTTGCGCTGGCACGACGCTTGCTGACGTCACCGACAGAACATTGGCTGCGGCGTGCCGCATCGTTGGAGTTGTGCAATGTTGTTTGCCCTTGGTGCCGTATCGAGCGCGCTCGACGCGATCCAGTCGCTGACGAACTCGAAATCGTCCTCGTCGACCCAGAAGACGGGGTCTTCGCAGAGCGCGCCGACCAATCCGTTCGCGATCGACAGCGGCAGCAGCACGACCAGCGGCGCGACCTCGTCGGTCAATGCGGGCAAAACTCCGCAGATCTCGCCGGAGACGATGAACGCGCTGTTCGCCGCGCAGAGCCAGTCGTCCAGCAGCACCGGCAGCACGGCCGGCTCGAGCTCGACGTCTTCGACCCCGACGAGCCGCGACGCCGCGCTGAAGGACCTGTTCTCCCAGATCGACGGGGACGGCGACGGCAAGATCACCAAGTCCGAATTCGAGAACGCGCTGGGGGCCGGCGGCACCAACCTCGCGCAGGCCGACGACGTGTTCTCGAAGATGGATACGAATTCCGACGGCAGCGTCAGCCTGGATGAGATGTCGAAGGCACTGAAGAGCGGCCATCACGGCCAGCATGCCCACGGTGCCGGCGGCTCCGGCGACGGATCGGATTCCGCCTCTAAGGCGAGCGGCGGATCGACCTCGACCACGACGATCGCCGCCGACGGCTCGACCACCACCACCGTCACCTATGCCGACGGCTTCAAGATGTCGACGACGGTCCCGGGCGCCTCCAGCTCCTCTCGCAATTCGGCCTACGATCTGTTCGCGCAGTTGATGCAGCGGCAAGGCGGGCAGGGGCAAGGCCCCTCAGCGGCCGCCGGCTCGTCGATGTCGATGAGCGTGTGAGCTAAGACTTCCGAACTCTCCCGGAAGTCCAGCGCGCCTTCGACGCCTGGCGGCCGGTCTACAATCTGGAGCGGCCTCACCAAG